>JADZEA010000001.1 GCA_020850775.1 bacterium
GACCTTACCAACGGCAAACGCAAAGCTAAAGAAGATTTGTACGTGGACTTAATTTTAGAAGCCTACAAAGCCAAACGAATTGAAGGACACAGCACTTTGCACGGTAGCAAAGCAGGTCGTTTTGTAAATGTTGGTCCCTTGGATGTTCCGGTAACACAAAGCCGTTTGATGGATATTTTTGAAGAATGCCGTCAGAAACTTTACACACAGGTTGATGTTCTGGGCTTTGAATTTGAAATGGGTTTAACACCTCAATTCATTCAGGAACTCAAAGAAAAAGGCGTTTCCGTTACTTTAAAATACATTCCAAAAGATGTGTTTGATAAACGAGCCGTTGAAAAAGGGCAAGTAAAATTCTTTGACGTAGCCTACCTGAACACCAAAGAAAAAGTAAAAGACAAATCCATCACCATTGAACTCACTGACTTTGTAACTCACTACACACAAGACGACATTGAAGAACTCCAACAATCAATGAGAGCAGGAAGTAAAGTTGTAATTGAAGACGGACAAATTTTCAAAATAGAAAAAGATAAAAACGGAATTATCACGCGAACAGTGCTGACAAAAAACTGGTTTGACTGGATAGATTACTGGGCAATTGATTTTAACTACGAAGACAAAAAAGAAATCATTAAAATCAAAAACGACAAAGGCGAAACCGAAGAAAAATGGAGTGGCAATTATTTGTTTGAAAACGAATGGCAAAGTTTCCGCACCAAGAAGACACCAACACTTGAATTTACAAGCATTGCCCACGAATACGAAGCAGCAGGAAAATACAAGGTAATGGTTAAAGTGGTTGACATTTTAGGAATTGACACGAGTAAAATTATTGAAGTAAGTATAGTTTAGCAAGTTTACACAGAAAAAAATACTTGCCTGAGTTAAGAAGTGAGACACTCACAACCTGAAACGTGAGGGTCTGACTTTCAAGTCAGGCTCTCACTTCTTTTTTTGCGGTTACTGAGCTTGCCGATTTTCTGCGGTCACTGAGCTTGCCGATTTTCTGCGGTTACTGAGCTTGCCGAAGTGCGATGGTTGTTCTGAACACGGATTTTTGGGATTTTCAGGATTAACGGGATTTTTTTAGTTTAGCGTAACTTTTGTCTGAACACGGATTTTTGGGATTTAAGGATTAACGTGATTTTTTAATTTAGCGTAAACCCCGCTAAGAAGCGTGGATTCCGCGAAATTTTCAGTGAGAGCCTCACCAAGAAGTAAGACACTCACAACCTAAAACGTGAGGGTCTGACTTCAAGTCAGGCTCTCACTTCTTTAAGCGGGTTTTACGCTGAAAGCGGAATTCACGCTGGTTGTTCTGAAAGCGTAACTTTTGTCTGAACACGGATTTTGGGGATTTAAGGATTAACGGGATTTTTTAATTTAGCGTAAACCCCGCCAAGAAGCGTGGATTCCGCAACTTTTTTTGCGGGTTTTACGCTGAAAGCGTAACTTTTGTCTGAACACGGATTTTGGGGATTTAAGGATTAACGGGATTTTTTGATTTAGCGTAAACCCAGCTAAGAAGCGTGGCTTCCGCGAAAGTTTCAGTGAGAACCTCACCAAAACGTGAGGGTCTGACTTCAAGTCAGGAACTCACTTCCGCTTATCCTGAAAAAGCGTTTCTAATGATTCTAAAAGCTCATTTTTTACCATTTGTAATCTGATTGGAGTGAACCTCGTAGAGTGATATCATTTTTGGAGTAAACCTGAAATCTGCCTCCTGTTTGAAAATTTATTCAATTTTACACCTTGTTCAACTCTCCGGTTTTTCGGGAGCATTGCACCACCTGAAAGTAAAATTTTCATTTTGACCACCACGATTTTAATTCTGTTTCCGGATAACTGTTTTCAAAAAGTTCTAAAAGCTCCTCATCAAACCGATTAGCAAATCGCTTGTCAGCTTTTTCTACTTCTGCTTTTTGTTCTGCAGAAAGCTCTGACTTTGACAAGTATTCGCGGTGACTTACAAACAAACTTGCTTCAAGTGGTTCTTCAGCGATGATTTCTTTCAAAAATTTTTTATCCCATCTTTTACTGTAGAAAGTGTATTTCTCTACAGATTTTTGAATATCTTTTGCCATTTTAATTCACCTTTAATGTTTAGTCTAAAATAAAAAATTTTTGAAGTCGTCCAAAATTAAAGTGTAAAGTCTTTCAACGTCTTTTTTTGAAAGGTTAGCAGTTTCAAGTTTCAAGGCTTGTTCAATCATTTGTTTTTCGCGTTCGGGGTCAAGCAAAGGCAGATTTTTTTCCTTTTTCAACTGCCAGATTTTTTGAACCAAACCGAGTCTTTTTTCTAAAAGTAAGATTAAGTTTTTATCAAGTTTGTCAATTTGTTTGCGAATTCTTTCTACTTCTTTCAAAGTTTTCATTTTTCCCTTAGTAAGATTTTTTTAGCTTGCTGTAAAAATGGTTCTTTGACAGGAATGGCACTCTCAAGCGTTTGATTGATGGCAAGGATGTTTTTTGTTTCTAAAAAAATTTTCATTCCTTTTGAATTTAACCAATAAAAAATGCCCCAGTTTTCAAAATTCCACTGCTCGTCGTAAACGTTAAATTCGTAGTCAACGTAAACAAGTTCATTTTTTGAAAACACAAAATTTGTTGGAAAGTAATCAATGTTCAGGTTGTGTTTTTCAAGTTTTTTTGCAATTTTTAACATTTGAAAAATAATTTCTTCGGAACATTTTTGGTTTGCGACAAGCTCCGCAATTGTTTCGCCTTCAAAGTATTCTTTCAGTAAAAACTTTCGTTCTGCTTCGTAGAAAATCAGTTTTGGGATTTTTATCAGGTCTTTTAATTTCCCGTAAGCGTGGATTTCGCTTTGCAGTTTGTCTCCAAAAGTGTAGTAGTGGCAAGGCTCATCGTGAATAATTTTCAGCACAAATTTTTCATTTTTGTTTTCTGCTAAGTAAGAGTAACCGGATTTACCTTTACCGAGAAATTTTGTTACTAAAAATTCGCCCTTTTTTGTTTGAAAGTTAGTCATCAACATTTTTTGAAAGAACCTTTTTTAAGTCTTTGTAAGTTAGTACGGTAAACATCAAACCAGCCAAAGCGTAAGCAAAAGGTAAACCTTTTTTGTTTGCCTGAAACATAAAATAAGATGAGATAAAACAAGCTGTTACATTAATAAAACCAGCTAAAATTTTTGTGAAATCCGGTAATTTTTCTATGACTAAAATGCAAACAATGTTCAGTAAAGCAATGAAAAAATAGAACCTTCCAAAAACAAAATCACTTGTGTTTACAGAAGCATCGTAACCAGCCAGAAAAAAAGAGAGAAATCCAACTAAAAAAGGAAGTTTTATTTTTAATTTTTGAAAACTATTTTGCATAAAATATTTTCCTTTTTTTTGTTAACAGCAAACGAGCAAAAAACAATTTTAGTTTTTAAACTACTGTTTTGCCCTTACAAAGTAAAATTTGTTGCTTTGGTTTATCGCTTCACCAACCAAGGTTACCGTTAAGTTTGCTGTGTTTGTTACCAAAGTTTCTGTTCCCGCCTCTAAAACATCGTAACTCGTTGCGTTGGAAACTGCGTTCCAGCTTAAAATTAAGTCGTTTCCAAAAACCTGAACTACAACGTTTACAGAGTGAGTTTTCTGTTTTGGACTTGCAAAATCTCCGCTTGAAAGTTGTGAATTTGAAACTTGCCAGTTTTCCGGAACATTGTTATCGCCGTCAAAATAAATTAGTTCATTGGATTTTCCTGTTTGGTTTGAAAAACCTGAAACAGTTGTAAACGAAACATTATCAATAATTTCTGAACCGTTCATCAAAATAATTTGGTCTCCTGAACCACTGTTGCTAAGGTAAAATCCCGAATAAACGTAGTCAACACTAATTCCACCGTTTGAGTTCACGTCGCCGTTCAGCCCTAAAATCAAAAAATCATTTGGCAAAATTATCAAAGGTGAACCGTTGTTAATCGTGTGTGTTTCGCCTGCGTTGTCTGTCAAAATCCAACCATTAATGTTAACCGGAACACCAGCTAAATTGTAAAGCTCCAAAAATTCGCCTTCAGAATCGTTAACCGCACTCGGGTCCCGCATAAATTCTGTAATCACAACAGGAGTTTGTGCAGGATTTGCGTTAAAATAAATGCTTACAGTCGTAGTTACCATTGTTAGATTTGTCAGGTCTTTCAAGTTTGAAACTGTCAGGTCGTAAGTCCCAAAATCAGCTAAAGTGCTTACAGTTAAGTGAACCAAAGCATTGTTTGTTGCGTCTAAAACCGCACTAACCGGGTTTCCAATTCCACCGTCAATCGAATAATTTGAAGTATTTTGAGCTGTTGTCTGGTCAAGATTTTCGCTAAAAAAAATGTCAATGTTTGTTGCACTTGTTACGCTTGCAAAAAGCAAAGTTGGTTTTGAATTTGAGGTTGAAA
>JADZEA010000002.1 GCA_020850775.1 bacterium
CCAAAAGCAAAAAACGGAATCCACCAGTTAAAAATTATAATTTCAGGCTCGTCTTTTCTAATTTCCCGAAAAGTCCGAAACCACGAAAGAGGCGAAAAAGGTGCGAAGACAGGTTTTTGGTTTACTTCAAGGATTTGTTTTGAAGTTTCAAACTGACTTTTTGCAGGAAAAAGCCAGTTTGGAAACTGTTTTGTGAAGGAAAGGATTTTGGTTGAGTGTTTTTTTTCTCTGAGCTTGCTGTGAAAAATTGCCACGAAAGAAACCATTCCGCCACGAAAAGGGTAAGAAGGAGCTAAAAAATAAACTTTCATTTTCACCAAAAAAAAATTAAGCCAAAAATTAGTTGAAAAGTAGAAAATAAAAAAGTAATTTCTCACATAAATTTTAACTAAGAGGGAAAAATGAAAAAAACTATTTTTAGCTTAATTTTGGCTATAAATCTTTTAAACTTTTCACAGGCACAGGAAAAACTACAAAAAACCGAAGAGCTTGACGACGCAAAAAAACAAGAGGTTTTGGACAAGGTAAAGAAAAATCTTTCAATCTACTTTACAGAAAATAAAGGTCAGTGGCACGAAGACGTAAGGTTCAAATCTAATGGAGTTGGTGCTGAAATGTGGTTTTGCGATTACGGAACGACGTTTTTACTAACAAGACCAAAGCAGGAAGACCCAAAAATTGAAGGTGAAAAGAAAGAAGTAAAACCTAAAAAAGAAGAAAAAGACGACAAGGAAAGTCTTTTTTCAACGAGCCGGAAAAGTGGTAAAATGGATGAACCGGAGAGACCGGAAATGGAAGGTTTTGTAATAAAGTTAAGTTTTTTGAACAGAAACCCAAACGCAAAGTACGTCGGTGATGACAGGAGGTCCTGGGATAACAACTACTTTATCGGAAACGACTCAACAAAATGGAGACCTTCAGTCCCGAACTGGGGAAAAATCTCGCTTAAAAATGTTTGGGATAAAATTGACATTGGTTACTTTGAAAACCAAAGGCAAATCAAGTACACTTTTGTTGTTAATCCTGGAGGAAAACCTGAAGACATTGTTTTAAACTATGATTTTGGTGAAAAAACTGCTGGAGCAGGAATAAATTTTGCTTCAAAAGGTGAGCTTGACATTCAAACGCCGTTCGGAAATTTCAGTGAAGGAGTTCCCAAAGTTTACCAGGAGATTGGGAAAAACAAGGTTTCAGTTCCTTGTGCCTACAAAAAAATAACTTCTGTTGTTGACGCAAAAACCAAAAAAACTGTTACACTTTCAAACGCCTACGGATTTCAACTCGGTTCTTACGACAAAACAAAACCACTTTACATCGACCCAGCCTACGATTTTTCAAAAATTGTAAAATAGTTTTTAATTTCAAGAAATCACTCAAAAACCAAAATTTTGAGTGATTTTCCAACATTTTTTACTTTTAAAGAAAAGGATTGTTTCGATGACTGAACACTTGCTTTACTTAGCTGCAGGAATTGTTTTGCTTTACTTCGGTGCTGAAGGGCTTGTTCGTGGTGGTTCTGGTTTAGCCTTACGTTTCGGAATCGCTCCGCTTGTCGTTGGTTTGACGGTTGTCGCTTTCGGAACCAGCAGCCCTGAACTTGTTGTCAGCGTTCAGGCAGCTTTAGACGGAAAAGGTGCAATTTCAATCGGAAACGTCGTTGGTTCAAACATTGGAAACATCGCTTTGATTCTTGGTGTGGCTTCCCTGATTTATCCTTTGGAAGCGCAAATCCAAATTATTCGCAGTGAAATTCCGGTAATGATTGGAGTTACAGTTTTACTTTGTGTTTTGCTTTTGGACGGGATTTTAGGAAAAGCTGACGGAGCGATTTTATTTTGCGGGATTTTGATTTACACGGGCTACACGGTTTACGAGGCTAAAAAACAAACAAAAGGCACGGAAAACTACGAAACCGAACTTTCTAAAAACAAAAAAAACGTCTGGCTACAAATTTTTCTGACCGTTTTTGGTTTGGCACTTTTAATTTTTGGTTCTGATTTGTTCGTGAAAGGTGCAGTTTCAATCGCCAAAAATTTTGGACTGAGCGACGCCGTGATTGGCTTGACAATCGTTGCAATCGGAACAAGCCTGCCTGAACTTGCAACTTCTGTTCTCGCTTCAATCAAAAAAGAAAGCGAAATTGCAATCGGAAACGTCGTTGGTTCAAACATTTTTAACATTCTTGGCATACTTGGAATTGCCGCTTTAATCCAACCGATTGACGCAAGCGAAATCAGTAAAATTGATACCGCTGTGATGATTTTTACTGCTGTCCTGCTTTTTCCTTTGATAAAAACGGGAATGAAACTTGTCCGTCTTGAAGGTTTTTTCCTTTTGGTTGGTTACGCAATTTACATTTTTTACCTGATTAACCAAGCAGCTTAAAAATGGAAACTTACGTTTTTGACGGACACAACGCAATTTTTTCGGTTGATTTTCTGCGGAATGAAGCAAAAACCAACAGGGAACAAAGCAGGTTTTTACTTCTAAACTTTGTGCAAAATTTTAAGCTAAACCAAAAAATTCGCAAAATCGTCGTGTTTGACGGAAGTGTGGAAGTTCCGTTTTCAGGAAGGGAAAATTACAAAGGAATTGAGGTTTACTACTCAAAAATGCCTTTTAAAAACGCTGACGCACTGATTGTCAGTTTGCTTGAAAAAGAAAAAGGTAAAATCTTTCTTGTTACTGACGACAGAGAATTAATTTCAAAAGTCAAAAGCCAAACTTGTAAAGCAATTTCACCAAAAAGCATTTTTACAAAAAAAGAAACGCAAAAAATTAACAGAAATTCTAACCTGAAAACAGGACAAGAAGGAATCACACAGCAAGAACTTGATGAGTTTTTAGCTTTGTTTGGAGCAAAGGAATAAAATGAGACCTAAAAGAATTGTAGTTGCGGTTACAGGAGCAAGCGGTTCAGTTTACGCCGAAAGAATGATTTTAGCCTTGTTAAAACTTGATTTTGAAATTCACCTTATTTTTTCTGACGCGGGAAAAGAAGTTTTTTTTCAGGAACGAGACATTAAAATTACAGGAAACCTTGACGAACTTTTCAAAAATTTTTTCGGTGTTCAAACGGGAAAGATTTTTTACTACTCAGTCAAAGAAATTGGCAGTTCACTTGCGAGTGGTTCTTTTCGCACTTTTGGAATGGTTGTAGTTCCCTGCACGATGAAAACGCTTTCAGGAATTGCAAACGGCTCTTCACAAAACCTGATTGAACGGGCAGCAGACGTAACTTTGAAGGAAAAACGCAGGTTGATTTTAGTTCCGAGAGAAACACCGGTCAGTAAAATCCATCTTAAAAATATGCTTGCCTGTTCGGAAGCAGGAGCAGACATTGTTTTGGCGAGTCCCGGATTTTATTACAAGCCAAAAACGATTGAAGAGATCGGGGATTTTATTGTTGCAAGGATTTTAAACCTTCTGAACATTGAAAATGATTTGCTTGACGAGTGGAAAACTTAACACGAAAGGGAAAAAATGAAAATTGGAATTACTTGTTACCCAACTTACGGTGGAAGCGGAGTTGTTGCGACTGAACTTGGGCTTGAGCTTGCGGAACGCGGACACGAAATCCATTTTATCAGTTACGCAATGCCGATGAGGCTTTCAACTTTTCACAAAAATATTTTTTTTCACGAAGTTGATTCCGTTGACTATCCGCTTTTTGATTACCCACCGTACACACTTTCCTTAGCTTCAAAAATGCTTGAAGTTGCGACCTACGAAAAACTTGATCTTTTGCACTGCCACTACGCAATTCCACACTCAATCAGTGCTTTTTTGGCTAAAAGGATGTCTTTTTCGCACAAGCTGAAAGTTGTTACAACACTTCACGGGACAGACATTACGATTGTTGGTTCGTCAAAATCATTCCTGCCAATCACAAAGTTTGCGATTGAATCAAACGACGGAGTTACAGCCGTTTCGGACTACCTGAAAAAGGAAACCTACAAACAGATTGGAGTTGCCTGCCCAATCAAAATAATTCCAAACTTCATCAACACACAAAAATTTAACCGTAACGAGTGCAGGATTTTCCGTGAAACCTTCGCAACAAACGGAGAAAAAATTTTGATTCACATTTCAAATTTTCGTCCTGTAAAACGTACTGAAGACATCATCAAAATTTTTGCACAGATTCGTAACAAGGTTTCGTTAAAACTTTTGATGGTTGGAGACGGTCCCGAAAGGTCAAAGTGTGAAGCCCTTTGCCGTGAACTTCACGCCTGCGACAGAATTAAATTTTTGGGGAAACAGGAATCCATCCGCGATTTGCTTTCAATTTCTGACGTTTTCATTATGCCTTCGGATTCCGAAAGTTTCGGGCTTGCGGCACTTGAAGCTTTAGCTTGCGGAGTTCCTGTAATTTCTTCAAATGCTGGCGGACTTCCTGAAGTGAACGTTCACGGGGAAACAGGTTTTACGGCAAAAATTGGCGACACAAAAACGATGGCTGAACACACTTTAACGCTTTTGCAAGACGATACTTTGCGAAAAAAATTTGCTAAAAACGGTGTTGAACGTTCAGCTGCTTTTTTTTCAGTTGAAAAAATTATTCCACAGTACGAGGATTTTTATCAGGAAATTTTAGGGTAAGTTTTTTTCTTCTCTCACGTCAAAAAATTTAAAACAATCGTAGCCAAATTCCTGTGCGGCACGAATCTGGTCAGGCGCACCAAAAAAATCTTTGTAGTGTTTCTGTTCTGCTTTCCACTTGCAGTTCCATTCAAACTCAATTTTGGTTTCTTTTTCAGCAATCCAAAAACTTAAATTCCCTTTAAAATATTCGCAACCGGAATTTCCGTTAATTTCTACTTTTTCAATCGGCAGGTTGCTAAAATCTTCAAGTAGCTTTGTAAGTGTTCGTTCAATTTTTATTTTTGGTGAAAAAAGATTGTAACGAATTAATTGGGTTTCTTTTCCCTCCAAAAAATCAACGACTGCGTTTTTAAAATCTTCGCTCACTTTGGAGCGTTCTAAAAACTCAAGAATTTTCATTTTCTTCCTTTCCTTTTAAGTTTTGTTCATCAATAAAATTTGCGGCCAAATCCATAATTTTTGCGTTTTGTTTTGTGAATTTCAAAGTTAGAACGAAGGATTTAACGGTTACAAAAGTTGCAGCTACAGAAGCAACCAAGTGAACCAAGCCGCTAATTTTTCCTGCCGAAACTGCTCCGCCAAGTATTCCTGCGGTAAGCATTGCAAGAATTGACAAAGTTCCCCAAGAAAAAATCCCACTTTTTGAAGCACGGATAAAAGTACGAATTTCACTTTCAAAGTAAGCCGGGTACTTTTCAAAAAGAGCGTCTTTGAGAATTCTTCCCGTTCCGATAAAGTAAAACATCACGATGCAGTGAACCGCACAAGTGATTACTACAGAAAAAAAACCTGCGTAAAGGTGTGGACGTACAATCAAACCGTTCTGCTGCCAAACCGTTCCGCTAAATCCCCAGAAAACGCTCAGAAAAAAGAACACAGCGTTCACAAAAATAAAAATCTGAACCGTTAAAAACATTAGTTGTAAATTTTATCCTTAAAAATTTCAATTTTAGCTTCATCTCTTAGTTTCTTTGAGTAGCTTTTAATGTACTCGTCGCGTTTGAAAGCTAAAAATTTTGTGTGTAAATCTTTTTCTAAAATTTGCTGAGGACGTTTTCCAAGAAGTTTTACAACGTGAAAACCAAGCTGAGTTTCAATTGGTTCAGAGATTTCTCCAATGTTCAACGCAAAAACTACACCTTCAAACTTACGAAGCATTTTACCTCGCGGAAACCATTTTAAGTAACCAATCGGCTCGCCTGCCTGTTCTTCCGAAAAATCTTTTGCCAACTTGTTAAAGTCTTCGCCTTTTCTTGCCCGTGCTGCGATTTCCTTTGCCCGCTGAAATGCTTCTTCACGTTTCTTTTCAAAATTTCCCCAATCGTCAATTTTAAAAAGGATTTGTGAGGCTTCAACCTCAAGAGGCTCGTAATCTTTTTGGTACTGAAGGTAGCTTTTATCGGAAAAATCTTCGGGGTTGTACCTGATAAACTTGTCAAAAAGAATTTGGACTTGTGTTTCGTACTTTAAAATTTCTGTGTACTCGACAAGCGTGTAACCTTGGATTCGTAAAAATTCGTCCAAAGAATTTTGTGCGGGATGGTTTGTGTAAAGAACGTCAAGGTTTTTCTTAACTACTGTCTCGTCGGGTTCAATTCCGTGTTTCAAAAAAAGTTCCTTAAAAATCACTTCATTAATCAGTTCCTCAAGGATTGTAATTCCAAAAGAATTGACAAAATTTCTGTCAAGCGGGCTTGCAATCCTGAAAGCATTCCGTTCAAGTTCCTGGTAAAGCCTTGATTTAAGGATTTCTTTTCCGTTTACAGTTGCAACGACGACGTCTTCTTTCAGTTTGTTTGTTTGAGTTGTTTGTTCTGTTGTCTGGCTAATTTCTTTGCTTGTTTCTTCGCAGGAGAAGGCTAAAACAGAAAGCAAAATCAGGAAAAATTGTCTGCTCATTTTTTTACCTTTTTTACGATTGGATTTAAAATATTTTTTCGGATGAAGTTTTTCAAAGTGTTTTGATTTTCCAGAAAGTCTGCAATTTTTGGTGAAACCAAGTAGTAGAAATTCACAAAAGCCTTACCAAAAAAATTGTGCAAAAGTCGTGTGTCGCGGAAGTTTCGCAAAATCTCAACTTCGTAACAAAACTCGTTTCCGTAAACTGCTGTTGCGATGAAACAACCTTTACCTTTTTCATCTGCACCAAGTTGTTTCAGAGCAATTGCAATTTTATTCGCGTCAATTTTTGAATTTTTAGCCGCTTTTTTCAGTGGTTTGATTGCGTTTTTATCTCCAAGGTGTCCGAGTGCTTCAACAACTTTGTTAAGGATTTGTGGTTCGTTGCTTTTTTCTAACAAAGCAAGCAGGTCGTCAAGCGACTCGCTGATTTTAAAATCACCAATTCCACCGATAATTCTAAGTTTTGCGTCGCCTTCAACTTTGTTTAAGTACTGTTGAAAAATGAGTTTAACTCTTTCGTGTTTTGATTTAATCAAAGCGTCAAGTGCGTCGTTTACCTGAATTGGGTTTCCTTTTTCAAGAAGGCTTGCAAGCGAGTCAATTGCAACATTTTTATCAAGTTGGAGCAAAGATTCAGCACTTCTTCGGCGGACTTCGCTTGATGAATCCTGCAATCCTTGTCTAAGGAATTGAATTGCATTTTTATCATTTAAAGCTGCAAGTGCTTCAGCTGCTCTTGCCCGCACAAACTCATCACCATCAAAAAAAGCCTTCGTGATTAACTTAAAAGATTTTTCATTTTTATACTTTTCAAGTATTTCAAGAGCCACTTTTTTGACTGTAAAATGCGAGTCAGCTTCCATTTCTTCGCCAATGTAATCCACAATTTCAGGGTTATTGTAACGTCCCAAAGCTCTTAGGCAAAATTTTCTCACTTCCAAATCAGAGTTTTTAAAACCAATCCGTAAAGCATTAATCACTTCAGTTTCTCCGCCCTGAACCATTGCCAAAGCGTGAACGGCAACTCTTCTGACGTCGTAGTGGTCGTCTTCAAACGCTTTGGTAAGTGTTTGGATAAATTCTGGTTTGCCGATGTGTCCCAAACTTTTTATTGATGCTTTTCGGATTTCCGGGTGTTTGTGGTCGGATAATTCTTTTAATTTTTCAATAGCTTTTTCGTTACCGGCTAATTTTTCAAGCGATTCAACTCCTTTCAAGACAACATTGTAATCTTCGTCGTTAATTAATTTCTGAATTTCCTCAAAATCTGTCATTACTAAAAACTCCTTTTAGATTAAAAAAAATAGTTTGGAAAATTTAACTTAAAACCGGCAATTTTAAAAAATAAAAATCTTCAGAATGATTTTTGCCCTTAAATTTTTTTAGCCAATTCTAATTGTTTTTGATTAAATTAACTTACAAAAAAATAACCCTTTAAAATTTATCACAAAAGGAGAACTCAAAATGAGTAAAGTTTACTTTTTCATCGTAGTTTTATTTTTGCAAAACACACTTTTTGCACAGGAAATGCAGTTTTTATCTCCAAATGATTTAGCAACAAAAAATTTACCTCAAAACCAAATTTTTTCACCACAACCAGACACGATTTTTTATGACGACAACACGCCTTCTTCTCTCTACACAACGGCAAATCTTTACATTGCTGTGCGTTTTACCGCTCCGCAATCTTTCACTTTAAATTCAATTTACAGGCGAATCCTGAACCCAACCTCAAGCCTGAACACAACAAACGGAGTTACTTTTTACGTTTACAGCGACAACGCAGGAAATCCGGGAACTCAAATCGGCGGACCTTTTGTCGTTTCTCCACCGCTTCCTTCAGGGCTTGCGTGGGCTGACGTTGAAGTTGTTCCGCCGGTTAGCATTCCTGCAAACTCAGATTTTCACGTGATTTACGGTCCTGCTCCTGGTGGTGCGGGTTACCCGAACAGTGGAGGTTGGTGGACTTTGTTTGATGGTTCTACAACTACTCAAAGAACAAAGTACGCAACTTCTCTGACAGTAACCAACTGGACAGCAAACGCGGGTGGCGATGCTTTTATCCGTGTTGGTGGTGTTTTTACGGGAACTTTTGTGGATTTGCAAGCTGAATGCGTCGCAAACACTTCACAAAAATTTTTCCTGAGCACAGGCGAAACAACAACTTTTACAGCTAAAATCTCTAACATCGGAAACGAAAACTGTCCTTCTTACACAGCAAACTGGACAGTTACGCCGGTTGGAAGCACAACTCCGGTTTTTACGACAACGGGAACTTTCGGACCTTTAAGTTTCGGTGCAAACCAAACAATTACAGCTCCAAATGCCTGGAACTCAACAAGCGGAAGGTTTACAGTTAAAGTTACCGTTACAGCTACAAACGAAACGACTCCTGCAAACAATTCTTACGAGCTTGAACAGCAGGTCGGAAACATCACAGCTCCAACTTTACTTCGCTACGAAACAGCCACAGCGCCAAGTTCTACTTTTAATTTTCAAGTTGGAAACGGTTGGGGACAAGCCTTTAATCCTCCTGCTTTTCCCGTTGAAGTTGACAGCATTTCTTACTACTTTGGAACGGCAGGAACGGTTGATTTGCGAATTTACTCAAACAACGGAGTAACCGGACAGCCTTCAACCTTACTTTGGTCGGATACTTTGGCAACTGCGGCAGTTGGCTGGAATTTTTACAATGTTCCAAACATAGTCGTAACTCAACCATTTACAGTATTTTATATGTTTGAAGGTGTTTCGCTTGGGATTAGTTCGTTAAGTCCTGTTGCAGGAGCAAATTCCTGTATGCCAGCAACTGCGTGGCAGGCTACAAACTACGGAAATATTTTTAACACAGACGTTACAGGCGACTGGATGATTCGTGCAACTGTAAAACCCGCTTCAAACACGCTTCCACCAACAATCCAAAGCCTGACACAACTAAAAAACACAGACGTTTCCAACCAGCCTTACAATGTTTGGGCGAGAGTTACAGACGCTTTTGGTGTTAAGCAGGACAGCGTGGAGCTTTTTTGGAAACTTGCTGCGGGAACAATCTGGAACAACGTTCCGATGGTGCCAACTCAAAACGATAGTTTTTATGCTCAAATCCCGGCTACGAACTCATTCAACACAACAATCAACTACTTTGTAAGTGCAACAAACATTAACAACAACACTGCTTACCTGCCTTACAATCCCGTAACGATGAACGGAACTCCTTACTCTTTTACGGTCAGGCTTCTTCCAACGGGAACTTTGGCGGGAGAAAGTTTTTCGCCGGGTTTCATTCCTTTGAGTTGGAATCAACCCGGACAAAACGGAATTGAATTAAAGTACGACGATGCTTCAAGTGAATTTCAGTCTTTACTACCGAACACTCCGCCAGGTCTGAACGCACCAAATCCCGTAGTTTTTGCAAACAGGTTTAACGTTGCTACGCAAACTCAAATTAATGGTCCTGCTCAGCTTAGCTCGGTTAAATTTTTTATTGCAAACAATGCTTTGGTTTCAAGTACTTACAAAATTAAAATTTTTAATTCTGCAAGTGGTTTACCGGCGACTGTTCTTTACGAAAGCCAGGTTTTTGACCAAAGCGGTGTCAGTGGTGAATTTGTAACGATAGTTCTGCCAAACCCTGTTGACGTGGGAAGCGGAGAATTTTTTGTTGGAGTTGAGCAGCTGACAAACTCACAAATTTCACTTGGAGGAGACACAAGCCTAAATCCACCTTACAATTTTAACAACAACACGCATTTTATTCAGGCGAGTGGGAATTGGTTAGCGATTGAAACACTTTCGCCTGCTTACGGGCAAATTATTCCGATGATTCGTTGTTTTGCGGAGCCTCTTGGAAACGTTGCAGTAGCTCCGGTTTGGAGTGTTGTGAATTACAAACTTTACAGAAAAAATGGTGCTGCAACAAGTTCAAACGAAGTTGTAACAAGTGGTTCAGTAGTTTTTAGCGGAACAAACCAACTTTACGATGACTACAACGTGGTTAATCCAAACACTTACAGTTACGCAGTTACAACAGTTTACGACGTGAACGGAACGAACTTAGAATCCGAACCTTCAAACTTTGTGGTTGCTGTTCCGGGAGTTGGCGGAACACCTGAAATTTTAGTCAACCCGATTGATTTTGGTTTGGTTCCTCCTTTACAGGCGACGAGCAAAAACTTTACGGTTTACAACGTCGGAACGGCGGCGCTGGAGATTTCAGCCCTTACTTTTTCAGGCTCAAACATTTTTAGTTTTTGGAATCCCGTAACTTTGCCTTTTGTGATTTCAGCGGGTGATTCGGCAGAGATTGAGATGACTTGTTTTCCGATTACGACGGGAGTTTTTAACGCAACTCTTCAAATTATCAACAATTCTTCGGTTAGTCCTTACAACGTAAACATTGTTTGTGATGCAAGCACCGATGTTTCCGAAAACCAAAATTTTATTCCAAAAGAATTTCATTTGGAACAAAATTTTCCGAACCCTTTTAATCCAACAACAACGATTAAGTTTGGTGTTGCTAAAAAGGACTTTACGAAACTTGTAATTTTCAACACGCTTGGTCAAAAGGTAAAAACGCTTGTCAGCGAAGAACTTTTACCTTCTTTTTACGCTCTGAAATGGGATGGAACAGACGAAAAAGGCAAACAAGTTTCAAGCGGGATTTATTTTTACAGGCTTCAAAGTGGCGATTTTTCCGAAACGAAAAAAATGCTTCTGCTCAGGTAGTTTTTTTTCACGAGTGAGAGTTTCACCAAAAAATGAAACTCTCACTTTGGCTTTTGAAACAGCGACAAACCGCAAAAACTTCTCACTTTTGGAAGACTGATTTTGTGAAAAACCACACCCGTGAAAAAAAAACTGACTTTGTCAGTAAAAAAAATATTTTTTTCCCTTGACTTCTGCATTTTTTTTTTTTTTCATTGGATAGCAAATTCAATTTTTTAAATTTTTTTTGAGGTTTGGTATGACAAAACGAATTTTTTTAGCAGTATTTTTATCTTTTGCTGCTACAGAACTTTATTCTCAAAACTCACAGGAAAATGAGTTTGCACCGCTTCCACAAGGTTTAATGGAAAAAATGTGGGAAGCGAGAACGATTACAGGCATTGA
>JADZEA010000003.1 GCA_020850775.1 bacterium
CTTTCGGGAACTCAGGTTCTGGAAATTTTACTTGACGAAGCTGAAAAGTTTACTGGTTTGCACAAAAATTTCAGTGTAAATTTTTTGGTGATGGGAACGAGACACAAAGACGTAAAACTGATTGAAAAACACGTTGACCTGACACAAAAATATTTTGACCCAAGCTCTGCTAAACCAACAGTTTGTGGTTTTGACCTTGCAGGAAAGGAAAGCGGAAACCCACCAGGTAAGTTTGGAGAACTTTTTCTTCCACTTCACAAAAAATTTGTAAACATCACAACTCACGCCGGAGAAATGACAAGCGAAAAAGACATTTGGGAAGCCATTTTTGTGCTTCACGCAAAGCGAATCGGACACGGACTGAAACTTTACCAAAACCCGGAAATGATTAAGTTTTTGCGGGATTACAAACTCATTTTGGAAATGTGTCCGAGTTCAAATTTCCAGACAAACGATTTTTCAAACGGTGAAAAATACCCGCTGAAAAATTACCTTGAACAGGGAATCAAAGTTACGGTCAACTCCGATAACTATGGAATTTCGCAAACAAACATCACAAGCGAATTTTTGCAAGCCTCACTGATGACTGAAGGCGGTTTGACAAAATGGGAAATTTTGAGACTTTTGAAGAATGGTTTCAAGGCGGCTTTTTTGCCTTTAAACAAGAAAAATGAATTACTTAGAAAAGTTGACACAGAAGTTTTTGAGCTTCTTCTGAAGGACTACCTTTGATGGCAAGGTTGCCAAATTTTGTAGTAAGGTTGTTTTTTTTATAGTTTTTAAAATTATAGAATTAAATTTTTATCAATAAATTTTGGAGGAAACGTTAGTGTTAAAATTTGAAGTAAAACTTAGAACAATCACACCGACTTTTATGTACGGTGCAGACGGAAAAACTCCTGAAATCCGACCGCAATCAATCAAAGGTTTGCTGCGGTTTTGGTACAGAGCTTTGAGCTGCGAAGACGACCTTGCAAAGCTCCACGAAGCAGAAAGTGAAATTTTCGGTAATTCTGATGAAAAAATTGGCTCTGCAAAAGTCAGTGTAAGAGTGAAAGAAATTGTTGGAAAGTTGAATGAAAGGGAATTTCTTGAAGAGGAAAAGTTGGACTTCACAACAAACCAAGGAGGAAAAAAAGTTTTGGGTTTTAGAAGCAAAAATCTTGGTATCGGCTATTTTTACCACAATCAGTTTGAGAAAAATTACTTTAAAACAGAAACTGAGTTTACTGTTGTTCTGAGTGCTGAAGAAAAATACAAGGATAAATTGGAAAAGACAATTTGTGCACTTTGGGCTTTGGTTTACTTTGGTGGAATCGGTTCAAGAAGCCGCAGAACTGCCGGAAACCTTGAAGTGGTTGAAACAACAGAATTTCAAAACGAAAAACTGCCTGCTTTTAAACTTACAGCTAAAAACTCTGAAACAATTCTGGATTTTCTAACTGAAAATTTTTCAAAGATTCAGAATTTTGTGGAATTAAAAGAAACCCAAAAATTCTCAAACCTTTTTGAATCAAACATTGACGTTGTAAACTCAAGTTTCAAAACCTGGAACGAAGCTTTGAACAGTATTGGAAATTCATTCAGGAATTTTAGGCTAAGGAAACAACCTGATTACAAAAATGTCAAGGATTTCATTCAGACCGGGCAAAATGTTTCTGAAGTTACAAGAACTGCCTTTGGTCTTCCTTTGGCTTTTCGTTTTGGAAGTTTGCAAGGAAAAAGTGCAACCATTACTTCACAAAAATTTGAAAGAAGAAGTTCACCACTGATTTTGAAAACCCTTAAAACAAACAATGTTTATTTTGTTGTTTTAATAGAGCTTAAAGGAGAATTTTTACCAGCAGGTGAAAACTTAAAAATTAGTTCAAAAGAACAAAGAGGAAATTCTAAATACTTCCAACAGTCTTCTTACTCAATTTTTGATGATTTTACAAAAAATTTAAAAACAGAAGGAGCACAACTTTAATGACCGATAAAAATAAAATTTTCAGAACAAAAGTCGAGGCTTTTCTGCACGACCCAATCCAAAAACCACTCACTTTGATGAGAGGCGTCGGAAAACACGAAGACTTGGCACAAGACCACGTCAGAGTCTTGCTTCACCAAAACCAAATTCCTGACTCACAAATCAAAAGTGCCGATTACCTCGCTTCTTCAGTTGACAGGCTTGACCTCGGAAAAAGTGAAGACGGATTCAAGGTAACAACTCACGATGAAAAAATTGAAATTCATTCCCCTTTTTGTGATAAAAAACTAACTCTTGAATTACTTTCGAAAAAAGACCTCGAAACTCTGAACGACCTTGTCAAAGAAGTTTTTACTGAAATCGCTGACAAACTTAAACTTAACAAAACTTTAACAGAACAAACGGAAGCTGACGAAAAACTCTACTGGTTGCTTTGGAGAAGCCTTAACGATAAAGTAAAAGAAAAACTACAGAAAGGAAATTTCCACGAACTCGCTCAAAAATGGGACTTAATTCCTGCTGACACAAGAGTTCCTGACCACTCGCTTTGGAGTCATTTAAAAACTACGATGGCTTTTTCACCCTGCACTGCGAAAGGTGAAAAGCCTGCTTTTCTGCTTTTTGCTCTTGGCGGAACTCAAAATTACATCACAACTGCCCGCAAAACTCAAGATTTGTGGATTGGTTCTTACATTTTTTCTTACTTGAGTTTCAAAGCGATGGAAGTTGTTTTTGAAGAATTTGGAGCCGATTCAATCGTTTTTCCTGAGTTGCTTGAACAACCTTTGATGGACTGGTGGCTTAACAAAAATTTTAAAGATATTTTTGAACTTAAAACACAGGGATTGCTTGAAACTCCAACTTTACCAAACAAATTTTTAGCAATTTTACCTGCTTCCAAAGCAAAAGAAATCGCTGAAAAGTGTAAAACAGCCGTTGTGAACGCTTTTACTGAACTTGTTGACGAAGCTGAAGGGAAATTTGAAAAAACTGCAGAAACTTCTGATTACTTGCAAGAACTTTGGGAAAACCAACGAAAAGACTTTTTAGAAACTTACTACGTTGTGCTTCCTTTTGAAAAGTCTGGCGAAGAAATGATTGAAATCTGGAAGGATTTTGCTCCCAACAAAAGCGAAAATTACAAAAAACTGCTTGAAGCAAAAAATTACACTCAAGCTGAATCAAAACTTGGGCTTGTGTACGCACTCTACTACGATTTTGCAGAAAAATCACTTGGTTCAAGAAAATCTCTGCGAAACTTTGAACAAAAACAGGAACACTCTTTCAAGTGCACACTTTGTGGCGAAAGAGAAGCTCTTCACAAAGACCCTTTAGACGGCAACAAGTCAATCAGAATTTTTTGGGAAAAACTCGCTTTTTCAGACAGGAAAAATTTCAAAAAATCCGAAATGCTTTGTTCGGTTTGCCTGACAAAACGACTTTCAGCAGATTTTTTTAAAGAAAAATTTAGTTTCAAAACAAGTTTTCCTTCAACTCACGAAATCGCTTTTACCGGCACTAAAAAAGAAATTTCTGAAAACGGATTTCAAGAACTGCTTGAAAATCTTAAAAAGTTAGGTGAAAGAGAGAAAATCGCTAACAGTTCACCAGTTCCAAAACTCAAACTTAAAGACGAGTTTCTGCAAAATCTTAACCCTGAATTTTTAGACGTGAATTTTTACACAAAACAAAACTTTGAAGAAGAAGAACTAAAATGGGATGCTGAACTTGTAAAAAAAATCAAAGCAGATTTGAAAAGTCTAAAAGAAACAACTTCTTACTACGCAATTCTTTCAATGGATGGCGACAGAATGGGAAAATGGCTCAGCGGAGAAAAAACGCTTGAGTGGTCAAACTCTGTTCATTCTTCACTTTTGCCACAACTTGGGAGTGATGAAAAAATCAAAGAAATCCTTAAAAATAAAAGAGTTGTAACAGCTTCTTACCACTCAATGATTTCCACAGCTTTAAAAAACTTTTCGCTTCAACTTGTGAAAAAAGTTGTTGAAGAAGAACACTACGGAAAGCTCGTTTACTCAGGCGGCGACGATGTTTTAGCACTTTTGCCTTTGAGCGAACTTTTTGAAGTGATGCGAAAACTCAGGTTTTATTTTTCAGGTTCGGTCAACACAGAACTTGGAAAAATCGGAAAAAAGGATTCTCAAACGCACTTTGGTAACTCCTGGATTGAGCTTGACGGAAAACTACTTCCGACACTCGGACACAACGCAACAGCTTCTGTCGGAGTTGCAATCGCTCACCAAAAAACAAACTTAGCGTACGTTTTGCGGGAATCACGAAAAGCCGAAAAAATGGCTAAAAACTCCGGTCGGAACAAGTTTGCAATCACAGTTTTAAAACGTTCAGGTGAAGTCTCAAAAACTGTTCAGCCCTGGAACTTCGGAGATTTTGACACAATTACAGATTTTACAGAACCGCTTTTGAAGGCTTTGAAAGAGGAAAAACTTTCAAACTC
>JADZEA010000004.1 GCA_020850775.1 bacterium
GATTTTAACTTCTCAAACGAAAGTGAACCAAAATGACAAAACCAACCTGGCTTGCTGAAATTCAAAACTGGATTTTTGATATGGACGGAACTCTGACAATTGCAATCCACGATTTTGATGAAATCAGAAAGGAGTTAGGATTAAAAAATGCTCCGATACTTGAACAAATCGCACTTTTACCATCCTTCCAGCAAGAAATAATTCTACAAAAACTTCACGAGATTGAGCTAAACATTTCAATGAAAAATATTCGTTCTGACGGTGCTTTAGAAATCCTGACCTTTCTAAAAAGCAAAAATTTAAAACTTGGAATTCTCACAAGAAACACTCAGGCAAGCATCACAGAAACCTTTAAAGCAATTCAGCTTGACGGATTTTTTGAGGATGAATTTTTAATTGGCAGAGAGTTCGTTCCACACAAACCAAGCGGCGCAGGAATTATTCATTTAATGAAACTTTGGAACGCAAAACCTGAAAATACTGTAATGGTTGGTGATTTTCGGTATGATTTGGAAGCGGGAAAAGACGCAGGTTGCAGAACAATTTACGTTGACAGAAGTGGAGAATTCCCTTACAAAAATCTTGCAGACTTGCAAATTACCTCACTTACGGAACTTTTAGAATTACTGCAAAAATAACTTTAGCTTGTGAAAGTTTAAGGCTTTTTCAGTTCAGGTTCTCACTTAAAATTTTACCCAAAAAACAAGTGTAACAATTATTCCAAAAACAAAAAAAGCATTCACAAAAGCTAAACGTTTGATAGAAACTGAATCTTCTAAATCTTTGTAAGGAATTGATTGTTTGAGATTTAACACCTCTAAAACTTGCTCTGTTTCCTTGTCTGTTTTAGCTTCTTTAATTTCCTTTTCCTCAACCAAAACTGGTTTTGGAGTTGTTTTTTCCTGTTCTTTTTGAAGGATAAAATTTTCTGTTTTTGGAATTACTTTTGGTTTTTCCTCAAGCAAAACTGGTTTTGGAGTTGTTTTTTCCTGAGCCAAAGGAATTTCTAAAGTTTCTTTTTTAGGTTCAATTTTCTCTTCAGCAATTTTTACAAAATTTTCGGATTGTTCAAGTGATTCTAAAAATTTGTTTTCTTCGGTATCAGGAATTCCAACTCGTTTTTGAACTAAAAATCCCGGAATGGTTTGAGTTGTTTGGCTTTGGTGAGTTAGAAAAGGAGAAACAAGTTTTTTGATTTTTACACACTGAACAGTAATGTTATCGTCTGAAGCACTTTCAACAGCATTTTTTAAGAGTTTTTCACAAATTTCTTTTGCAGTTTTTGAAGAATTAGCACAGTCTAAAATTTCTGCGTCGGTTAGTGTGTTGTGAAGTCCGTCAGAGCAAAGCAAAAGAATGTCGTTTTCTTCAAGCAGAATTGGTCTTTTACGAACTTCAGGGGATAAATCTAAATTAACTCCGATTGATTTTGTGAGAATGTTGCTTCTTGGATGTTTAAAAGCTTGTTCTTGAGTGATGACTCCTTCATTAACAAGGTTTTGAACGTAAGAATGGTCTTGAGTGAGTCTTTTAATTTTGCCTTGTCTAATCCAATAAATTCTGCTGTCTCCAACGTGGGCAACGTAACCCAAATTTTTGTCAATGTAAAAAATTACGCAAGTTGTTCCCATTCCTTTTAGGTTTTCATCCTTAACGGAGCGGTTAAAAATAATATTATTCGCGTTGTCTATTGAAGTTGTAAGCGAAGTAAAAACATCATTTTGGGTATTGTTTTTTATAGAGTCTAAAATTTCTTTGGAAGCTAATTCACTTGCGGTACTTCCACCTTTGTGTCCTCCCATTCCATCACAAACAACAAAGAGAAATTTATCCTTAATCTTTTGCGCTTCCTGAAAATCCTGGTTTTCTTTCCTTGAAATGCCAATATCAGAAATTCCAAAATGTTCAATATTTGTGTCAGAAATATCCAAAAACCAATTTGGCAAACTCATTTTTTTTCCCAATTTCTTGTTTCAAGCCTTATTTTAAAGGATTTATTGTAATTTTCAAAATATTTTTTTTAAAGGATTAGAGTTTTAGAATTTTTTAATTAAAATTTTATTTTGAGTTTGCCTAAGTCATTCTTAAATTCACAGTCCAATTTTGCCGATGTAGCTCAGTTGGTTAGAGCAGCGGAATCATAATCCGCGTGTCCGCAGTTCAAATCTGTGCATCGGCACTAATAAAAAAAGCCAAACTTAGAAAGTTTGGCTTTTTCGTTTTTAAACTTTTTATGGATTTAAAAAACAATTATTTAAGGAAAACAGCTTTTTTGATTGATGAGTAATTTTCAGTTGTCATTTTGTAGAAGTAAATTCCTGAAGAAACAGTCTTTCCTGAACTGTCTTTTCCATCCCAAACAAAACTTCCGTTTCCTGCTTTGTTGTGGAAAGTTGAAAAACTACGGATTTCTTGCCCAAGAACGTTAAAAACTAAGACAGAAACTTTTCCTGCTTCTGCAACTGTGTAATCAATCGTGGTTGTTGGGTTGAAAGGGTTCGGATAGTTTTGCTCAAGTCTAAATCTTAAATCACTTGAAGTTGCTTTTGTGTAAGTGATTGTTTTTGCAAATTCTTTGTGCAATTTTTCGCCGGTTACAGCGTCAAAATCAGATAAAACGTAAGTGTAAGTTTGGTTCAAATTCACGTTTTTGTCTGTGAAACTGTAAAAACTTTCCAAGGTTGTAGTTCCTTTGCCTCTAAGTTCAGAATTTCTTGTGTAATCAGCAACTTTTGTAGCACTGGTTAAATCAAAAATGTTCCCTTCGTTTCTGTAAAGTGCAAAACCAAGGTTATCGGTTTCACTTTCAGTTTTCCAGGTAAGAGAAATTCCTGAATTTGATGAAGTTGCGTTAAATTCGCTTAGAGAAACACTCAAAGGAAAATCACCAACCGTTCCACCAACAAAACCTGTAAAGTGTGAAATTCCAACCGTGAAAGGAGAAAGGTTGTAGATTGAAACAGAAGAGAGGTCAAAAGTTGGTCCCAAAATAGCAGCAAAGCCTAAAGGACTTCCAATCGTGTAACCTGGAATTGTAAGTTGAACAATTGTTACAAAGTTTGCACTTGCAGGAAAAATCACTCCGAGTTGGTTGTTGAAAGGGTTTGTTCCTGTTGTGGTAAAATCAACGTTTACCCAGGGAGTCATTCCGTTAATGGGATTGAAGGTGTTTCCACCAACAAGAGGAGAAAGGTTAAAACCCTGGAAATTAGCAGTAAGAATTGCATCAACGTTTGTAAAATCAAGAGGAATTACAACTTGAAGCCCGCTAATTCCCGCAAGAAAAGTTTTAATCCGGTTACCTAAAGCCACGTTTGGCATTGTAACGGCGTCAACCAAAGGGTCGTGAACTGCTGGAACGTAGTTAAAAGTGTAAGTGTCTCCTTCAACAAGAGCTACGTTGTCAACCCCAACACCTTCAAATTGTGCAATGAACTGAACATTGTTTGCTAAAGCAATGTTTGCAAACAAAACGCTTGAGAGCAATGCTCCCACAATGGTAAGTTTTTTCATTCTATCTCCTTTTAGTTTGTATAGAAAAAAATTAAAATAAAAATTAGGTCTTTTTAAGCTAATGTTTTTATCTCTAAAGGTCAACTAATTTTATTAGGAATTATCACTAAAAACTAAAAGCATTAAAGGCATAAAAAATATTGTTTTGAGTTGCTTTTCCAAGGCTCCGCTTTTTCACGTTTGGCGAACGGGATTTCTGGCTTTTCCGGTGTTTTACTTCAAATAGAAAAAGAAGTGGAAAAACTAAAAAAAAGAAAGTAATTTCCAAAGAAACAACTTTAAGGTCATCAAAATGGAAAAACTTGAATTAAACTTAACAAAAGCCCAAAACCGAAGCATTGAAGAATTAGTTAAACAAAATTTTGGTGGAGACGAAAAAATAAAGTACCGTCTGATTTACAAGAATCCTTCTGTAGTTGAGGAAGTCGTTGGAATGGAAGTTTACCCGTTCAGTAAAAATGGAGTAAGTTTAACAAAACCAATTAAGGTTGAAGTAGAAAACTGGGAAGAAGACGGAGTAAAAGGCTACTTTTTACACGCTAAAGATTTGGGAATAATTGCAGCTGGAGGCAAAACTTTTGATGAAGCTGTTGAAGACTTTAGAGAGGATTTGGTACATCAATTCGTTTTTTATTTAGAATCTAACCTAAAAGACTTAGATAATTATGCAAAGGAAGATTTCAAAGTAATGAGAAAGTTTTTAACTTATGAACCAAATTGATAAAAATGACTTAGTAAAAATTCTTAAGAAAAAAGGATTTTGCCAAAGTGAAGGGAACCACCATTTTTTAGCGTGTGTTCTCTTTGCAAAGCAGGATTTTTTCTCTTGACATTTTTCGCAATTGTTAGCTTTTTTTGATTAAAAAGGTTTTTAGAAGCTGACCCTTCCCTTAGTAGAAGGCAACAGTCTTCTTTAAACCTTTTTTCGTTTTTTGTCCACAACAACAGATTTTTTTGAGTAAAAAACTAAAGCAACAACTAAGTCAGGATTACAGAAACAACAAACGGTGAATTTACCACAAAAACTCAACTGTAAACTGTAGTTTCTTAAACATTCCAAAAAGTCAGGGAAATTAAGAAGTTTTCCGGGTGTGTCATTTTTGTGTCTTAATCCTTGTTTAAAAATTTCAGGATTTTTTTAAATCAAAACAAAAAAGCCTTCAAAACGCGTAAAAAATATCGTTTTGAAGGCTTCTGAAAATACGAGAGGAGAGACTCGAACTCTCACACCTGTTACGGCACCAGATCCTAAGTCTGGCATGTCTACCAATTTCATCACTCTCGCACAAAATCCGAAACCAAATTTAAGCAATTGTTTTTAATTTTCAAGCAAATTTCTTATTTTTTTTGCAAATTCAAACCTGTTAAAATTAAAGAAGGAAAAATGCTAAAATGCTAAAACAAGTTTGCAAACACAGAAACCTTAATTTTTACTTGAGTTAGGAACTGTAGAAAAAAAGCAGAACAGAAAAATTCTGCTAAGTTTTTAGGATTGTTAGCGAAAAAACCGTGCTTTTTTCAAACGTTAAACTTCCGCTTAAACTCACAATCACACAACAAACAAAAACTAAAAAAGCAAGCAAAAGAGAGCAGTCAAAAAAAGTTCATCAAAAAGCAGGCTGATTTTGTCCAAAAAAAGAAAAAGGCACAAGTTGAGGAGACTCGTACCTTTTTCAATTTACAAGGATCGATGAGGAGAAATTTTTGTCTTAGTTTTTAATTAAAATTTGTCCAGCCGTCTGTCCACTTTGTCGTTCCAAAAGCTCCTCTGTAGCTCACACTTTCAAAAAAAGTATCGGTTGGAGTTTTTGCGTTGCTGTTTAGCGGCGAACTTGTCTGAGGCCTGAAATCAAAACTGCCGGGGTTTGTGAAAAGCGGCTCAGCAACGTGAACATTTTTTCCTGCTGCTGTAAATTTTGTTGAATCGCTTGCAGAAGCGAAACCGCTGTGAGAACCGGCGCCATCTTTTTTGTTATCCCAAACGACGATGTTTTCAAGTAAAAGAGAGCCGTTTGTGTAGTTCGCTTCGGTAAGGTCAGGGCTTGTGTTTTCAAGTTTCCAGTTTGCTCCAGCAAAGTTTGAGACCACAAAGTTGTAAAGTTTTCCCTGAAAATCTTCACGGAGACGCATTCCGTAATTTTTATCGTCAGAGTCTTTTCCTGCTCCGAAACCGTAAAGAGTAACGTTGTAAAGTGTTGGATTTGATGGAGTTCCTTCGCCTAAAGTTTTTCTTCCGTCGCTTTCAAAACCGTTGTCAGCACCTTGTTTTTGAACGCCTAACCAAAATTGTCCTTTTCCGTTCCAGCCTTCGTCCATGTCAAAACTGTCGTCGTCGTTGTGAGAGGAAACCAAATATTTTGCGTTCACCGAACCGCCAAAAAACTCAAAACCGTCGTCAGTGCATTTGTGAACCTGAACGTGGTCAATCGTTGTTCCGCTTCCACACGAGTAAAGGCTGAGTCCGTTAAGTTCAGAATCCTGAGCAAGCCCAAACCCGCAAAACTCAATTCTTACGTACTTCAGAGTTCCACTGTTGTCGTTAGTTTTTGTTCCGCCGTAACTGACAGCTTCGGACAAACCTTCAACGGCGCCGATTCCGCCTGAAACGTTGTTCAAGCCTTCTCCAACCAAAACAATTCCGCCCCAGTCTCCGGCACTTTTGGTAGTTCTTCCCGAAGTGAAGACGATTGGCTGGCTTGCAGTTCCTTCAGCAACGAGTTTTGCGCTGTTTCTTTCGGTTGTGAAGTTTGTTGCGTCGCCTTTCAGCGTAACGATTGCGCCAACGTTATCGGCTACGTTATTGTGGTAAGCGAAGGAAACAGTTGCTCCTGCTTCAATCGTAAGTGTTACGCCGGGAAGGACGTAGTATTTTCCACTTAAAGTTACGTTTCCGCTCCAGGTTGTGTCTTTCGCGATTTTTGTGCCCGGAAGGTCTGCGTAAACTTGCGGAATTTCTGGTGGTGTCGTTTCTTTGTCGTCGTCATCACAAGCTGAAAAAGCCAAGCCAAGTGATGAAACTGATAAAATTAATAATGTTTTTTTGAACATTAAAGTCCTCCTTTGATAAATTAAAGTTAAAAAGAATAAGAAATATTTGCACTGATTGTTCTGCCAAGTTTGTACCCGTTAGTAACGACGCCATTTTGTTTGAAAACCACTTTGTCGTTCAGCAAGTTCTGAAAAGAAACTTTGCAGGTGTAGTTTCTGAGTTTGTAAGCAGCTACAAAATCAACTTTGTCAAAAGGCATTTCGTACTCGTCATCGCCTTGTTCGTAGTTTCCGACGCTGCTGATTCTTTTGCCAAACCTGTTGTAAGCAAGGTTTAGCTCCGTGTTAATCATTTCTACAAGGTAAAAAACACTCAGGTTCAGCGTGTAAGGGGATTGCCCAAACATCGGTCTTTTGCGGTTTGCCTGTTGCGAAGCCTTGACAGTTTCGTTTCCGTAGTCAACTTCGGATTTGATTAGAGAAAGGTTTGCCGTAAGTTTCAGGTTTTCCCAAAAGTTTTTTCTTGCTTCAAACTCCAAACCGTAAAGGTTCGCCAGGTCAACGTTGTTGTACTGCACTTCAAGGTTTTGTGTCGCTCTGAAAAACAACTCAATCGGGTTGTTAAATCTTTTGTAAAAAGCACTCACAGCGAAAAGTTCTCCAAGTTCCGGATAAAATTCCCAACGCAAATCGTAGTTGTAAATCTTTGTTTGTTTTAGTTTTGGATTTCCGTAAACCACTTTTGAACCGATAAAATCGCCGAAGAAAAAGTTTGAAAGTTCACGAAATTCGGGTCTTGCCAAAGTTATGGAAAAAGCGGTTCTAAGATTTTGTGTTTCGCTGAGTTTGTAGTTTCCGTTGAAAGCGGGCAGAATGTTTGTTTCGTTCAGGACTGATTTTTGGTTCACTTTCTGGTTAGAGTTTTCAACTCTTGCACCAAGGATGAAACTTAGTTTTTCGGTTGTCTGAAAGTCTGTTGAGAGGTAGCTTGCCCAAAGAAACTGTTCACCTTTGTAGGAATCGGTTGCCTGTGTTTGTTCGCTGAATTTTAAGGCTCCGTTTTCAACCAAAGTTGGGGAAAGTGCTTCTTCAGGTGTTTTACTTTTGGTTTCGGTTGGGTAGAGTTCTTTGTTTCCTTCTGAAAGCAGGAATTTTCTTGCCTGAAAATCCCTGTCTTTTTGCAGTGCTAAGCCGCCGATTTTCAGTTTTAATTTTGGAGCGGGTTTTAGTTCGTAGCTTGTTTTCAGGTTCAGGTCTGTGTCGTTTTGTTCTGAAAAGAAGTGGTAGTTTCCGCGTTTGTCAAGCACAATTTCAAAGACATTTTTACTTTCGTTGAAAGCGTAGTGAGTGTTTCGCGTATCGGGTTCGTAGCGTTTTGCGGTTGCGAAAGAGCCTTCAACGGCAAGTTTTGAATTCAGGAAGTTGTTGAAGTAGCTTTCGTAAACGAGGTTGCTTGCGAAGATTGAACGCTGAGTAAATTTCAGAACTGTTTGTTTGTAATCGCCGCCTGAGTTGTAGTAGAAACCTTGCAGGGCTTTTGTTTCGTTTTCGGAGTTGTTGGTGTAGATGTTTTTCAAGCCGATTTTTGTGAAAGAATTTGGTTTGAAGTAAAGGTTCAGGATTCCGCCGAGGTTTGTGTTGGCAGTGTTTTTTTGGATTTTGTAATCGCTTCCGAGAGTGGTTTGGTTTCCTGAAGAATTAATGATTGAGCGGTAGTCTTCATTTTTTATGGTGTTTGAGTAGCTGTAGTTTAGTGAGGCAATCACGCCGAGTGTTTTTTCCCCGATTGGGAACTGGTTTCCGTAGGAGATGGAGTAGTTTTGTCCGGGCATTGAGTTAGCGGACTTTGGCGACCAGGAATTTTGGAAATCGTTAATTGCTGTAACACCTTTTTCGTCGGTCAGCAAGCCGTCATTTGTAACTGAAGGGAGTTTTCTTTTTCCGCTGTCAAATCCTAAGAAATCGGTTTTGCTTCCGTTGTAGGTCAAGCCTTTTTTGAAAGTTGATTGTGAGTTGTAGTTTGTGGAGAGGCTAACGTTAAAAGTTTTTGTTTCGGGGAAGTCTTTGGTTTCGATTTGGACTGAGCCTCCGGAGAAATCGCCAGGTTGGTCTGCTGTGTAGGTTTTTTGGACGATGATGTTATCGATTAAGTTTGAGGCAAAAACGTCAAGCGGAACTTCTTTTTGGTTTGGGTTTGTGGACGGCAGTTGTGAGCCGTTCAGTTGTACGTTTGCGTAGCGGTTTCCGAGTCCGCGGACGAAGACGTCTTTTCCGCCAACAATTGAGACGCCTGTAACTCTTTTCAGAGCGGCGCCGACGTTAGAATCGGAATTTTTAGAGATTTGTTGTGCTGAGATTCCGTCAAAGATTTTGTTGGATTTTTTTTGAGCGAGCAGCAGTCCGTTTTCCACTTCGTTTGAAGCTGTAGCCTCTACGACAACTTCTTCGGTTTGGATGACGTCTGGTTCAAGAGCAAAATCAAGTTTTGTGATTTCGTCAGGTTTGATTAGGATTCCGCTTACGAGTTTTGATTTGTAAGTAACGAAAGAAGCGCGAACGTCGCGGGTTCCAACCGGGACTTTCAGGAAAAAGTTTCCGTCAAGGTCTGCGGAAGCTCCCCAGGAAGTTCCTTCAATTGTAACGATTGCGCCGATGAGGTTTTCGCCGTTGGATTTGTCAATAATTTTTCCACGGATGGTACCAAGTTCCTGTTTAGTTTGCTGAGCGAGAGCCGAGCCAAAGCAAAAAAGCAGGCAGTAAAGTTTTAAAATTTTTTTTATCATTTCCCTAAATCCTTGTAATTTTTAGTTGCTCAAAGTTAGGGAATGTTTGTTAGAGTTTTATTAAAGTTGAATTATTAATTTGTTTTGTGATAGTTTGTTTTTTGTTAATGGAATGTTAGTGGAATGTGAAGGGAAGCAAAAAACATAAAATTGATTTATTGTTTAGCCAAAAATCTTTTTTTGTTTTTGGAAGTAAAGGTTGGTAAAGAACCACCCTGCTTTGGTTTTAGAGAAAAGTAGGAAGAATTATATTCTAAATAACTTATCATTTTGCGATAGCTTAACTACAAAATATTCTTCTTTATTAATCTCGTCTGGAAGTTTGTCTTTGAGAATTGAAGCAACAAATTGAATATTGTTTTTATTAACGAACTCCGCAATTTTTACCAACTGATTGTCGTGCATCAATTCTTTTTTGTCATTCAAAAGAAAATGCAAACAAGGAATATTTTCTTCGTCTGCGAACAGGGTGTATGCCAAATCAAAGCAAGAAATTTCGCCTTGTTTCTTTCCTGAACTCATATTTGCATTGAATGCACTGAATTTGTATAACCTTTGTCCTTTTGTATTTGGAACGATGTCGTATTTCACTGCATACTGTTCACCATAAAACTCATTTGAAATAGAAGCAAAGTATTTGTTAAATTTGTGAAGTTGTGTTTTTACAACTTGCTCAAAGCTATCGCTGAAAAGTTCAGTGTCAATTTCGTTTAGTTGTTTGTTGAAGTCTTTGATGTTGGATTCAACCTCAGTTAACTGTTGAATTATGTTTTCAAACTCGCCTTTTTTCCTGTATTTTTCAGTAAGTTTTCCAATTACTTTTTCAAGTTCTTCAAACGAATCACTTTTTGAAATTGCAGTTACTAACTTTTTTTCTTCCGCAAGTAGTTGTTTTAGAGAACTGTTATTTTCTGCAAGAGATTTTTCAAGTGTAGGTAATTCTTTGGTGATAAATTTCACCTTCTCCTCAACCATTGTGTTGTGAAAAGTAACAAGGTCTGAAAATGTTTTTTGAATTGTCTTTACTTTGGTAGTTGCTTGTTCATAAATGATTTCCAATTGTCGCAAGTCAATATCTGACTTGCTCGATTTAAGTTCTGTTTCTGTTTCTTTTATCAGGTTTTTACGAATGTTGAGTTTTCCAATACTTGAACTTAATTTATTGACCTCATATTTTACTTGGTTCAGTTTGTCTAAATCTTTCTCAAAGTTTTCATTTAAGTTGAAACTGCTTTTCTCTTTGTTTAGTGTTTCTATGTCATTATTGATTAAAGCCAATGCGGTTTCGTAAGCAGTTTTTGTCTGATTCTTTTCAAGACGGCTTTTGTAAGTATCTTCTTGCTTTAACTTTGATAAAATTTCCTGCTTGCTATTTCCCTTTGTGAATTCACATCCGAAAAGAAAAAGATAAAGTGTTTCATACTCTGCATCGGAAGTATATTTATCAAGTGTCTTAAGGGTGTTGTTTATGTTTTCGTCTTTGTAGCGGATGTTGTGTGAAATAATTTGTCTGAAAGTTGGTTTGTCTTCAAGATGGTCGGGGAACAGAACCTTCCCAAGTTCCGTTTCAAAATTTTCAGCAAGTATTTGCTGTCCATTTATCCTTCGGATCCCTTCTTTCTTAGATGATAAAAAATTTCTTTCAATTACGATGTCTTCAGTTCCCTTGTCTAAGTCAGAAGTCAGAACAAGGGTAATCAGAATTTTGTTTTCAATCAGAAAATCTTTTACAAGTTTATATTCATTTCTTTTTGTCTCGGGGTCAACATAAATATTGTTTTTATCAGCTCCAAGACAAAAATCAACCAATTTTAAAACAGTTGTTTTGCCAACATTGTTGCCTGTAATTTGATTCTCACTTTCATCAACAATCAAGTTAAGCCCTTTGTGAAATTCAATTTCACGAATGACTTTAGGACCGCTGGTTATTGTTAATGATTTTATGAACATAATTCTATTTCGCCTTTGGAATTAAGTTTTGCAACATCTAATAAATACAGCCAATCTAAACAAAGAATAAAAATGGGAAATGACATTTGCTTTTTTGTTATTACTTCTTGATACAAATCAAGCATATTGTAACTTGTTTCCTTTTTCAAAGATTCAATTACAAACGCACCGTTGTAGTAGATGCTGTTGTCGGGGTGAATATTATCAGGTAGAAGCATAACTATATCTTTCTGGATTTTCAAAAATTTTACACCTGATAAACGCATCTACAACAAGAATGTTAATACAAAGTTCAAGTTCGTCAAATGGAATTGTAGTGTGGTTTGAACTATTCAAAACTTTTTTCTCTACTTTAGAAATTACGTCAAAGAAAAGTTGGTCATCATTCAAACTGCTTTTTGCTTTTGCATATTCCTGTCTGATAGTAGAGAGAACAGATTTGCTTTTATTAATTCCTTGCAAATCAAAATCCGCATAGATTTTATCTACTCTGCCATAGTGAACCTTATAGTCGTCAATGATTGCTTTTGCCGCGTTCAAATTGTTGTGAGAAATTTTTCTGTCAATCTCAAAGCTGTTGATTTCTGCAACTGGTTCTGTCTTGTCCCAATCTTCTTTTGAAAGAATATTAATAACAGCAGCCAAATTGGATTCCAATTTCATCGGGTCTATTTCCATTACCAATTCCTTTTTTACAAACTTGTAAATGCGTTCTTGTTCGTCAATGTGCAACCCTCTTATTTTTGAAAGGATTGACTTTTTATCAATGATGTCAGTTGAAGGAGTGAAACTAATTCCATGAGGATTCTTAAAGGTGTCTTTTCTTAAATCGTCAGCATCTCTTGCAATTGAAATAAACTTGAAGGTATAACCTGTGTAGGTTTTTATAGAGTCCTTAGAAAGTGAAGATTCAATTTTTTGTTTGCTTGCTGTTGATGAAACTTGAACTACAAACTTATTTGTGAGATCAATTAGATCAATCGCCTCAACATTTTGCTTGTTATCGTTTTCGTTTGTAATTACCCAACCGTAAACCTCATTCAAGAAGTATTGGTAGAAGTTTTCTGAGTGTCCATGATAGTCCAAAATGTTCAACCTACCTCTGGAAATTATCCGAAGTGCAAGAAGGTTTAACCGTTCTTCAATGACATTAAAATAATCTGGTCTGTTCATTTTCTTTTGCTTTTAAACTAATTTTAAAATTACAAAAAAACACTTTAGAAAGATATAAAATTTTACTGTAAAACTACAACTCTTTAAAACTTTTCAGATGTAATCCGCTTTTTGTGTCCTCTCTTGTCAATTCCCGATTTTGCCTTTTTTAGTGTATTTTTCTTTACTTTAGCAGGATTTTTTCTCTTGACGTTTTGAGGTTTTGGCTGTAGATTTAATTCAAGGCTTTGAGTAAAGTTTTCGGAGTTGGCGATTGGTGCCGACCCACCGAAGACTTTTTCAAAGTCTTTTTTGTTTCCAACCCGCAAAAAGTTTCAAACTTAAACAAAAAAGCCTTCAACACAATTCCGAAGCAATTGTTTTTAATTTTCAAGCAAATTTCTTATTTTTTTTGTAAATTCAAACTCGTTAAAAAAAGGGAAAAAAATGCTAAAACTCGGAAACAAGTTCGCAAACACAGAAACCTCAATCTTTACTGTAATGACAAGCCTTTCAATTCAAGAAAAAGCAATAAATCTTGCACAAGGCTTTCCTGATTTTGACGGACCGGATTTTATCAAGGAAAAAACTTTTCAGGCAATCAAAAACGGCTTCAACCAATACGCAAACTCGTCAGGACTTCCAATTTTACGTGAAGCAGTTGCTTTCCATTTTGAGAAATTTTACCGGACAAAGTTTAATCCTGAAACCGAAATCACAGTTTACAGCGGAGCAACCGAAAGCCTTTTCTCAACTTTTATGGCTTTGGTTGAAAACGGAGACGAGTGCATTATTTTTGACCCGGCTTACGATTCCTACGCTCCGGCAATAAAACTTGCAGGTGGAATTGTTAAATCCATCCCAATTCAAATGCCAACTTATGAAATTGATTTTACTGAACTTGAAACACTTTTTAATGAAAAAACAAAACTCCTCGTACTGAATTCTCCACAAAACCCAACAGGAAAAACTTTCACAAAAAATGAGCTTGAAAAAATTGCCTTCCTTTGCAAAAAATGGAACGTGATTGCCGTTTGCGACGAAGTTTACGAACACCTGACTTTTGATTCTCACGTTCACCTTCCTTTGGCAAACTTTGACGGAATGCGTGAAAGGACAGTTACAATTTCCTCAACGGGGAAAACTTTCTCCTTTACAGGCTGGAAAATTGGCTTTTCACTCGCTTGCGAAGAAATTACAAAAAGGCTCAGGGCTTGCCACCAGTTTGTAACTTTTGCAGTTGCAACACCTTTCCAAATCGGAATGGCAGAAGCGTTGAAAGTTGGTGATGAGTTTTACAGGGAATTTCAAAAAGATTACCTCAAAAAACGTAGCTTGTTACTTGAAATCCTTACAAAATCAGGATTTAAACCAATTGTTCCACAGGGAACTTACTTTGTTCTTGCTGATTACTCAAATTTTTCTAACGAAGATGATTTTACTTTTGCAAAAATGCTAACTCAAAAATCTAAAGTTTCAGCAGTTCCTGTTTCTGTTTTTTATGAAAATAAAAATAGCGTACAGAATTTGTTAAGGTTTTGTTTTTGTAAAAAAGAAGAAACTTTGGAGCAGGCAGGCGAGAGATTAATTAAGTTTGCGTCTGAAAACTTGTAGAGAAATGTTACACAAATTTTTGAAAAGGTTTTTTAAAGTGATTAGAGTGAAAAATGCAGCTGAAATTGAACTAATGCGAAAAAGTTGTCAGTTAGCGGCTAAAGTTTTAGTAATGATTGAACCTTACGTAAAACCCGGTGTCTCAACCGAAGAACTGAACAAAATTTGCCATGATTTTATTGTTAAAAATGGTGCTTTACCTTCGCCTTTGAACTACGAAGGTTTCCCCAAAAGTATTTGCTCTTCTGTAAATGAAGTAATTTGCCACGGAATCCCCGCACCGAAACAAATTTTAAAAGATGGAGACATTGTAAATCTTGATATTACAACGACTTTGGAAGGTTATTTTGGAGACACAAGCAAAACATTTTTTGTCGGAACTCCAAAACCAAACGCAAAAAAACTTGTAGAAATTACAAAACGTTGCCTTGAAATTGGGATTGAGCAGGTCAAACCAAATGCAAGAGTTGGAGATATCGGAGCAGCGATTCAGGCTTACGCAGAAAGTTTTGGTTATTCCGTTGTGCGGGATTTTACGGGACACGGAATTGGAAAAGAATTTCACGAAGAACCACCAATTCCTCACCACGGGAAAGCAGGAACAGGTCCAAGACTTCGTGAGGGAATGATTTTTACGATTGAACCAATGATTAATGAAGGAACTTACAAAAGTAAAATTTTAAAAGATGGTTGGACAGCAGTAACACAGGACGGTAAGCTTTCAGCACAATTTGAACACACGGTTTTAGTTACTGAAAATGGTTGTGAAGTTCTGACAAACCTGAAAACTTAGTGCTTTGGCTTTTTGCTTAAACAGTTTTTGTCGTTTGTTGTTAAAACAAAACCAATTTAAATTAAGAGGTAAAACTTGAAAAAATTAACTTTAACTTTTTTGTTTTTTTTAGTGTTTGGGTCTTTCCAGTTTGCTTTTGCGGGAATGTCAGCGAAAGACATCGTGAAAAAAGTGCAAAAAAAATATGAAAAAGATGTTACAGACTTACAAGCAAATTTCTCACAAAAAATTATTTGGAAACTTAGTGGTTACACTCAGGAAGGCAAAGGGAAAATGCTTGTAAAAGGTAACAAATTCCGTTTTGAAACTGAAAATCAAACTGTTTCCTGCGATGGACAAAGCCTTTGGACTTACAACGTAGCTTCCAAACAAGTCCTTGTTGACAAGGCAAACCAATCAAAAGGTGTTTTGCTGCCACAAGAACTTTTGTTCAAATTTCCTGATAATTACACACTTTTTTTGCTTGGCGAAGAAATGCAAAACACAAAAAAACTTCACCTTCTAAAATTGGTTGCAAAATCACAAAGCGAAAACTTGCAAGAAATTAAAGTTTGGGTTGAAGACAAAGAATGGCTAACTCAAAAAATTGAGTACGTAGATTTAAATGAAAACGTTACAACTTACGTTTTGAGCGAAATCAAAATCAACTCAAAACTTGCTGACACAGTTTTTGTTTTAGAAGCTCCAAAAGGTGTTGAAGTTATTGACTTACGTTCTGAAGATTAATGAAAAAAATAAATTTTTGGCTCGGAATTTTAATAAGTTTAGTTTTCACTTACTTCGCTTTTGATGATGTAAATCTAAACCAACTCGTTTCTAACATTCTTAAAATAAAATGGTTTCCACTCGTTTTGGCAATTTTTCTAAGCATTTTTAGTTTTTGGGTCAGGAGCCTTCGGTGGAAATTTTTTCTCAGCGACGTGAAGGAAATCAGCATAAAAAAACTTTTCTCAGCGACGATGATTGGTTACATGGCTTTGAATATTTTTCCTTTACGGCTTGGGGATTTTTACAGGGCTTACGCAATTGGAAAAATGGAAAGCATCTCTAAAACGACTTCTTTTGCAACAATTATTGTAGAAAGAATTGTTGACACTCTGACGCTTCTTTCCATTTTATTTTTGGCAATTTTTCTCAACCCACAACTTCAGGAAAGAGAGTTTTTTGGCAGAACTCTTAAAAACTCTGCAATACTTTTATCAATTTTTACAGTAATCGCTCTTTTAGTTTTACTTTTCCCGCTTTTTGCACCAAAACTATCTAAGAAAATTGCTTTGTTTTTTCTTGATTTTTTACCTGAAAAACTTTCCTTTAAGCTAAAAAAAATCTTAAATTCTTTTTGGGTTGGAATCGCTGTTCTAACCAAAAAAGAATTCTTTTTTAAAATAATTTTTGTTTCGTTTTTAATGTGGTTTTGCTTTGTTGGAAATCTTAGCCTGACACTTTACGCTTTTGGACTTGAGAAACTTGTTGAAAGCACTTTCTCTTCTTCACTTGTTGTTCTGATTGTTAGTGCTTTTGCTGTAATGATTCCTGCTGGTCCGGGTTCTGTCGGAACACTTGACGCAGCTTGTAAAGAAAGTCTGATTTTTATTGGCAACGGATTGATTTCTAATGATTTGGCACTTGGCTTTGCTTTGATTAATCACTACGTTACCTCTTTCATTCCTGTAACTTTGGTTGGTCTTTACTTTTTTTGGAAAGAAAAATTATCGTTTGAAAAAATGCAAAATGAAAGTGAAATTATTTAATGGATTATTCCTTGGAAGGATTTGAGAACCGTGGTTTTGGTTTCTTGGAAACAAATAAATTTGAAATTGCTCTCCGAACTTTTACAGAAGGTCTGAAGTTTTATCCGGATTCTGCAGAACTAAAAAACGGGCTTGGTCAGGCTTACCTTGAACTTGAAGATTTTTCAATGGCAAAAGTTTGCTTTCAGGAAGGTTTGGATTTAGAGCCACAAAATCACGAAATAAAAATTAGTTTGGGAATTTCTTTGCTGAACTTTGGTAAAATTGATGAAGCAATGAAAATTTTTAACGAAATTCTTCAAGAGGTTGAAAAAGAATTTGTTTTTGATTACGCTTTGATGGCTGGTCGTGCTTTGTGTAACTACAATTATTTTCTTGAAGCACTAAAATTTTTTAATCTTTCACTAAAACTTGAGCCTGAAAATTACGAAGCAAATTTTGGAGTTGGAGTTTGTCGTCACGTTTTAGAAATGGTCAACTCAAAAGATTTTCTTTGGAAAGCAATCAAACAAAACAAAGAATGTTACGATGCAATTTCTTTCCTTGCAAACATTTACTTTGAGGAAGGCAGAAAAAAATTAGCTCTTGAACTTTTTGATAAAATTCCACTTGAAGCTGATTGGGATGCTGTTAGCTTGAAAAGAGTGATTAGAGCTAAGCGTAAAGAAAACAAGGATACTTTCTTTTTTGAACTAAAACTTACAGAAATCTTAGGTACCCAAATCACTTTTAATGAATTGATTGAAAGGCTTAAAGAAGGCTAAAATGCTTGTTTAATGCTAAAAAATTATGAGGGACAAAGCCTATTTTTACATTTTACAACAGCAAAGACCTTGTTCAAGCCAGGAAATTTTTAACCATCTTTTCGACTCAAAACCAGCACTTTCAATTCTTCCGGTTGAAAAAATTACAGACACAATCCTGAAAAATGACAACCGTTTTGAAAAAACTGAGTCCGGCTTGTGGAGAATTACCAAAACACAGGACGGAAACCAAACTTTAGTTAATCTTTACGAAAAAACTTACGTTGTTTTTGACCTTGAAACGACAGGTTCAGCTCCGCCTGACGAAAAAATCACAGAAATCGGAGCCGTAAAAATCGTTCAGGGAAAAATCACCGAAACCTTCCAAAGCCTTCTGAACCCGCAAAAAAGAATTTCATCAAACATTGAAAGAATCATCGGGATTACGAACAAAATGGTTCAAAATCAGCCAACGCTTGATGAAATTTTACCAAAATTCCTTGAGTGGATTGGTGAGGATTCGGTTCTTGTTGCTCACAACGCAGATTTTGACCTGATGTTTTTGAATTTTGAGGTTGAAAATCTAACGGGAAAAATTTTGGCAAACAAGTCAATTTGCACTTTACGAATGGCTAAAAAACTTTTAAAAGATGCGCCACAAAAAGGGTTGCTTGCAGTTAGCCAAAGATTTGGAATTGAGTTAAAAACCCATCACAGAGCTTTTGAAGACGCAAAAGCAACAGCTGAAATTTTGCTGAAATTTTTTGAAATGCTGCCGGGCAAGGATTTTAATGCACTTTTGGATTTTCAGGCACCAAACATTAACAAAATTAATTTTGATAAACTTCACTACGAAAGGAAAATGCTTAACTATTTTCCCGAAGCACCCGGAGTTTATTTTATGCGTGATAAAAACGATAAAATTATCTACATTGGAAAAGCAAAAAACCTGAAACAAAGAATCAGACACTACTTTTACAACTCACCGGGTCAGGCAGAAAAAATCAAACATCTTTTGCAAAATATTTATCAGATTGATTACCAAATCGTCGGTTCGGAGCTTGAAGCACTCTTGCTTGAATCCGAACTCATCAAAAAAGAGCAACCGGTTTACAACTACCAAATCAAAAATTACACGAGTTTCCCGTTTTTAAAGATTGACCTTGACAATAATTTTCCGCGAATTTTTATCACTAAAAACATTTCTGCGGACAAAGGAATTTATTTTGGACCTTTTACAAACACGAAAACGCTTGAAAAAATCCTTGAAACAATTCAAAAATCCTTCTTTTTAAGGCAGTGTGAAGAGAATTTAGAACCAAATGAAAAATTTGAGCCTTGTTTTTTTCATCACTTAAAGCAGTGCGAAGCTCCCTGCAACTTTTCTGTTTCAAAGGAACGTTACCTTGAGACAGTTTTTGATTTAGTCAATTTTTTGAAGCAAAAAAATGACCTGCCGCTTCAAAAACTCGTAAAAATCCGAAACCGTGCTGCGGAAGAACTTGATTTTGAGTTTGCACAAAAAATCCAGAACAGAATCAACGACCTTGAATTTTTGCGAAAGTTTAACTACTTGCTTTCAAACGAACTTCAGGACAATAATTTTTTGATAATTTTGCCTTCTGCTGAACTTGGCAAGTTAAAGGTTTTCATTGTTTTGGGTGGAAAGCTGGAAAAGATTTTTGATTTTGCACCCGGAAAAAGCAAGATTACTTTAGTTCTAAATTACCTTAAAAAAGAATTTTACGAAAAAACAGGCAGAGAAAGAACAGCTTTTGAGAAACAGGAGCTTGACAAGGTTCGGATTTTAGCTCACTGGGTTCGTTCCCGTGAAGAAAAAAGTGTTACGATTGACCTGAACAAAACCACGTCTGAAAAGCTCAGTGAAACAATCAAAGAGAAATTTTTGAAGCTGGTGGTTGTTGTGGTTTAGTGAAAGGTTTTAACTTTATTTTAAAAAAATCATTTTCTTAGTATCTGAAAACTGTTGTTTAGTTTCAAGTTTATAAAAATAAATTCCGCTTGAAACAGTTTTTCCACTAAAATCCGTTCCGTTCCAAACAACCGAACCGCTCACTTTGTCAAGCACAAGTTCATAAATTTTTTCACCTTTAACATTAAAAATTAATAGCTTGCCAATTTTATTTGGTAGTTCATAACTGATTGTAGTGTTTGGATTGAATGGGTTTGGAAAATTTTGGTTAAGTTTAAATGTTTTTTCTAAATTATTTTGATTTTTCACTTTTAAAATAATAGGATTAAATTTTGTTGTAAAAATATCAGAATCTCCCCCATTAAAAGAAATATCATAAGCATCATTTGTAGTAGGAAAATTGGTTGAAAAAGTTGTACCTGCAACGAAACAATTTCCATCTGTATCCAGAAAAACTGATTCACCAACATCTTCATTCATTCCACCAAGGAAAGTTGAGTAAACAAGTGTTGAACCGTTTGAATTTAATTTAGTTAGAAAAGTATCAGTATTTCCATTGTAAAAAACATCGTAAGCACTATTTGTTGTTGGAAAACCAAGTGAATGCGAGTATCCTGTAATGTAACTATTTCCATTTTCGTCAACGGTAATAGCTTTACCTTCTTCGTAACTATTTCCACCGAGGAAAGTTGAGTAAACAAGTGTTGAACCGTTTGGATTTAATTTGGTTACAAAAACATCGTAATTCCCGCCGTTAAAAGAAGTGTCGTAAGCACCAACAGTTGTTGGAAAACTATTTGAGTAAGTGTAACCTGTAACGCAGCTATTTCCACTTAAATTAATGGAAATTGAGCTACTTAAATCATAATTATAGCTACCAAGGAAAGTTGAGTAAACAAGTGTTGAACCGTTTGAATTTAATTTGGTTAGAAAAGCATCGTAATTCCCGCCGTTAAAAGAAGTGTCGTAAGCACCAACAGTTGTTGGAAAATTACTTGAGTAAGTGTACCCGGTAATGTAACTATTTCCGTTTACGTCTATTGAAAGCGAATTACCAACATCATCATTTTCTTCACCAATAAAAGTTGAGTAAATAATTGTCGAGCCACTTGAATTTAATTTTAAAACAAAAACGTCATAAAAAACTCCACCGGAAAATAAGGTGTCATAAGCACCACTAGTTGCTGGGAAACTGTTTGAGTAGGTGTACCCTGTAACATAGCAATTCTCATTTCCATCAATGGTAAGTGAGTTACCTGTTTCATCACAAGTTCCACCAATAAAAGTTGAGTAAACAAGTACTGAACCACCAGATTTTAATTTTAAAATAAAAACATCAGAATAAGAATTCCAGGAAGTATCGTAAGAACCATTTACGGTTGGGAAATCGTTAGACCAAGTCCGCCCTGTAACATAAACATTTCTACCTCCGTCAATAGAAAGAGAATAACTGTAATCTGCATTACTTCCACCAATAAAAGTTGAGTAATCAAGTCCCGAACCACTTGTGTTTAATTTGCTGACAAAAATATCGTTGTAACCATTGAAAGAAGTATCGTAAGATCCAGCAACCGTTGGGAAATCGTTTGAAAAAGTTTGCCCTGTAACATAAGTATTTCCACTTCCGTCAGTTTTAAGAGATTCACATTCCTCTTGGCTGTTTCCACCAGCAAAAGTTGAAAAGACTAAAGTTGTAGCTTTTAAACTTCCTGCCAAAAGCAAAAAAACAAAAAATATAAGTTTGGTTTTCATCTTAATTTTCTCACTATTTCTTCATTAAAAAAGATAAATTTAAATAACACCAAAAGCAACTAAAATTTAAAAATATTTTTAACTTGAGTGAAATGATGAACTTTTTAAAGTTAAACTTAAAAAAAAACTTTTGCTAACAAACAAACTTCTTCTACTCAATTCCTGAAATAGTTTTCTGAAAACATTTTATGGCACTAAAACCCCCAATAATTTTTTCTAACACTAATCCCCAAAAAAATAAAAAGAAAAATTAGGATGAAAATTTTTTAAATTAACAAACATTGAAAAAGAACATCGGTGAATGAATTTTTAGAAAGGTAGAAAATGGAGTTCAAAAATCTTGAAGTAAAAATGGAAGGAAAACTCGGAATCCTTACAATCAACCGACCAGAAGTGCAAAATGCAATAAATCTTGAAACTGTGAACGAACTGTACAAAGCACTTGATTTTTTCAAGGAAAACAATGCTTTAACTGTAATTTTAACGGGAGCAGGGGACAAAGTTTTTGTTTCAGGTGCAGACGTTAACGACCTGAAAACACGGAACAAGTTTGATGCTTTTGAGGGAATTAACAACAAAATTTTTACGACAATTGAAAAATTTCACGTTCCTGTGATTGCTGCAGTGAATGGTTTTGCACTTGGCGGAGGTTTTGAGCTTGCACTTGCCTGCGACATCCGGATTGCAAGCGAAAATGCGAAGTTTGGCTTCCCTGAAACAAGTCTCGGAATAATTCCCGGAGCTGGCGGAACTCAAAGGCTTCCACGTTTGGTTGGGCTTGGTAAGGCTAAGGAAATTGTTTTAACAGGCGAAATTTTTGACGCTCAAAAGGCTGAAAATATTGGACTTGTTGTAAAAATAACAAAAATAGCTGACCTGATGGACGAAGCAAAAAAAATAGCCGAAAAAATTATGGCTCGTGCACCGTTTGCGATTAGACTTGCGAAACTTAACCTGAACAACTCAACTCAAACTTCTCAGGACGCAGGAATGCTTTTTGAGATGGTTTCACAGGCGGTTTTGTTTGAAACTGAAGACAAACTCGAAGGAATGACAGCCTTTTTGGAAAAACGAAAAGCAAACTTTAAAGGCAATTAATTAATTTTTATTTTAAAAAATGGTGGAAAAATGTTACCAAAGACAACTGATTTGATTGACCAAATCACGATTAACTACGAAGAAAACGGAATTTTAAAAGTGCGGGAACTTGAAAAACACGTTCTTTCAAAAGGCGCCTGGACAACAATTATGTTTTTGTACGAAGATTTTGACCCGAAAGATGAAACTTACAAAGACAAAAAAGTTTCAATCAGACGTTACAAGAAGGTTCAAGATGAGTACAAAGCACAAAGCAAGTTTAACATCAGCAGCGAAAAACAAGCTTTGGAAATTGCAGAAATTCTTTCAAAGTGGTTTGCAAAACCTTAAAAGATTAATTTAGTGCAAAATTATGGAAAACAAGAAATTAGAAGAGCTTTTGGTGGATTATTTTATGAAATTTCATGAAGTTTTGGAGAACGACAAAAGCCTTTGTTACGTTTGCGAAGCCGATAATTTTTCGCAGGAACTTGCTGAAAAAATCTTAGATTTGTTTGATGAAAACAAAAATTAAAAAGGCTTTTTAAGTCTTGAAACGGAGTTTTTTTATGGATTTAATTTCAAAAGTTATTGAAGATATTTTTAAGGAAGAGAGTTTACCACAAAATAAAATTGGCAATCCAACTCAAAATCCGAATGATTTGGCAAAAATGATTGACCACACAATTTTGAAACCTGACGCAACGGAAGAACAAATCAAAACGCTTTGTCTTGAAGCGAAAGAATTTCATTTTGCTTCGGTTTGTGTCAATCCTTTTTGGGTAAAGTATTGCTACAACTTGCTGAAAGGCACTGATGTTTTGGTTTGCACTGTGATTGGTTTTCCACTCGGAGCGACTTCTACGCAATCAAAAATTGACGAAACCAAAACAGCAATCCTTGACGGAGCGACTGAAATTGATATGGTTATCAATGTTGGAGCTTTAAAATCACGCGATTACGGGAAAGTTTTTGAAGACATCAAAGCTGTTGTAAAGGCTGCAAACGGGAACTGTGTGAAAGTAATTTTGGAGACTTCGCTTCTGACTGATGAGGAAAAAATTTACGGCTGTGTTTTATCAATCCGGGCTGGTGCTGGTTTTGTGAAGACTTCCACAGGTTTTTCTACTGGCGGAGCGGTGGAAGAAGACATTTTACTGATGCGAAAAATCGTCGGACCGAACATTGGAGTTAAGGCTTCAGGTGGAATCCGAACACGTGAAGACGCAATCAAAATGATTAACGCAGGAGCAACGAGGATTGGTGCAAGCGCCGGAATTAAAATTGTTAAAGGAAATTAGTTTTTGCAAATCTAAAAATTTTTTAAAACTACGAGGTAAAAAATGCACTTAGAAAAAATCACGATTGAAAATTTCAGAGGAATCACTCAAAGTTCAACCGTTTCAGGGTTTAATAAAATGACGATTCTTGTCGGACCTAACAACTCGGGAAAATCCACACTCCTGGAAAGCATTTTTTTGGGAACTTGTGAAAGGCTATCCGGCAATTTTGATAGAATTTTGGGTTTTGTCTTTTACAGAAGAGGTGATTTTGGAAATGCAACGATTTCTAAAACTTTTAATACGGGAAAAAATATTTTGTTTGATGCCCGATTAAGCAAAGGAAATTTTGTTAAGATTGAATTGACAAATCAAGGTAATTCTGTACTTCTACATTATTCAACAAACACAGGTGGTAGCCAAGGGGGAATAAATTACAACCAACTATCGGGCTCAAAAAATTTTTTAAAATTTTTTGGTAATGTTCAGTTCATAGATACAAAAGCAGTTACGCAAAATAAACAACTTGAAGATATTTATCGTGATTTCGAAAGCCAAAATAAAACTCAGGCTTTCGTAAAAATGCTTTCAGAAAGCTCGCAGGCATTATCAAAACTTACTGATTTCAGGCTTAGTCTGGAAGAAGACGGAACAACTGTGCTTTTTGCTTCTTTTGACAGAGAACCACCAAACCACAGGCATCCTGCCTACTTTCTTGGAGACGGAGCCAAAAAACTGATGCAGATTTTTGGAACGATTGCAAACTGTAAGGACGGGATTTGTTTGCTTGAAGAACCTGAAGCATTTCAGCATCCAAAATATTCAAACTTGCTTGTCAAAATTTTTGAAGATGCAATCTATAAAAACAACACACAAATCATTCTTTGCACGCATAGTTTAGAATTTGTAGATTCAATTTTGGAAAATTTTAATGAACTCGGTGAAGACAAACTCAACGACGTCAGCATTTTACAAACAGAACTTGTAGAAGGAAAACTTA
>JADZEA010000005.1 GCA_020850775.1 bacterium
ATTGGTGCTTTTCTTAGTGGTGGAATAGATTCAAGTTCTGTTGTTGCATTGATGGCAAAAAATGTTACCGGAAGAATTAAAACTTTTTCAATTGGATTTAAAGAGCAAGATTTTAGCGAGTTAGATTTTGCTAAATCTGTAGCAGAAAAATATGAAACTGAACATTTCGAAAAAATTGTAGAACCAGATTGTGTAAGTTTATTACCAAAATTAGTAAAAGCTTATGATGAGCCTTTTGCTGATTCCTCTGCAATTCCTACTTATTATGTTTCCGAATTTGCCAGACAAAATGTTACAGTTGCTCTATCCGGAGACGGTGGAGATGAACTTTGTGCTGGTTATACTTCTTACCCAAAATTTCAAAAAATTGGAAAATATAATCTCCCACTAGAAAATTTTAACAAAATGTTCTGGGGAACTCTATTCAATGCAATTCCTGAAAAGGTTAAGGGTAAAGGAATTACATATTTTTTATCAAAAGACAGGGATGAAGCTCAGGCTTATCTCGGAATATTTAAATTGTACGAACGCTCCTCTTTATTTAATGAAGATGTTTGGAATAATGCCAAAAAGTTTCCATCTGAACACTTCAAAGTAAATCTTCTTAGGCAAAGTAGTTCAAAAGACCTTTTAGGTAGATTACAGGAAATGGATTTAACATCCTACATGGTTGATGATATTCTTACAAAAGTTGATATTGCAAGTATGCAGAATTCTCTTGAGGTTAGGGTTCCAATTTTAGACCATAAAGTTGCCGAACTTTTCTTTAAAATTCCTTCTGATTTAAGATTAAAAGGAGATGTGGGAAAATATATTTTAAAAAAATCAATGAATAAATATCTTCCTGAAAAAGTATTAAACCATAAAAAACAAGGTTTTGCTTTACCTTTTAAGTTATGGTTCAAAAAAGATTTAAAAGATTATACTTACGATAAACTTTGCGATAAAAACAGTAAGATTTCCAATTACTTGAACATTAATTTTTTGAGAAAAATATTAAACGACCACAATAGTGGAATGCGTGATTTTAATCAAAAAATATGGTCAGTTTTGTTTTTTGCAGAGTGGCTTGAACAAAATAATTAAGGTTTCAAGGTGTTTTTGTTCGCTTTAACTATTTAATTAACAAAAGGAGAAAAACTTGTACATCCTCGGTATTTCTTGTTTTTACCACGATTCCGCCGCTGCTTTAATTAAAGACGGAAAAATTATCGCAGCAGCTCAAGAAGAACGGTTCTCACGTAAAAAACACGATGCAAGATTTCCTGTCAATGCAGTAAATTACTGTCTGAAGGAAGCAAAAATTAACATTAAAGACATTGATTACGTATCTTTTTACGACAAACCTTTTATCAAATTCGAAAGAATTCTTGAAACTTACCTTGCTTACGCTCCCAACGGAATTGCTTCTTTTACTAAAGCTATCCCACTTTGGCTCAAAGAAAAACTCTGGATTCCCGATTTGATTAAAAATGAGCTTGACGGTTACGACGGCAAAATCATTTTCCCTGAACACCACGAATCACACGCCGCAAGTGCTTTTTATGCTTCACCTTTTGATGAAGCAGCTTTTGCTACTCTTGATGGTGTCGGTGAATGGACAACCTCAAGTTGGGGCGTCGGAAAAGGGAAAGAACTTGACATTTGGGCAGAAATCAAATTTCCACACTCAATCGGGCTTCTTTACTCAGCTTTTACTTACTACACAGGCTTTAAAGTCAATTCCGGTGAATACAAAGTTATGGGACTTGCTCCTTACGGTGAGTCAAAATACACAAAGCTGATTTTTGATAACATCATTGATTTAAAGGAAGATGGCTCATTTAAACTTGACATGACTTACTTTAATTATTGTGCCGGACTCACGATGACAAGTGAGAAATTTCACAATCTTTTTGGTGGTCCACCACGGGAATCCGAAAGCACTTTAACTCAAAAAGAAATGGATTTGGCAAAAAGTGTTCAAGACGTAACCGAAGAAGTGATGATGAGGATTTCAAGGCACATCCGAAAGGAAACAGGAATGAAAAACCTGACTCTTGCTGGTGGAGTTGCTTTAAACTGTGTCGGAAACGGTAAAATTTTACGTGAAAAAATCTTTGATAAAATTTGGATTCAACCTGCCGCAGGTGATGCCGGCGGAGCTTTAGGTTGTGCTTTGTACACCTGGCACAAGTATCTCGGAAACGAAAGAAAAGCCGATAACACAAAAGATTTTCAGTACGGTTCTTACCTTGGACCAAGATTTTCAGATTTTGAAATTGAAACTTTCCTTAAATCAAAAAACATTCCTTTTACAAAAATGGAAGAAAGCAAAAAAGCTGAAACTGTAGCCGAAATTTTGGCAACTGAAAATGTTGTTGGTTGGTTTAGCGGGAGGATGGAGTTTGGTCCGAGAGCTTTGGGCGGAAGGTCAATCATTGGCGATTCACGTTCACCTAAAATGCAGGAAATAATGAACTTAAAGATTAAATTCCGTGAAAGTTTCAGACCTTTTGCACCATCAGTTTTAGGCGATAAGGTTGATGATTTTTTTGAAATTGAGAACCTTGAACCTTACCACACAAGTCCTTACATGCTTTTGGTTGCTGACGTGAAAAAGGAGCTTCAGCGAGAGATGACTGCTGAGCAAAACAAACTTTTTGGGATTGAGAAACTAAATATTATTCGTTCAACAATGCCGGCAATTACTCACGTTGATTATTCTGCAAGAATTCAAACCGTTCATCAGGAGACAAACCCTGAGTACTACAATTTAATTAATAAATTTTACGAAAAAACTGGTTGTGCGGTGATAATTAACACGTCGTTTAATGTTAGAGGAGAGCCGATAGTTTGCACACCTGAAGATGCTTTCAGATGTTTTATGCGAACGAACATGGATTACCTTGTGCTTGAAAATTATTTGATTGACAAGAAAAAACAGAAAGATCTTGAGAGCGACAGTGATTGGAAAAAGGAATTTGAATTAGATTAAGTGGAGAAATAATAGATGTTTAAAGAAATTGCTGGTGAATTAGCAAAATTAAAAGTTAATGACAAGGAATTGCGAAAATTTGGGATAACATTTTTTGTAATTTTAGGTTTGATTTCATTAATTTTATTTTGGAAGGAAAAGCCCGAATTTTTATTTTTTGAAGGAAACGGTTTTAAGGTTTTTGGAGGGTTATCGGTTTTATTTTTGTTTTTAGGTTTGATTGCACCAAAAATTTTGACGGGATTTTTCAAAATTTGGATGGGACTTGCTTTTACTCTTGGTTGGATAATGACGAGAGTGATTTTAACGATACTTTTCTTTGGAGTTTTCATGCCGATTGGATTATTTTTGAGGTTGAGTGGTAAAGACATTTTGGATGAAAAATTAGACAAAAGCACCAAATCTTATTGGCAAATCAGAGAAAAAAAGATGTTTAACCCCAAAAATTGTGAAAGGTTATTTTAAGATGAGTAAGATGTCAATTTTCAGTGAATTTTTAGGCTTTTTGAAAGAGCGTAAAAAATATTGGTTAATGCCGATAGTTGTAATGCTTGTTCTTTTGTCAGCACTCATTGTAATGACACAAGGTTCAGCGATGGCACCATTCATTTACGCATTGTTTTAAAAGTAAGAAAAAGATGAAATTAATAAATGATTTAACCATCAAAAAACAGAAGACCTTTTAAAACATTGCTTCTTTCTACTTTGTTATGCTTGCGCCTGAGTCTTTCAATATTTTTGCTTATTTTTACAAAATTATCTTTAAATTATAAAGACAAAAAGTTTATGAATAATTTCAAGACATATAAAACTATATCTCTTCCTTTTATTTATGCTATTTTAATAATATCGTTAATTGGGGTTGAATTTCAACAACAAATTCACGAAGATGTCAAAGTAGTAATTCAATTATTGATTTTGAGTTATTGTGCTTTTAGTCTCAACGCTGCAATTTTATCGTTTTTCGTGCTAAATTTCTTTTTTCGTAACTATTTTAATGATAATTTGTTTGGGATGTCTGTTTTTGACCCTTTTAGCGTTATTTCTTTAATGCTGTTATTGTTTTTTTTTTTCAGAGGTATACTATTTCGAAGAGGTTTTATAGAGCATAAATTATTATTATTATTAATTTTATGTTTTTTGAGTAATGCTGTATATACCCTTAGATTTTGGATATTTGAAGACTTTATGTTTACATCAAATTTAGCGACTCATTTAACAAATTTTTTAGTATTTCCAATTTCTATAATTTTCTTTACAAATCAAATCTTTAAAAATACAAAGGAAAAAGAGCAATTAGAGTCTTTAAATTATCTTTTAGTTGGTATTGTAATTTTTTCTTTCTTCTTTTTGTTAAATACATTTTTAATAACAGATATCTCTACTGTAGGTTCTGTAGAAAATGAACTTTGGAATAATCCACTATTAGGGCATAAAAATACATATGGTCCTTTTTTTGTAATTTTATTTTTTTCATTATTACATTTGTACAATTTTGAAGTAAAGAATAAACTATTTATTCAGTTAGGTATATTTTCTTGTTTGGCAGTCATTATAATGTCAATTTCAAGAAATGCTTATGCCTCTTTGATTCTTGTCAATGGATTTCTTATTTGGAAAGGGATTTTAATTAATAAAAAATCATTTATTACTTTAATTTTAGGAGGAATTATTGTTTTTCTTTTTGCGGGTGGTATAATTACGGAAAGAACAGAAACTATAATTAATCCACTCTTACAAGGTAATATTGGGGAATTTCAAGATAGTTCTAGTGGCCATTTTACTAATTCTGCATTTGAACAAGTTGGAACCTGGTTAGTAAGGAACCCATTTTTTGGCGGATTTTTTAATGAATACAATAATGTAGAAAGCGGTTGGACTGAGTTGATTAGAACACAAGGATTAGTTGGCTTAAGTTTGTATATTTTATTGCTATTTTATTTCCATAGTTTTTTTCATTTAAGGATTTATTCTAAAGACATAAATATAAAGAAATATTCGCTAATCGGATATACTACGATAATTTGTGTGTATTCATTAAACACAACTGATTATTTTATTTACACTTATTCTACAACTCCATTAGTTTTTTGGCTTACTTTTAGTTACTTAGCAGTTTTGTGGTGTGAGAAACAAGATAAATTAAAAAGTCTTAAAAGAGATTTAATATAAAAAGGTATAAAGATGAAATTATTAAAAGAATTACCTCCTAACAGAACTTATGAACAAGTAAAAAACCATTACTTAGTTGAAAAAGCTATCGCACAAAAATTAATGAATACTATTGATTATGAAGAAAGAAAAGTGATTTTTGCAAGAATGTATGATGAGTTATTTGCTAAAGTTCCTGATCATCCAAGATTAACAAGGCGTGAAAGCGAAAAATTAAGCAAAGAAGCTAATCGTGATAAATTTAACGTTCTAAAAAATTTTGTAAACAAGGATACTAATTTACTAGAGTTTGCTCCCGGGGATTGTAAGTTTGCAATTGAGATGGTATCAAAAGTAAAATCTATTGTTGGTGTAGATATTTCTGACCAAAGAGGAGAGGCTGAAAAAACATTAAATAACTTTAATCTCGTAATTTATGATGGGTATAATCTAGGTATTGAAGATAATTCTATAGATGTTGTTTTTAGCGACCAATTAATAGAACATTTTCACCCTGATGATACAGTACACCATTTTAAAATTATAAAAAAACTACTAAAAAAAAATGGTTTTTATATTTTTAGAACTCCACATAATTACTGTGGCCCATCAGATGTTTCAGGTTACTTTTCTTATACTCCTGAAGGATTTCATCTTAAAGAGTGGACATACACTGAATTGGAAAAGTTGTTAAAAGAACTTGGGTATTTAGAGTGTTATGGTTACACTTATCTCAAACAAAAGTGTTTTAAAATGCCTTTTATTTATTACAAAGTAATGGAACTACTTTTAAAGCCTTTACCAAAGAAATTCCGTAAAAAGATATCAAGATATTTTTTGCGAGGAGTAATTATTAAGGTTGTAAAATAATTAATAGATTAATTTCAATTGTAAATTTATAGGTTTTTAGATTGACTAAAAAAATAAAGATTCTTTTTGTTACCGATTCGCTTGATTGTGGTGGTAAAGAAAGGCAGTTAGTGGAATTGGTCAGGAACAGAAACAAGGAAAAATCTGAGTATCACGTAATTTCAATGAAATCGGGATGTTTTTTTGATAATGAAATCAGAGAATCAGCTAATTCTTTTCAGGTTATTGAAAGAAAATGGCGTTGGGATTTTTGTGTTTTATTTCGTTTTGCAACAGCAATTAAAAGCCTGAAACCTGATTTTATTCACGGTTTTAATCCGATGACAAGTCTAATATTATTAGTAACTTGTAAGCTATTCAGCATCAAAATTCCAGTGATTAACGGAGGCTTAAGAAGCGCACCACTGAAATTCAGTTTGCATGCAAAGTTTTTCAGGTTCTTTTTGAAATTTTACAAAATTGTTGTAGCAAATTCATACGCCGGACTCCAGGCTTACGGAGAAGCTGGTAAAGAAGGCAGATTCGTGCTTTACAATGGTTTTAACTTGAATAGAATTCCAGAATTAACAAAATCTGAAGCAAGAGTGAAATTAGAATTTCTAAATGATAAATTTATCATTCCAATGGTCGCACAAGTAAGCAACAGAAAAGATCAAAAAACTTTGATTAATGCAATTCAAATCCTGAAAAAACAGAATAAAGCAGATTCTATTTTGTGTTTAATAGTAGGAGACGGAAATACCAGAACAGAACTTGAAAATCTTACTAAAGAACTACAGTTGGAAGACACAATCCAGTTTCTTGGGAACAGAAGGGATGTAGAGTTGATTTTTAAGGCATCTGACCTTTCTGTTTTGTGTACGGCAGATTGGTGGGGTGAGGGCATTTCAAATTCAATTTTGGAATCATTAGCTTGTGGTGTTCCTGTTATCGCAACAGATAACGGAGGAACAAAAGAAGTAATTGAGAATGGAAAAAATGGATTTATTATTGAAATAGGAGACGCAGAAGGTTTGGCTGAGAAAATTGTTTTTCTGAAAAGTAACAGAAATATTCTGGAACAATTTTCAAATGAAACCCAAAAAACTGTAATTGAGAAGTTTGGGATTGAAAAAATGGTTGAAAACTATGAAGAATTTTATTCTAAACTTTTTAATAAAGATTACTTAAAGGAATTTTAATGTTCTATAAATGGTTGATTTCAAATTGTTTTCCCAATAAAATCGAAAAATTAAAGTTGTCTTTTTCATCTGAAAAATTTCATTTTTATTCAGAAAAAAAACCAGTAGAATTTACATTTCAGGAAAAAGAATTTTATATTTTAATTGATGGTTATCTTCTTCCTAAACAAAGTGATATAGAGGTTTATAAAAATTTTTCTCAGGAAGAAATAGTTTTTGAACTTTTTAAGAAATACGGTGAAAATTTTATAAATCATATCAAAGGACAATTTAATCTAATTATAATAGTTAACAATTCATTTTATATTTTTACTGATTGGGTAGGTATTAAGAAAACATTTTACTTTTATAAAGACAGAGTTTTTCTTTTTTCAAATGATATTAAACTAATAAGTGGTAACATAAAAGTTGAATTTGACAAAGAAAATATTCTTATTTACACTCTAATGTATCACTTTATGGATGGAAAGACCTTGCTCAAGAATGTCTTTTTTACTCAACCGGCTTCAAAAATTAGCTTTAAAAACGATTTGGATTTTGATACTTTTTGGAATTATGGTGAACTATTAAACAAACAGAGTAGAAATGTTTCTTTTGAAGAAATTGCTGAACTCTACAGGAACAATCTTAAATCTTACCTTAGTTTTCTGAAACCTAACGGAGTTTCTGCTTCTCTAACTGGTGGAAGCGATACAAGAGTTACACTTGCAGGATTTTTGAGCCTTGAAATTAAACCACACCTTTACACTTTTGGAGATCCTGAATCTTATGATGCTGTAGTTGCAAAAAAAATTTCACAAAAGTTTGGATTGGAACATTCTATTTATAACTTCCCAAACCCTACTTTTGAGTGGTTTTCAAATTCAGTTGATGAAATTATAAAATTAGGAAATTCAATAACTTCAATTCATAGAGTTCATCGGTTAGAATCTATTAAAAAAGAATCCAAACATGGTGAAATGCTTTTTTTAGGTTCGCTGGGTGGTGAAATTATTAAAGGTGAATTTTTAAATGATTACATTCTCACGGAACTAATCAGACGTTGGTGGGCAGAAAAAGAAGATAAAAAAGAAATTATTTCAGATATTTTATCAAGGCATTTTGTGAGAACCGAATCTGTAAATCTTGATGCACTTTATGATTATTTTTCTAAGCAAAAATACTTAGGTAACGATACCCACACGAACCAGCTTTACGCAGTTTTTGAAATAGTTGCAAGGTTACATGACCCGCAGGATATGTATCTGTTTTATCATCATTTAAATTATGTTGTTCCAAGTTTTTTGGATATTGAATATTTGAACTTAATATTTGAATCAAAATATAATTTGCTTCATAAAAATTTTACCAACAGCAATAACCCACTTAGAAGAGTTGATAATCCATTTTACCAAGCTAATTTATTGAATGCTCTTTATCCAAAACTTACTGAGATTGAGATGGCTAGTTTTTATTCGCATCAAGAATACCTGCAAAACAAATATTTTTGTATAACTAAAAAAATAATACGAGAAAAGTTTGGCAGAAAAAAATATCCACCAAATTTTATTTTGGGCGATTGGTTCAAAGATTTCGTAGAAAAAAGCCTTGAAAATGTTAATGATGATTTAACAAACGAGATTTTTGATTTGGAAAAATTAAAAAGAGTTTTTAGAACTACTACTCACGATAATGTTGAAAAATATTGGACAAAATACAGTCAAATAATTAATTTAAGTCTGTTATCAAAAGAATTTCAATAAAATTAGAAACAGGAAAATTATGTATAAATTTGGAATACTCAAAAGCGAACATGAAACCCACCATGAATATTGGGTTAATGCTTGCAAAAAATTTTCTATAAATTTTGAAATAATTGAATTAAACCAAAATAATTGGTTAGAAAAAGTTCAGAATAATTGTTATGATGCTTTTCTTTGTAGTGCTGCTTACGATACAAATTTATTCAAGCAACTTTATGATGAAAGGCTATACATTATTTCAAAAGTATTGGGAAAAATTGTTTATCCAAAATTTGAAGAAATTCAAATTCACGAAAATAAAAAGTTTTTTGCTTATTGGTTAAAAGCAAGAAGGATTTCACACCCTCAAACTGATATTTTTTATATTAAAGAAGAGGCATTGGAATTCATTAAAAACGCTAATTTTCCATTAGTTGCAAAAACTTCAATTGGTGATTCAGGTAAAGGGGTTACAATTTTAAAATCTATTTCTCAGGCTGAAGATTATGTAAAAAAAGCATTTTCTTCTGGTATCAGAAGAGAATTTGGACCAAATTTAAGACAAGGTGATGTTTTTAACAGAGGGAAAAAAGTATTTTTAAATCCTTCTGATATGGCAAAAAAAATAAAAAAATATATTCAAAGGTATTCAGAAGCACAAAAAGGGTATGTAATTTTTTATGAATATATTCCACACGATTATGAATGGAGAGCAATTAAAATCGGTGATTCTTACTTTGCTCATAAGAAAGTTAAGTTTGGCGAAATGGCAAGTGGTTCAAAAGGAATTGATTACGTAAACCCGCCACTTGAAATTTTGGATTTTATTAAAGACATTTGTGAAAAAAATAAACTCACTGGAATGGCAATAGATATTTTTGAAGGTAAACAAGGTGAATATCTTGTTAATGAAATGCAAACATCGTTCGGTCATGTTCAAAAATTTGTTATGACTGTTGACGGAGTTATAGGCAGGTATAAAAATATTGATTCAAAATGGATTTTTGAAGCCGGTGATTTTAACACAAACATGTCTTATGATTTGAGAATGGAACACATTTTAAATATCCTTAATAACAAAGAATTGCTTAATTTTTATTATTGTTTATAGAAAATAAATTTTATGAATATTTTTCAGCATCCTTTATGGATAAAAACGCTTGAAGAAACATACAACTACAAAACACATAAGATTAAAATGGGGAACTCTTCCTTCCCGATTATGGAAGTTGGCAAACCCTTTTCAGGAAAATTGGTTTCGCTTCCATTTTCTGATTTTGTTCTGAACGATGAGAAACTTGATTTCACAAAATTAGATAAATCAAAAAAGTATCAGTTCAGAGGTGGTGTTTTTGACGAAGATTTTGTCAGTGAAAAATTTTTAGTTCATGAAATTAGTTTGCTTGAGTCTGAGGATGAAATTTTCAAAAGGTTTGAAGGAAAAACCCGCAGAAATGTCAAAAAAGCAGAAGCAGAGAATTTAAAATTCAGAATTTCATCGGAATTTAATGAACTTAAACTTTTTATGGGGCACAACTACCATACCCGCAGAAAGCACGGAATTCCACCGCAACCTGATTCCTTTTTTGAAAAATTATATAAAAATTTATTTAAAGAAAACCTTGGTGCAGTTGTAATAATTTCCCAAAATGAAGTAGCAGTTTCTTCTTCTGTTGTCCTGTTTTTTGAAGATACAGTTTATTATAAATATGGTGCTTCAAATCTTGATTTTTTACATTTAAGACCAAATGATTTTATGTTTTGGGAATTGATTAAATGGTCAAAAAATAAAAATTTTAAAAAAATAAATTTAGGCAAAACAGAAATTGACGCTGAGGGATTAATCCGCTTTAAAAGAAG
>JADZEA010000006.1 GCA_020850775.1 bacterium
ATAGTGGTCAAAATAAATATCTACTGAATCTGCATAAACAAACTTGTTGATTTTGTTCAAAACTTCTTTGTCGGTTTCAACTTTCATTTTTTCAATGATTACATCGGCTCTTCTGTTAAGCTGTAATTCTTCAGGGGTTTTTGCGTCATAGATTTTTGGTCTTACGTCAGAAAAACCGACAACACCTTCAAAATTTATTCCTGCAACTTCAGTAATTTTTTGGGAAAGTGCATTTTTTACAGAATTTGCACGTGATTGAGAAAGCTCAAGATTACTTGGAAACTCTTTCGTTGCAATTGCACGAATATCAGCGTTTCCTTCAATGCGAATTTTACTTTGCGGGTATTTTTTGATTAGCTCGGCAATTTCGTTGATTGTTGATTTCTGGTCTTCGCGAACTTCAGCAATTCCTGTATCAAAAAATATGCTGTAGATTGCTTCTCCGTAACTAACCGTTCCTTTTTGCAGCGACCAAATGTCTAAAGTATCATTTTCAACAGGTCTTGGAATTTCGGCTCTGTAAATGCTTTCATCATTGACCTGAAGCCAAATGTGAATTCCCTGACTGTAATTTGCAGCTGCAATGTCTGACCTTGAGTCATTGTTGAAATCGCCCAAAATGAGTCCGTAGTAAGTTTTATCGGAATGAATCAGGTTTTTCCAATCGTGCCAGTCGCATTTCCAGTCGTTTCTAAAAATTCTAACTCCGTCACTGCCAAAAGAAGTGGCTACAATGTCAAAATCTCCGTCAAAGTCTAAATCTTTAGCCTGAACTTCCCAGAAGTTTCCTGAATCCCGGATTCTGCAGGGTTCGGTAAATTTTCCGTCTTCGGTTTGGTACCAAATAAAAATTCCCTGATTGTAGGCAGTGGCACAAATGTCAATTCTTCCGTCTCTGTCAAAATCAGCCGTTGTCAAGCCCATAAAACTACCGACAGATTTTGGAGAATGCCCGCTGTACCATTCGGCACGGTTAGTTCCGTACCAAACTCTGATTCCTCCGTCAACTCCCCACTGAGTTGCAATAATATCGAGTTTTCCATCATTGTTTAAATCAGCAATCGCCACGTCGCGATATTCATAAGTTGATTGTGTTCCATAATTTTTAGAAAATTGACCTTTCCCGTTTCCAAACCAAATGTCAACTCCACCATCACTTTGAGAAGCAGAGGAAGAATTTGCAGCAGCAACATCAAGGTTTCCGTCGTAGTTCAGGTCAGCAACTTCAACACCTTCATAAGTTCCTTTTTCCTCGGGAAAAGACGCCAAACTCCAGGTTCCATCTCCGTTGGAAAGAAAAACTCTGACACCTTTTGCATCACCAAAGGAAGTGCAGATTACATCGTCAAAACCATCGTTGTTAATATCCCCGCAAGCAATATCACGAATATCTCCTAAATTTGTCGGAGAAAAAACAGATTTCCAATTTCCGTTTCCATTTCCAAACCAAACATACAAACCACCCGGGTCAAAATTACCTCCAACAATATCAAGGTTTCCATCGCCATTGAAATCGCCTGTTCCAACGCTATGAAAATTTCCTGCATTGGTTGGACCTGTTTCGTAAGACCAGTGATAATTGTAAATTTTGTTGTTTTGGCATCCAACGATTACAATCAAAAAAAATAAAATCAGGGTTTTTATGGGTTTATTCATTGAATTTTAAATCTAAAAATTATAAAGATTCATCAACATCGGTTTCATCAATATCAGAAATTTCAATTGAAGCAAGAATGCTGTCAACCTGAGTTAAGTCAAAAGGTTTTTTCAAGTAATCGTAAGCACCTTGTTTTAATGATTCAATAGCCATTTCTTCGGTTGCATAACCTGACATCATTACTACATTTACCGTATCATCATATTTTTTTAACATTTTTAGAATTTCTATCCCATGAACACCAGGAAGTTGAATATCAAGAAAAACAATGTCTATATTTTCTTCTTTTTTGAGAATTTCTGTTGTTTCTCTAATATCGCCCGCCTCAAAAATCAGATAGTTATCATTCCTAGAAAGATACGTATTTAACATCTCTCTGATAGAAGGTTCATCATCAATTATTAATATCTTACTTTTCTCTTTCATTTATTGCTTCCTTCCCCAAAAATGGCTTTTTTGATTATTAGACTTTCCATTCTGAAAGTAGTTAATAAAAAAAAACAAGTCAAGTTTTTTATGAATTTAAAAACTATAAATAAAACTTTACTTTTTTCTTTCTGCAGATAAAAAATACTTGTAGTCTCCAAGTCTCCTAAAACAAATATTATCACCATCTTGCAGGTTGCTCTCAAAAACCCGGCGGCTTGAACCAAAGACTGTTTTATTCCTTGTTCCCAGAGCAATTTTATTTTTAGGAATGTCTGTTTGAAATGAAAAACCTAAATCTGTTTCTATTGTCAGATATTTTACGGCTTCTGAAATTATCCGCTTCATCAGATTCTCCGAAGCAATCAGGCGGGAAAAATTCAAGAATATCAAAAACAGAAAACGTACGTTCTAAAAAACCATACGTTTTCTTTTGTAACTCTTAATTTTAGCTAACTCTTCCAACTAAACACCAAAAGAAGAACCACAACCACAAGTTCTTTCGGCATTTGGATTCCTGAACTGAAAACCTGTCCCATTCAATCCATCCGAAAAATCAAGCTCTGTCCCACTTAGGTAGAGAAAACTTTTACTGTCAACAATTAACTTGATTCCATTTTCTTCAAAAATTTTATCACCAGGTTTTTCGTCATTGTCAAAATTTAAAAAATAAGAAAGTCCCGAACAACCTCCGCCTTTTATTCCTACTCTCAAAGCAAAACCTTCCGGCATGTTTTCGTCTTTCATTATTTTTTTTACTTGCGCAGCAGCTTTAGGAGTTATGTCTATCATTTTTGCGTCTCCTTATTTTTATTTCTGTAATCTTCAATTGCAGAACGAATCGCATCTTCGGCAAGAACAGAACAGTGAATTTTTACCGGCGGAAGACTTAATTCCTCTACAATGTCCATATTTTTTATTGATAAAGCCTCTTCAATCGTTCTACCTTTTAACCATTCAGTTGCAAGCGAAGAAGAAGCAATCGCACTTCCACAACCAAAAGTTTTGAACTTTGCATCAGTAATAACATCATTTTCAACTTGAATCTGAAGTTTCATTACGTCTCCGCATTCCGGAGCTCCAACAACTCCCGTTCCAACTTCACTTGAACCAGAATCCAATTTCCCCATGTTTCTCGGGTTGTTGAAGTGGTCAATTACTTTGTTTGAGTAAGCCATTTTAAATTATCCTTTTTAAATTTTTTCTTAGTGATGATCTGTCCAAACTACGGATTTTAAATCAATTCCATCTTTTACCATTTCGTAAAGCGGAGACATTTCCCGCAAATGATTTACAGCATTAATAATCTGTTCGCCTGCAAAATCAATCTCTTCTTCCGTGTTAAACCTGCCAATCCCAAAACGAATCGAACTGTGAGCAAGCTCGTCTCCAATTCCAAGCCCCTTCAAAACGTAAGAAGGTTCAAGCGAAGCCGAAGTGCAGGCAGAACCAGAGGAAACTGCTAAATCTTTCATCGCCATCATCAAACCCTCACCTTCAACGTAAGCAAAACTGATGTTCAAATTCCCGGGAAGCCTTTGTGTTGGATGACCATTCAGATAAACTTCATCAATTGAACTGAAAATTTTATTTTTAAGTTTATCTCTAAGGTAATTAATTCTTTTTGTCTCTTGTTCCATCTCTTTTCCCGCAATTTCACAAGCCTTTCCAAGACCAACAATTCCGGGAACGTTCAAAGTTCCGGAACGCATTCCTCGCTCGTGTCCGCCACCGTCAATTACTCCAGCAAGTTTTACTCTTGGATTTTTACGCCTGACGTACAAAGCACCAATACCTTTCGGCCCATAAATTTTATGCCCTGAAACCGACATCACGTCAATGTTCATCCCGTCAACGTCAACCGGAATTTTTCCAACACACTGTGTGGCGTCTGTGTGAAAAACTACGTTCCGCTTCCTGCAAACCGCACCAATCTCTTTGACCGGATTGATTGTTCCGATTTCGTTGTTACCCATCATCAAACTAACAAGTATAGTTTTATCTGTGATTGCTTTTTCAACCTGTTCCGCTGAAACCATTCCATACTTGTCAGGGTTTAAAAAAGTAACTTCAAAACCGTGTTTCTCCAACTTTTTACAAGGGTCAATAACTGCTTTGTGTTCAATTGAACAAGTAATAATGTGATTCCCTTTTTGTTCGTAGATTTCCGCAGCACCTTTGATTGCGATGTTGTTGCTTTCCGTTGCCCCGCTTGTAAAAATAATTTCCTTCTCAGAAGCACCAATCAAATCTGCAACTTGTTTTCTCGCTTTTTCTACTGCTTCCTCTGCTTCCCAACCAAAAGAATGGTTACGACTCGCAGCGTTACCAAACACTTCCAAAAAGTAAGGTTTCATTGCTTCAAAAACCCGTTCATCCATTGGAGTAGTAGAGTTGTTATCTAAATAAATTGGTAATTTCATCTTTTTTATTTTTTCCCTTAGTAATTTCCCCAACCAACAAAAACTTTTGGCAAAGGTTGAGTTACGTTTTCAACAATTATTTCTGAATTAATTTCCTGCTTTAAAGTGGCTTCAATCCCACTCTTTAAAGTTATTAACGAACTTGGACAAGACCCGCAAGCTCCTTTCATCGAAACTTTTACAAGGTTGCCCTCAACTCTTACAAGCTCAAGACTTCCTCCATCTTTTGCAATAAATGGTCTTAGTTTCTCATCAAAAATACGCTCTATTTTTTCTGCAAGTCCCGTTTCCATTCTAAACAACCTTTTTTAAACACCCTCTCTTTTTGCAAAAATTATGCCTTTAATCTCAAACGTGCTAATCTTAAAAATTTCAAACTAAAACTGCTACACAAAAGTTACACCGTTGTTTCTGTAAATCTTTTTTGTTGAATTAAAAAAACTTTTTGCTTAGTTTTAAACTATCACAAACCTTAACTTTAAATTAAAAAAATGGAGGAAAAAATGAATTTCTCAAAACTTCTGGCCTTAACAATTTTTATCCTTGGTTGTTCTTCCGCCGAAACACCAAAAATAAAAGAAATGCCCGCAAGCGACTGGTTTTTCGCTCAGCGTGCTTACCCACAAGGCAAAATCAACTTTGACGCCTACTTCCAAAGTCTGCAACAAACTAAAAACCTGATGAACTCACAAAAAAATTCTAACCAGTTAAACACTTCTCCTCAATGGGAACAGGCAGGACCAACTAACATCGGCGGAAGAGTTACCGCAGTTGTTGCTGACCCGCTAAATCCTAACGTGGTTTACGCCGGCTGTGCCGTTGGCGGAGTTCTGAAATCCACAAACTTCGGACAAAACTGGATTCCCGTTTTTGACTCAACAGGCGTCCTCTCTGTCGGTGCAATCACGATGGACCCACTAAACTCTGACGTGCTTTGGGTTGGAACCGGCGAAGCTAACTCTTCCGGCGATTCCTACGGCGGAAACGGAATTTACAAAACCACAAACGGCGGAACTACCTGGACTCACTCAGGTTTGGAAAACTCGCACCACATCGGAAGAATTGTCGTTCACCCAACAAATCCCAACACTGTTTGGGTTGCTGCACTTGGTTCTCTTTTCGGCACAAACTCTGAACGCGGAGTTTACAAAACTACTGACGGCGGAACGACTTGGACCAAACAGTTTTTCGTTGACGACACAACAGGCTGCGTTGACCTCTCAATCAATCCGCAAAATCCAAACGAACTCTACGCCGCCTTCTGGCACAGAATCCGAACTCCCGTTTACAGAAAAGTCGGCGGAACTACAAGCGGAATTTACAAAACTACTGACGGCGGTACAACCTGGACTTTGCTTTCAAACGGACTTCCCGCTCCTTCACCAACAAACGGAAGAATTGGCGTTTGCGTTGCTCCTTCACAACCTTCTACCGTTTACGCAGTGTACTCCGACCACCCCGGAAATTTTAAAGGTGTTTACAAAACTACTAACTCAGGAACTTCCTGGACAGAACTCGCAAACTCAAACGACCCAACCTTAAGCAGCATTTTTTCTAACTTTGGCTGGTACTTTTCTACGCTTGCAGTCAATCCCGTAAACCACAACAACGTCGTTCTTTCAGGCGTTCAGATTTATCAAACAAACAACGGCGGAACTACCTGGGATTCTTTTGACAACGGACAAATGCACGTTGACCACCACGCTTTCTGGTTCAATCCAATCGTTCCAAACCAAATCTACTGCGGAAACGACGGCGGACTTTACTACACTTCAAACAGCGGAAACACCTTTACAAAAGCCGAAAATTTCCCGATTACACAATTTTACGCAATCACTCACGACCCGCAAATCACAAACAGAATTTACGGCGGAACTCAGGACAACAACACACTCGTAACTCTAACCGGCGCGATTGACGGTTACGAATCAATTTTAGGCGGAGACGGATTTCATTGTCTTGTTGACCCCGGCAATTCAAACAGAGTTTACGCAGAGTATCAGTGGGGAAATCTTTACAGAATCGAAAACGGAAACTACAGTTTTCTTGTCGGACAAGGAAGCGGAATTGACCAGACAGAACCAAGAAACTGGTCTTCGCCTGTTGCCTTAAGTCCTTACTCGGATTCTACGCTCTACTTCGGAACTAACAGAGTTTACAAATCCACAAACCGCGGCGATACGTGGACAGCTTTCAGTCCTGTTTTGGCAACGGCAACTTCAACCGGAAACCTTGTTTACGGAACTGTAACGACGATTGCTCCTTCTTACACAAACCCGAACATCGTTTGGGCGGGAACAGACGACGGAAACGTCTGGGTTACTTCAAACAACGGAACAAGCTGGACAAACGTTTCTGCAAGCCTTCCTGACCGCTGGTGCACAAGAATCGCTACTGTTAACTTTGGTTTTTGGAACCAATATTATCAGGGTGTAAACGACTCAGTTGCTTACGTGAGTTTTTCGGGATACAAGGAAAACGACCCGCTTTCACACTTGTGGCGAACCGGCAACCTCGGACAAACCTGGGAAGACATCAGTGGAAACCTTCCTGACGTTCCAATCAATGATGTGATTGCTTATAATAACCCAATAATAGTGAACCCACCATCAAAAACAACTTCTGAAACTAATGAGTTTGAATATGGAACCCGCCTTTTTATCGGAACTGATTTTGGTGTTTTTTTCTCTTTTGTTGGTTGGTCACCATGGGAATTTATTTCTGACGGAATGCCTTTAGCTCCTGTTTTTGATTTGGAATTAGTTGAAGAAGGTCCTCCTTTTTCTACTTTCACTCTTTTGGCGGGAACACACGGAAGGTCAATTTACAAGGCTGACGTTACAGATTTAATATTTCCTGATGAAGTATCCGAAAAATCAAACAAAGCAAGCGGTTACGAACTTGCTCAAAAC
>JADZEA010000007.1 GCA_020850775.1 bacterium
CTTCCTGATACAACAAAAGTTTATCCGGGACACGGAGCCGGTTCAATGTGTGGAAAAGCCTTGAGTTCCGATAAAATTTCTACAATCGGTAAAGAAAAAATGACTAACTACGCTTTAAAATGCAAAAACCAGAACGACTTCATAAAAATAATCTGTGAAAACCAACCAACTCCACCAAAATATTTTGCAATGGACGTTGAAATTAACAAAAATGGAGCAAAACCACTTGGTGAAATCCTTAGCAACTTAAAACCTTTTAGCACACAGGAAATTTTACTTTTAGAAAACCAGGGTGCAATTGTTTTGGATTCAAGAAACCATCTTGAATTTAGTAAAAAGTGCATCCCAAACTCTCTAAACGTAGGAATTGAAGGACAATTTGCAACTTGGTCCGGTTGTGTTCTGGATAAAAACAGCAAGGTTGTTGTAATTGCTCCAAAAGGTAAGGAACAAGAGACTGCAATCCGACTTGCGAGAGTTGGGATTGACACAGTTCTTGGTTATCTTGAAGGTGGAATTGATGCCTGGCAAGGTGAAACTATTACAAAAAACAGAGTGAAACCTCAGGATTTGAATGATTTTTTAAAAAATCCAAACTTACAACTTATTGATATTCGCGGAACGGGAGAATTTCAAACTGAAAGGCTTAAAGGTTTTGTAAACTTACCTTTAAATTCACTTGCAAATCACCTTGGTGAGCTAAATCCTGAAAAAGAAACGTTACTTTTTTGTAAAAGCAGTTACCGTTCAAGTGTTGCAAGAACTTACCTCGAAAATATTGGTTTTAAAAAAGTTACAGATGTTGAAGGCGGGCTTTTAGCTTGCAAGGAAAAAGGAATTGAGGTAATTACTGAGGCTTGCCCAAATTCATAAAAATTTTAAATACTCTGCAAAAACCTTCAAAATTTTCTTTAACCTTGAAGGTTTTAACTAAAAATTAGTTTTTTTCAGAAACATCAATCCAGTCTTTAATTTCGTATTGAAATTTACTGTAAGACTCATAAATTTTTTTACTGTTTGAATCTTGCAAAATGATTTCTTCAATCACTTCTTTTGTATAATTTTTCAAAATTTCAAGAACTTCATCCGGAAATTTTCGGATTTGAACTTTACTTTCAGTTTTTAGTTTTTGCAAATAAATTTGGTTTTGGTAATCAAATTCCACAAGCATTTCTGCTGTTGCTCTTCCTGCCGCTGTTCGGATAATTGTTTGCAAATCCTTTGGTAAAGCGTCAAAAGCAGTTTTATTGACCAAAAGTTCCATCGTTCCACAAGGCTCGTGCCAGCCAGGATAGTAATAAAATTTTGCGATTTTATGAAAACCCATCAGGTAATCGTGGTAAGGACCAATCCATTCTGTCGCATCAATTACACCTCGTTCAAGATTTGTATAAATTTCACTTCCCGGTGAAAGTATTGCTGAACTTCCTGCTTTTGCAATTACTTTCCCACCAAGCCCGGGCATTCGCATTTTCAAACCCGACAAATCACTCAAAGAATTAATTTCTCTGTTAAACCAGCCTCCCATTTGAGCTCCTGTGTTTCCTGCTGGCATTGGAACAAGGTTAAAAGGTGCGTAAAGTTCTTCCCAAAGTTGTAAACCTCCGCCAAAATAAATCCACGAGTGCATTTGTTGGGCATTCATTCCAAAAGGAACAGAAGCAAAAAATTGTGTCGCAGCAGATTTTCCAGCCCAATAATAAGAGGCTCCGTGTGACATTTCAGCAATTCCACCGCTTACTGCGTCAAAAGATTCAAAAGGTGGAACAAGTTCACCTCCGCCGTAAACTTGAATTTTCATCCTTCCATCAGACATCTCCTCAATCCATTTCGCAATTTTATCAGCACCTTCACCTAAAATTGGAAAGTGAGGCGACCAGGTTGTAACCATTTTCCATTCATAAGTTTTCTTTGTGTGAATTGCAGTTTGTTTTTGCTCTGAATTGCAACCAAAAGCTAAAGCACTTCCTCCAAAAACCCCCGCTTTTTTCAAAAATTCCCTTCGTTCCGTCATTAAAATTTTACCTCCGTTTTAGTCTTCTTCTCTAATAAAATCTATCCAATACTCTCCCTTTTGCAAAAAAGGCTTTAAATTTTCCTCTGCAAATTTTTTAGCTTCCTTTTCGGAAACAAAAGTCCCTACTCTAACGCGATACCAATCACAATTTTTAGACCTAATGAAAACTTTTTGAATGTAGGCTTCAAAATTATTGTCCGTGTATTTTTTCAATGACTTTTCCGCCTTCGATAAAGTGTCCCACGAAGAAACCTGAATTGTGTAAATCCTTTGATTTTTTAGGCTTTCCCTTAAATCTGATTTTTCCAAAAGATTAGGTTGTAATTGACTTGAGTCTTGTTCAACTGTTTTTTCGCCTTCAAAATCTGTGGAATCCGTTTCAAAAACAATTTTTAAGGAATCATTGTTTTTTTCTGCTTCCTGTTTCTTTCTGTCTTCGTTACAGCCCAAAACAGAAATTATAATCATTATTAAATAAATAAAATTAAACATTTAGCTTACCTTTGTTTTTTTCTCAGATTTAAAATAAAAACCTTAAAGCCCAAAAAAAACTACTTTCTAAAAAAGTTTAAACTGCCCTTCTCTACTCTCTTTTAGTTTCAACATTTCCAAAAACTCCTGCTCGCTTAAAATTTTTATCCCAAGTTCTTTTGCCTTCTCAAGCTTTGAACCCGCTTCTTCACCAACTAAAATAAAATCCGTTTTTTTGCTAACTGAACCTGAAACTTTTCCACCTGCTTTTTCAATCATTTCTTTTGCTTTTTCCCTTGTTAAACCAGGCAAAGTTCCAGTCAAAACAAACGTTTTTGCCTCAAAAATTTGTGGTTGGTTTTGTGTTTCTGCTTCCTCAAAAAAATTCAAACCTGCTTTTTCAAGTTTTGCAAGAATTTCAATGTTTCTTTCGTCCTGAAAGTAATCAACAATTGATTTTGCAACCTTTTCGCCAACTTCTTCAGCCTGAGTAAGTTCTTCAATGCCTGCACTTTTGATTTTTGCAAGCGAACCAAATTGTTTGACAAGGTTTTTTGCCGTTCCCTGACCCACAAAACGAATTCCAATTGCAAACAAAACTTTCGTGAAAGGTTTAGCTTTGGATTTTTCAATTGCGTCAAGGATGTTTTGAGCAGATTTTTCAGCCATTCTTTCAAGAGTTACAAGTTTTTCCTTTTCTAAAAAATAAATGTCTGCAAAATCCTTAACCAAATTATTTTCAAGCAAAGTTTTTACGATTGCTTCACCAAGACCTTCAATGTCCATCGCATTTCTTGAAGCAAAATGTTCAATTTTTCCTTGAACTTGTGCTTTGCAAAAAAAATTTGGACAGCGAAAAACTGCTTCGTCTTCCATTTTGGCAAGTTTTGTTTCACAAACGGGACAAACTTCAGGAAAAACGAATTCTACACTTTCCAAAGGTCTTTTTTCCAAAACAACTTCAACAATTTTGGGAATTACGTCGCCTCCTTTTTCAATCACGACAAAATCACCGACACGAATATCTTTGTTTCTAATTTCACTTTCGTTGTGCAAAGTTGCCCGTGAAATTGTTGAACCTGCAAGAAAAACAGGCTCAAGTTCTGCAACAGGTGTAACGGCTCCGGTTCTTCCGACTTGCAAAGTAATCCCTGAAAGCCTTGTTTTAGCTTTTTCAGCTTTGAACTTGTAAGCAATCGCCCAACGCGGAATTTTTGATGTTTCCCCAAATTCTTCCTGCTTGCGAATTGAATTTACCTTGATTACTGCTCCGTCAATTTCGTAAGGAAGCGAATTCCTGTTTTTTTCCCAAAACTCAACAAACTCAAAAACTTCTTCAATGTTTTTGCAAAGTTTCACGTTTTCATTCACAGGAAAACCAAGTTCTTTTAGCTTTTGTAAGTTCTCAAAATGTGTCTCTCCACCTTCAAGGTAGTAACAAAAAATGTTAAGTTGCCTTTCTGAAACAATTTTTGGATCCTGCAATTTCAAAGAACCTGCTGCTGCGTTTCGCGGGTTTGCGAAAAGTTTTTCGCCTTTTTCAGTTTGATTGAAATTGAGTTCTTCAAAGGCTTTTTTAGTCATAAAAACTTCACCGCGTACAAAAATTTCCCCTTTTTGATTACCAAAAAGTTTTAATGGAAGTGATTTTATTGTTTTTAAATTGTTTGAAACGTCGTCCCCAAAAGTTCCGTCTCCACGCGTAACCCCTTTGTTAAAAATCCCGTTTTCGTAGTAAAGTGAAATTGCAGTTCCATCAAATTTAAGTTCTGTAACGTACTCAACTTCCTTTCCTTCTGCCAAGGTTTTTACACGTTTATCAAAATCCAAAAGTTCGCCGCGGCTGTACGTGTTTGCAAGGCTAAGCATTTGTTTTTTATGCTTTACAGTCAAAAACTCTTTCGTTAAATCAGAGCCTACTCTTTGAGTTGGAGATTCCGGAGTGATTGTTTCCGGGTGTTCTGCTTCAAGTTTTTCTAATTTTTTCAGAAGCAAATCAAACTCGTAATCCGAAATTTCAGGTTTGTTCAGAGCGTAGTAAAGGTAGGAATGTTTGCGAATTTGATTCCTTAGATTCTCAATTTCTTTTAAATAATTTTCCACTTTTACAAGTTCCTTGAAAGTTTTAACTTAAAGTTACAAAAGTAAAAGGAAAGTAGATGAAAATTTTAGTTTTTGATTTGGTTGGAATCGACACGGAACAAAAAATTGACAGCCTTACAAAAGCACTTTTTGAGCTTGAAGGCGTTTTTAGTGCAACAGTAACCAAAAAAGAAGCAACTGTTGAGTTTGACACCAAACTTACGCGTGAGAAAGAAATCATTGAAGTAATTAGTAAAAACGAAAAAAATTAGGCTAAGCAAACAAAAAAATTCTTTAACTTAGCCCGTCAGTTTAACTTAAAATTAACCTTGAAGGTTTAAAAAACAGAGGTAAAAAATGAATTCAAATTACACAAAAATTTTTGCAGACGAACTTGCACGGCTTGAAGCAAACAAAACTTTTAAGTACGAAGTCCCATTGGAAAGTCCGCAAGACGGAACTGTAACTGTTGGCGGAAAAAATGTCGTGATGCTTGCTTCCAACAATTACCTTGGGCTTGCAAACCATCCAAAAATCAACGAAGCAGCAAAAAAAGGCATTTCAGAATTTGGAAACGGGATTTCTTCTGTGCGATTTATTTGTGGAACTCAAACAATTCACAAAAAACTTGAGGAAAAAATTTCAAAATTTATTGGAACAGAAGACACAATTCTTTTTCTTTCCTGCTTTTCAGCGAATGAAGGTTTTTTTGCTTCGCTGACTAACGAACCCTGCGGTTTTGAAGAATGGAAAGACGTAATTTACAGCGACCAGTTTAACCACGCTTCAATTATTGACGGACAAAGGCTCTGCAACAAAAAAAACACCGACAAAAAAGTTTACAATCACGGGAAACTTGATGAACTTGTAAAAATGCTTGAAGAAGATAAAAATGAAAATTACCGTTTCAAAATTATCGCAACTGACGGTGTTTTTTCAATGGAAGGCTACCTGGCAAAACTTCCCGAACTTGTAGAAATTGCAAAAAAATACGGAGCAATTCTTTTTGTTGATGAATCTCACGCACTCGGAGTCATTGGAAAAACAGGAAAAGGAACAACAGAAGAGCTTGGAGTCTTTGGAAAAGCTGACGTGATTACGGGAACTTTAGGAAAAGCACTTGGAGGAGCTGCCGGCGGTTTTATTAGTGGAAACAAAGAATTAGTAACTTTTTTAAGGCAAAAATCCAGACCTTACACTTTTTCAAATTCACTTCCACCTTCACTTGTTTACGCTGCAAGTGCTGCTTTTGACCTTCTTGAAACAGACGATTCATTTGTAAAAAGGCTAAAAGAAAATACAAATTATTTCCGTAAAGAGATTGTAAATCTTGGTTTTACAATACTTGACGGAGTTCATCCGATTGTTCCGGTAATGCTTGGCGAAGCGGCAACAGCTCAAAAAATGAGTCAGGAACTTTTGAAAGAAGGTGTTTACATCAAAGGTTTGTGGTTTCCGGTTGTTCCAAAAGGACAAGCGAGACTAAGAACTCAGATTTCCGCTGCTTTGACTAAAAATGATTTGGACAGAGCCTTGGAAGCTTTTGCAAAAGTCGGTAAAAAAATGGACGTGATTTAAGGCTTCAGAACTTAAAAAAAACCTTCAAAACAAGAGAAAGTTTTGAAGGTTTTTTGTTTGCAGAAGTTTGTAAATTTTAGTTACCGATTTTTTCTTTGCCAAAATATTTTTGCAAAGCTTTAGGGAGTAAAATTGAACCATCTTTTTGCTGAAAATTCTCAAGCAGTGCAATAATAATTCTTGGCAAAGCAAGCCCTGAACCATTCAAAGTGTGAACGAACTCAACTTTTCCTGTTTCGTTACGGCGGAAACGAATGTTTGCACGCCTTGCCTGAAAACTTTCGCAGTTAGAAATTGATGAAACTTCAAGCCATTTTTCTTGTGAGGGCGACCAAACTTCCATGTCAATTGTTTTTGTTTGCGTAACTCCCATGTCGCCTGTGCAGATGTGAAGTTGTCTGAAAGGCATTTCAAGTAAAACCAAAGTTTCAGTTACATTTTCAACCAGGTCGTCAAATTCCGTGTAAGAATCTTCCGGTTTACAAATCTTTACAAGCTCAACTTTATCAAACTGATGAATCCTTGTAATTCCTTTAACTTCTTTCCCGTACGAACCTGCTTCACGCCTGAAACAAGGAGTGTAACCTGTAACGTAAACCGGAAGTTTTTTTTCCTCTAAAATCTCATCTCTGAAAAGATTTACAAGTGGAACTTCAGAAGTTGGAATCAGGAAAAAACCCTCCATTTTTGTTTCGTACATTTGTGCTTCTTTATCCGGAAGTTGTCCTGTGCCTCGTGCGGAATCTGCGTTAACAAGCAAAGGCGGTGAAATTTCCGTAAATCCGTAAACGTTCACGTTTTGGTCAAGAAAAAATGAAATCAAAGCACGTTGAAGCCTTGCTCCGTCCCCTTTGTAAATTGGAAAACCTGAACCTGTAACCTTTGCTCCACGCTTTAAATCAATGATTTCGTGCTTTTCAATCAGTTCTACGTGGTCAAGAACCGGAAAGTCAAACTTCCTTTTTTCACCAAAAGTTGCTAAAACAACGTTATCATTTTCAGTTTTTCCAAAAGGCACGGAATCGTGTGGAAGGTTTGGAATGTTTAGCAAAACTTCATCAATTTGTGTTTCAATTCCCCTCAAAGTCCCGTCAAGTTCCTGAATTTTATCCGAAACAGTTTTCATTTCAGCAATTAAACTGTCAGCGTTCCCTTTTGCCTTTTTGATTTCAGCAATTTCCCTTGAGACAGTGTTTCTTCTGTTTTTCAAAACATCAGCTTCACCAACGACGTTTCGCCTTTGTAAATCAAGGTTAATAAAACCGTCAAGGTCAACTGTAAAACGTTTTTTAGCAAGTTTTTCCCTGACAAAATCTAAATTTTCACGAATGAATTTAGGGTCTAACATTAAAATTCTCCAGGTAGTAAGTAAAGGATTAATTTATTTCGTGTTTTTTTAAGAGGTATCTGATTTTTTGCCCGCTAGCTTTTAAAGTGTTTTCAAGGTCTTTAAAATTGCCCCCTTTTTCTTCAATAGCTTTCTCAAGCATAAATTTTTCGAAACTATTTACAACTTCCTCAATTCCATTTTCATAATCCACTTGTTTAACAGAAAAAGTAAACAAAATTTCATTTTCTCCCAAAAACTCATGAATTTCGTGAAGTGAACTTTCCTTGAAAAGTTTACGGGTAATTTTGTCCTTGTTAAAACCAAGATTGTTCAGGTAACGGTGAAAAGTTGAGTTGTCAACTCCAATAAATTCAGCAGCTTTGATTTTATTGCCTTTGGTTTGTATCAAAGCATTCGCAACTTTGGTCCTTAAATCTTCATTATTTTCTTGCAAAACATCCTTGCTTTTAAGCTCCCGCATTCCCAAAATTACTTCTTTTGTGCAAGATTTCATTCCTTCAAAAGAATCAATCAAGCCCTTGCTAAATTTATTTTTAACAGATTTTTTAAAACTTAGGTCAAAGTAATCAATTGCTGTGTCAATGTCTGAATTTCTTTGTAAAAATAAACCAAAATTCAGGTAACTTTCAATTCCTCTGATTGTATCGTTTCCCAAATCCGAATAAATTAAAGCAAGTGCAAAACACTCATTAGAAAAAGTTGGTGCAGCTTTAACGTTGATTTCTCCCAGAAAAAAGTAAGTTTCAGACATTCCAATAAAATCTTCATCTTTGCGTAAAATATCAATTGCTTTTTTGAGAAGCTCGGTTGCAAGTTTACTTTCACGTATTTCTGCAAGTAGTTTACTGATGTGCAAGTAGTAAAAAAGTTGTTCGTTTTGGCTGTCTAACAAAGTAATTAATTCCAAAAATTCTTTTTTTTCAAGAATGCCTTTTGCATTCTCAAAATCTTTCTCCTCTATCAAAATCTTTGCTGTAAGCACTTCTTTTAGCATTTCTGCTTTTGGTGTAAGATCCGAACCAAGAGTTTTGAGCGTTTGTTTGGCAAGTTCCAATTGTTCTTTATTGTAGTAAATTTTTGCAAGTTTAATCTGAACTAAATCAATGTCGTCTTGTCCAAAATCAGAATCTTCAGGATTGCTGATTTTTTTGTAAATTTTGTCAAGTGCATTTTCTGCTTCCTCAATGTTTCCCAACCTCAGCCAAAAATCTACAAGGTTTGTGATTGCTTCAACTTTTCTTTCACTTTCAAAAAAATTGCTGTAAGCCAGCAAGTAGTTTTCCGCACAATCAGAATTATCAAAATAGTTAAGCACTTCAGCAATTGCAAAACTGATTTCAGCTTTTTCTTCCGGGTCAGTTACAAACTGAATTGTTTTTTGAGCAATTTCCACAAGGCTTGCAATTTCTGTCTTGAATTCAGGAGAAAAAATTGATTTTTCCGTGTTTGGTGGTGGCTTCATTTTACAACTACTGTACAAGTCGTCTATAAAAACAAGAAGCCGTCTCTCAATAATTCTTGAAATATTTTGTGCCATTTTAGTTTTTTCCTTTTTTACATTGGAAATGAATTTACAAAGAAAATTTATGATTTTAAATTGGTTTGTTCAGCAAAAGCTTTCGGCTTGTAAAATAACAAAAAAAATTAAAGGTGATTACTTGAAATTTCTAATTTATTACGTGAAAATTATTGACAGCTTAAACGAAAAAATTGGCAAAACACTTTCCTGGTTAACGCTTCTTTTGGTTTTGCTCGTTTGTTACGATGTTTTTGTCCGGTACCTTCTGAAACAAAGCAGCTCCGCAATCCAGGAACTTGAGTGGCATATTTTTTCAATTTTATTTTTGCTCACCGCCGCTTTCACCCTGAAAGAAGACAAACACGTAAGAGTTGACGTTTTTTACGCCAACTTTTCGCCCAAAAAAAAGGCTTTGGTTGATTTTTTAGGTTGTGTGTTTTTTCTAATCCCATTTTCAATTCTGATGATTTGGTCTTCACAAAATTTCGTCCTGACTTCCTTCAAAATCAATGAAGTTTCTCCTGACCCTGGCGGACTTCCAGCAAGATTTTTACTGAAATCAATGATTCCAATCGGTTTTTTTCTCGTTTTGCTACAAGGTTTTTCAATGCTTTTTAAAATAATTTCAGGAAACAAAAAAAATGACTGAACTAATGCCAATCCTTTTTTTCTTCTCACTCTTTGTGCTTTTGATTTTAGGTTTTCCCGTCGCTTTCACGCTTGGAGGAGTTTCGCTGATTTTTGGTTTGCTGACTTTCGGCTTGGATTTTTTTCAGTTGCTTCCGCTAAGAATTTGGGGAGTGATGACAAATTATGTTTTGATTGCTGTTCCACTTTTTATTTTTATGGGTGTAATGCTTGAAAAATCAGGACTTGCGGAAGAACTTTTGGAAACAATGGCTTTGCTTTTTGGAAGGCTTCGCGGAGGTTTGGCAATTTCTGTTGTGATAGTTGGAACTTTGCTTGCGGCTTCTACGGGAATTGTTGGAGCAACTGTCGTAACGATGGGACTTTTGAGCTTGCCAACGATGTTAAAACGAGGTTACAGTGCAGAACTTGCAACAGGAACGATTGCCGCTTCAGGAACGCTTGGACAAATCATTCCGCCAAGTATTGTTTTGGTTTTGCTTGGAAGCATTCTCAATGTTTCAATCGGTGAAATGTTTGTCGGAGCAGTAATTCCAGGTTTTTTATTAGTTTTGCTTTACCTTTTGTGGATTGTTACAATTGCACTTTTCAGACCCGAACTTGCTCCTGCAATGCCAAAAGAAGAGCTTGAACAGTTCCGGAAAAATGGAATGTTCAGGCGAATTTTACACGCTTTTGTTTTGCCTTTTGTTCTTGTTCTTTCTGTTTTGGGTTCAATTTTTGCAGGAATTGCTTCGCCGACTGAAGCCTCTGCAGTCGGTGCTTTTGGTGCGACGCTTCTGACAATCACCGCAAAAAAATTCTCCCTGCAAACACTGAAAGCAGTAATGCTTGAGACAACTCACCTGACTTCAATGGTTTTCATAATTCTTGTCGGAGCGAGTGCTTTTGGTTTGGTTTTCAGAGGAATGAAAGGCGACCACTACTTAACGGAACTGATTTTAGACGCAAATCTTTCTCCTCACTTTTTTTTGGTAATTGTAATGCTTGTAATTTTTGTAGCTGGTTTTTTCATTGATTTCATTGAAATTATTTTCATAATTGTTCCTGTCGTCGCTCCGATTTTTGTAAAAATGGAAGTTAACCTTTTGTGGCTGGGAGTTTTGATTGCGATAAATCTTCAAACTTCGTTTCTGACTCCACCTTTTGGGTTTGCCTTGTTTTACCTGAAAGGTGTTGCTCCCAAAAATATTACCACAAAACAGATTTACAAAGGCGTTTTTCCCTACATTTTAATCCAACTTTTAGGATTAGCCCTTGTGATTTTATTTCCTGAGTTTGTAACCTGGTTACCAAATTTTTTAGTAAAATAAAAAAAAACAGAGGCTGATTTTTCGTCTTTCAGCCTCTGAAAGTTTAACCTAAAAACGGGTAACGATAATTTTTTGGCGGAACAAAAGTTTCCTTGATTGAGCGTGGAGAAACCCAACGAAGTAAGTTTAAAATTGAACCTGCTTTGTCGTTTGTTCCTGAGGCTCTTGCTCCACCGAAAGGCTGTTGTCCGACAACTGCTCCTGTTGGTTTGTCGTTAATGTAAAAATTGCCTGCTGCCTGACTTAACTTTTTGGTTGCAACTTCAATTACGTAACGGTCTTCGGCAAAAATCGCTCCCGTAAGTGCGTACGGTGAAGTTGTGTTCACAATTTCCAAAGTCTCTTCAAACTTGTTTTCGTCGTAAACAAAAACGGTAAGAATCGGTCCGAAAATCTCTTCGCACATTGATTTAAATTTTGGATTTGTAGTTTGGATGATTGTTGGCTCTACAAAGTAACCTTTTGTTTTTTCACAGTTTCCGCCAAAAATAATTTTTGCATCGCTTGAGTTTTTCGCGTGTTCAATGTAATTTTTGCAGTTGTCAAAAGAAGCCTCGTCAATCACTGCGTTTACAAAATTACTAAAATCTTCAACGTCGCCCATTTTGATTTCTGCCAAATCTTCTGCGATGTGGTTTTTCACTTCTTCCCACAAATTTGAAGGAACGTAAGCACGTGAAGAAGCTGAACATTTTTGCCCTTGGTACTCAAAAGAACCACGAACCATTGCAACTGCCAAGGCTTTTGCGTCTGCGGATTTGTGAGCAAAAATGAAATCTTTTCCACCCGTTTCCCCGACAATTCTCGGGTAAGATTTGTACTTTTCAATGTTTTGCCCAATCGTTTTCCAAAATCCCTGAAAAACTCCCGTTGAACCCGTAAAATGAACTCCTGCAAAACTTGGAGAATTAAAAACGACGTCTCCGATTTCTGAGCCTTTTCCGTAAACCAGGTTAATTACGCCGTCGGGAAGTCCTGCAGCTTTAAAAAGTTCCATCAAAAAATGAGCTGAGTAAACTTGAGTTGCTGATGGTTTCCAAACGACAACGTTTCCCATCAAAGCAACGGAAGTTGGCAGGTTTCCTGCGATTGAAGTGAAGTTGAAAGGAGTTAGCGCAAAAACAAAACCTTCAAGCGGTCTGTGTTCAAGCCTGTTCCAAATTCCCGGTGAAGAAATTGGTTGTTCTTCATAAATTTTTTGCATAAACTGAACATTAAATCTAAAAAAATCAATCAGTTCACAAGCCGAATCAATTTCAGCCTGAAAGACGTTTTTAGATTGCCCAAGCATTGTTGAACCGTTCAAAGTGTCTCTGAAAGTTGTTGCAAGCAGTTCCGAAGCCTTTAAAAAAATTGATGCTCTGTGTTCCCAGGAAAGATTTGCCCACGCAGGAGCAGCTTTTAAAGCGGAATCAATCGCAAGGTTTACGTGTTCTTTTGTTCCGTGATGGTATTTTCCCAAAACGTGATTGTGGTCGTGAGGACAAACAACGTTTTTCAGGTTTCCCGTTGTAACTTTTTTCCCGCCAATTATCATTGGCATTTCAACTTGTTCTGCTTTCATTTCTTTGAGTTTGTTTTGCAAAGAAATTCGTTCCGGTGAGTTTGGAGCGTAAGATTTTATTGGTTCGTTCACTGCTTTTGGTACTGTAAAAACTCCATTTGACATTTTACTTTTCCTTTTTTTATGGTTTAAATCCAAAAATTTCTGCCAAAAGTTAAGGATTGAAAAAAACAAAGTAAAGTAAGGAATTTTGAAAAACTTTTGTCTTTTGAAAAACAAGGCTTAGAAGTTATATTTTCAATCAACTGAAATCTAAAAGTCGAAATTCAATTTAAAAATAAAAAACGAAAGGTAGAATTGATGTCAAAATTTCTAATTGATAACGAGGAAGAGGAAAAAGAACCAGCCAAAGAGGAAAAAGAAGATTTTAATCCAATGGCTAAGTTGCTGAAAAGCAGAGTGATTTTGATTTCTGAAGCTGTTGACAGCAAGTTGGCAAGGCAAGTGAACAACCAGCTTTTGCTTTTGGAACAAGACGACCCGAACAAAGACATTACAGTTTTTATTAATTCTCCGGGCGGTGAAATTTTTTCGGGATTTTCAATTTACGACACAATGAATTTTATTCAGCCACGAGTGAAAACAGTTGCAGCAGGGCTTTGTGCAAGCATTGCAATCATAATTTTACTTGGTGGCGAAAAAGGTTTTCGCTACTCTTTTCCAAATTCAAGACTTCTGATTCATCAACCAAGCGTTCACGGACAAATTTATGGTCAAGCCTCCGACCTTGAAATTGCGGCAAAAGAAATAATTATGGCTCGCGAAAAAATCAATAAAATTATTGCTGACCACACGGGACAAAAAATCAGGAAAGTTACTGAAGACACAGAAAGAGATTATTGGTTAAGCCCTGAAGAATCAATTGATTATGGCTTGATTAATAAAGTCATTTCAAAACGTTCTGAAATTGGTTAAATTAAAAAAACAGATTCTAACTAAAAATATTAACAAAGAAAGACTCAAATTATGGGTTTTGAAATTAGTGACGCTTTGCAGGCAATCTTCCGTTGGCTCCACATTTTATCCGGAGTTCTTTGGGTTGGTTTGCTTTATTTTTTCAATTTTGTGTACAGTCCGTTTGCAGGACTTCTTGATTCGCAGTCCAAACAAAAAATTGCTCCTGAATTATTGCCAAGAGCGTTGTTTTGGTTTCGTTGGGGAGCAGTCTGGACTTGGATTACGGGAATTTTACTTCTGACACTTGTTTTTTACCACGGGAAGTTAGTCTTTGAAAATCCGGAATCCGGCTGGACACTTCCAACAATAATTATGACTTGTGTTCCGTTTGCAGCGGTTTTTGTTTACGACGCAATTTTTAAAAGTCCACTTGGTAAAGACAATAAAATTAGCGGGATACTTTGTTTTGTGCTCATCGCTTTAATTTTATTTGCAATGGAAACCTGGGGAAATTTTAGTTACAGAGGTTATTTAATTCATGCAGGAACGCTGTTCGGTTCTGTGATGGCTTTTAATGTTTGGTACAGAATTTGGCCCGCACAACAACAAATCCTTACTGCTGTGAAAAATGGAACTGCACCTGATGCAAAACTTGTAGCTTTAGCCGGAGGTCGTTCAAGGCACAACACTTACCTTTCTGTTCCACTTTTTTGGACGATGATGAACCAACACTCAACTTTTGCTTCAAGTTTCAAATGGATGGGTTTTCTCGTAATTATTTTACTTAGTTGGCACATCGTTTGGCAACTCTACAAAAAAGCAGGAAAAGTTCAAGGCTTTTAAATTGTTTAAAATTAATAAAAAAAACGAAAGGAAAATTATGACTTACCAGGCAAAAGATTTTTCAAATCTCTTGGGAATGAACGGTTTTGAAGACCAACTCTTGAAAAATCATTTTACACTTTACAACGGTTACGTTACAAACACAAACAAAGTAGCCGCACAACTTAACGAGATGGCAAAAACAGGAAACGTCGGAACTTACGAGTACGGCGAGCTTAAAAGAAGGTTTGGCTGGGAATTTAACGGAATGCGGTTACACGAACTTTACTTTGGAAATCTTGGTGGCGACGGAAAAATGAACCAAAACAGTAAAGTTGAAAAATCAATCGTTGAAAACTTTGGAAGCATCGAAAACTGGCAAAAAGATTTTAAATCAAGCGGAACTATCCGTGGAATTGGCTGGGTAATTTTATACAAAGATTCAGGCAAACTTTTTAACCAATGGGTTGGTGAACACCACGAAAGCCACCTCGCAACCTGCACTCCACTTCTCGTGATGGATTTGTGGGAACACGCTTTTATGCTTCAGTTTCAGTTGGACAAGGCTTCTTACATCAATGCTTTTTTCAACAACATCAATTGGTCAATTGTTGAATCAAGAATGTAAAATTTTATGAATTTTAATTTTTCAAAAAAATTGAAGGAAAAATAATGACAAAAAAATTTGATTTAGTTGTGATTGGCGGAGGACCCGGAGGTTACACTGCTGCGATTCGTGCAGCACAGCTAAAAATGAAAGTTGCAATTGTTGAAAAAGATAAACTTGGTGGGATTTGCCTGAACTGGGGTTGCATTCCAACAAAAGCACTTTTGAAAAGTGCCGAACTTTACCACTCAATCAAAAAATCAGAAGAGTTTGGAATCAAGTGCGAAAATGTTAGCTTTGATTTTGCAAAAGTAATTTCAAGAAGCAGGGACGTTTCAGGCAAACTCTCAAACGGCGTAAAATTTTTGATGAAAAAAAACCAAATCACACACTTTACGGGAACAGCTTTTTTGAAGGACGCCAACACAATTGAAGTTAGCGGAACAGACGGACAACTCGCAGAAACAATCACAAGTGATAAAATCATTCTTGCAACAGGCGGAAGAACGAAACAATTTCCAAACGTCCCTTTTGATGGTGAAAAAATAATTTCAAGCCGTGAAGCAATGACTTTACCAAAACAACCAAAATCAATGTTAATTATCGGTGCCGGAGCAATTGGAGTTGAGTTCGCAAGTTTTTACAATGAATTTGGAACAGAAATCACAATCGTGGAAATGCTTCCGAACATTCTTCCAATCGAAGACGAAGAAGTCTCTAAAACACTTGAAAAACTCTTTGAGAAACGCGGAATTAATGTTTACACAAACTCTAAAACCAATAAAATTGAGAAAAATGCTAACGGAATCAGTGCAGAAATTGAAACTCCAAAAGGGATAAAAACTGTGAACGCTGATGTTTGTCTTGTTGCCATTGGAATTGCAGGAAACATTGAAAACCTTGGTTTGGAAGCACTTGGAATTGAAACAAACAGAGGTTTTATCAAAGTTAACGATTCTTACGAAACCAACGTTCACGGAATTTTTGCGATTGGAGACGTGATTGGACAACCGCTTTTGGCTCACGTTGCTTCAGCAGAAGGAATTTGTGCAGTTGAAAGAATCGCAGGAAACCACCACCCAAACATTAATTACAACGCAATTCCTGGCTGTACTTACTGTTCTCCACAAGTTGCAAGCATTGGTTACACGGAAAGAAAAGCTAAAGAACTTGGCTACGAAGTAAAAATCGGGAATTTTCCAATGACTGCACTCGGAAAAGCTAAAGCAATTGGCGAAACAGACGGTTTTGTTAAAGTAATTTTTGACACAAAGTACGGCGAACTTTTGGGCGCTCACATTATCGGAGCAGAAGCTACTGAACTGATTGCAGAATTTGGGCTTGCAAAAACACTTGAAATCACTCAGGAAGAATTTATTAACACAATTCACGCTCACCCGACAATTAGCGAATCAATCCTTGAAGCTGTTGAGGCTTCACTTGGAAAAGCAATTAATTTTTAAATTTTTTAAAGCCATAAAGTTAGAAATTTTGTGGCTTTTTTCTTCTTGAAAGGTAAAAAAATGCTTTTTGACACTCACGCACACTTAGATTTTAAGGCTTTTGAAGAAGATTTTGAGCAGGTTCTTGAACGTGCAAAAAGCTCCGGAGTAAGTCTCATCAACACAATCGGAATCAATTTGGAAACGAGCAAAAACGCAATCGCAATTGCTGAAAAACACGAAAATATTTTTGCAACCGTTGGGCTTCATCCCTGCGATTTGGAGACTTTTTCGGAAGAAAATTTTGCTGAATTTGAACGTTTGCTTGCTTGCAAAAAAGTTGTTGCCGTTGGTGAAATTGGGCTTGATTACTACCACAAAAATCATTCCGCAGAACTCCAGCACGAAATTTTTAGAAAATATTTGAGGCTTGCCAAAAAACACAACAAAGCAGTTGTAATCCACAACAGAGATGCCGGCGAAGATATTTTGAGGATTTTGCGTGAAGAAAATGTTACAAAAGGTGTGATGCACTGTTTTTCAGAAGACACAAAATTTGCTTTTGATTGCATTGAGCTTGGCTTTTTTATTTCGTTTGCAGGAGTTGTAACTTTTAAAAATTCAAATCTTTACGAAGTTGCAAAAGCAATTCAACTTTCAAAAATCTTAGTTGAAACTGATGCTCCTTTTCTTGCTCCGCACCCAAACAGAGGAAAACGAAACGAACCTTCTTTTGTCAAACTGACTGCTCAAAAAATCGCTGAAATCAAAGGAATTTCACTTGAAAAAACCGCAGAAACAACAACTAAAAATGCACTTGAACTTTTTGGAATTGTGTAGTTTTTTGTGGAATAAAAACAGGTTTTATGAATTATACTTTTGGAAATTTTAACTTTAGAAAAGGCAAAAAATGATTTACTTAATCAGAAAAGTTCAGTTTTGTGCTGCTCACAGGCTTCACACGAACAAACTTTCAACTGAAGAAAACAGACGTGTTTACGGAATTTGCAACAACGAAAACGGACACGGACACAACTACGAACTTGAGGTTACGATTGCAGGCGAAATTGACCCAATTACGGGAATGGTTATGGATTTGAAGGAACTCAAGGAAATTATTGACAGAGAAATCACCGACAAAGTTGACCACAAAAACCTAAACATTGACGTTGATTTTCTTGAAGGGCTTGTTCCGACAGCTGAGATTGTTACAATGAAATTCTGGGAAATTCTGCAAGACAAAATCCCTTGCGGAAAACTCCATCGGATTCGTCTTTGGGAATCATCAAACAATGTTGTTGAATATTATGGAAAGTGAATAAATGCAAGAACTTATCAAAAATCTTTTAAATGAACTCGGAGAGAACCCAAATCGCAGCGGGCTTTTGGAAACTCCGCGCAGAGTTGAAAAAAGTATGAAATTTCTCACAAGCGGCTACAAACTGGACCCTGGAGAAATTATAAAAAAAGCACTTTTTGAAGAAGATTGTAACGAGATGGTTATTGTTAAAGACATTGAACTTTACTCACTTTGCGAACATCACTTGCTCCCGTTTTATGGGAAATGCCACATTGCTTACATTCCAAACGGCAAAATCGTCGGGCTTTCAAAGTTGCCGCGTGTTGTTGACGTTTTCAGCAGACGTTTGCAAGTTCAGGAAAGGCTTACAACACAAATCGCAAACTCAATCAACGAACACCTGCAACCGCTTGGAGTTGGTGTAATCATTGAAGCGATACATTTTTGCATGATGATGAGAGGAGTTGAAAAACAAAGTTGCCAAACCGTTACTTCCTGTATGCTTGGTGAGTTTCGCGAAGCCTCAAAAACACGGATGGAATTTCTGAACCTTGTGAAAAACAGATAAAAAACGGGTAGTTGTTTTTGGCAACTACCCTCAAAAAACTTAATCTTTAATTATTATTTTTTATGGCTTTAGTTTTAATTACCGGCGGAACTTCAGGACTTGGACTTGGTTTGGCAGAATGTTTTGCAAACCAAAATTACCAGGTTGTCGTTACGGGAAGAAACGAACAAAAATTTTACGAAAACTGTAAAAACCGTAAAATTGCTTTTTTTCAGTGCGATGTTACAAATGAAAATCAAGTTAAAAACTTACACAATTTTATTGCTTCAAACTCTCAAAGCCTTGAAATTTTGATTAACAACGCAGGAATTGGGATTGCAAAAAATTTCTGTGAAACACAGCTTTCGGAGTGGAACGAAATAATTAACACAAACTTAACGGGAACTTTTTTGGTAACAAAAGAGCTTTTACCACTTCTTGAAAAATCCGCAAAAGCACACATTTTTAACATTGTTTCCGTTGCCGGAAAGCGAACTTTTGCAGGTTGGTCAACTTACTGTGCTTCAAAATTTGGAGTTCACGCCTTCACTTTAGTTGCAAGGGAGGAACTTCGTGCAAAAAAAATTCGTGTAACCGGAGTTTATCCGGGAGCAATTAACACGCCTTTTTGGGAAAATATTGAAGGCGATTTTGCGAGAGAAAAAATGATGACTTCCGAAGATATTTTTCCACAAATCCTTGCAGCTTACGAAGCTCACGAAAGAGTTTTAATTGAAGAAATCGTGATTGGGCTTGCTCAGGGAGATTTTTAATAATTGAAAAATGGGTCTTCAAAAAATTTTTGGTAACAAGTTTTACACAAATCAAATTTTTTATGTTTGTGAACTGAGTTGTTGAGTTCTTCTTCCGTTGCTTTTTTCAGGTTGAAAAGCACAACATTTTTTTCCTCTTTGTCTGTTTTTTCAGGTAAAACTAACGTGTTTTGACCTGATTTTTTTGAGTAAGTTGCAATGTTTACACAAAAATAGATTTCATTTTCTAAAATCAACTCACTACAAAAATCACAAACAGTCAGCATTCTTTAACCAAAATTATTGTTTTTTGGGTGGTTCGTTAGTTGTTTTTTTGTTTCCGGCGTGGCAAGTGTAACAAGTAATTTTTGGTGCGTCTTTGTAGTTGAAAACATTTGCGTTCAAGCCTTGAACCATTTTCATCATTTCTAAAGCAATTTTTTTATCTTCCTTTTCGTCGCTTGAAAAGTTTTTTGTGTTGTGGCATTCCTGACACTTCACTCCAAGTCCTGTTGAAACTTGTTTCATAAAAAGTTTAATTTCATCGTAACTCATTCCTTTTAACAGTTTAATATTTTTAGGTTCTTCAGCAAAAAGGCTTGTTGTTAAAATTGCTAAAAACAAGATTGTTGAAAGTGCTTTACTCATTTTTTTCTCCGTTATTGTTTAATTCTCATTCTTCACTAATTTTTTTCAAAAATGAATTGATTAAAGGTAACACTTTAATTTAAAACTACGCAATATTTTTTTGAATTTTACGGGGTAAAAACCTGTGCTGTTTTGTTTGTTTCAAAAGGTGTTTTTACTTTCGACGTTTTACGGGGCTTAGCTTCTTTGTTTTCAGGCTGTCAACAACATTTTTTGTATTGTTAATTAACGGACAAGCAACACTTCCGTAACTGCAATAAACACAGCAGTCGCCTTGTTTTGATTTAAGAACTTGTTTGCATTTTTCACATTCATAAAAATATTGACAAGCGTCTGTGGGCATCGTTTCTTCTTTCTTGTATCCGCAGTTTGGACAAGTGATTGTTGATTGTAATGTGATTTTCATTTTATTTTTCCTTTTTGTCTGTTACTGAATATCCTGTTTCATTAATTGCTGTCTCAATTTCGGCAATGTTCGTTTTTGAGTTGTCAAATTCTACGATTGCGTTTCCGTTTTCGTATGAGGCTGTTGATTTCAGAATTCCTGAAAGTTTATTCACTTCGTGGTTTACGTGTTCTGCACAACCTGCACAAGTCATTCCGCTAATTGAAAACTCAACAGTCTGAACATTAGATTTGTCAACTACAATCACTTGTTTTTCTGTCTTGGGGTAGAAAACGTGAGCGTAGTATGGAAAGGCAAGCATTACGATTGCAAAGGCTGTTACAATTCCTAAAAACTTTTTGCTCTGAATAAATTTTGGTTTTTCGTCTGTTTCGCAGTTGCAGTCGATTTCTCTTTTCGGTTTGAGTTTTTGATACCAAGCAAAAGCAAGTACAAAAACTGTCAATCCGATAAAATATGGCTTTGCTGGTTCGAGCCAAGAAAAAGTAGAAGCAAGTCCGCTTGTTCCTGCAATAAGAGCCAATACAGGTGTGATGCAACAAAGTGAAGCAGCAATTGCTGTTAAAAGTCCTGCACCGATTAATTTTTTGTCTGTTTTCATTTTGTCTCCAAAGTTTTGTTTCCGTCAAGTATTTTGAAAAAAGATTTGAGCATTTTTTCATACTCTTTTGTCAATGAGTAGAAAATAGTTTGTGCTTGCCTTTCCGTTTCAATGAGTTTTCGGTCTTTGAGTTTTCGCAGATGTTGTGAAATTGCCGAAATGGTCATTCCGAGAATGTCGCTCAGGTCGCAAACACAAAGTTGTTTCTCTTCATAAAGCAGGAACAGGATTTTCAGTCTTACGTTGTTTCCCACCAATTCAAGTCCATTCGATAAATAGTCAAACGAGCCGTTGAGTTCTGAAAGTCGGTCTTTGCAACGGTTGATTTGTTTAATGTCTGCTTGTTGTCTTATGCAAGAGTTGTTTTCCATAAATACAAATATAGTCAATTTGTTTATTTAAGCAAATACTAAAATAAGTAGTCAAGCCTTAAAAACTCAGTTTTAGAAATTTTAGAAAAAACAAATTCCGTAATTTTGTAAAAAAAATCAAAAAATGATTTTTTAAAAAAGAAATTTTGCAATAGATTACAATGATTATTTTTGGTAACTTATTGTAAATTTGTGTGTTAAATGGTTTTTAAGGGACGACTATTAAAGGTAAAACTTTAATTTTAAACTATGCAATATTTTTTTGAATTTTACGGGGTAAACCGTCTATGGTTTGAGGTATGCTGTCAATAAGTTACAGTTCAATTTTAAGTTAAGCGACATTTTTAAAATAAAGATGTGCTTGAAATTCAATAAACAGTCTGCTGATGTTTGCCACGTCTCCCAAAATTTCTTTTGCATCTTCCAAGGATTGATACTTGTTTTTCAGCAAGATTGGTAATTTCTCCTGGTCGAGTTCGTCCACACCTGTTTCAATGTATTTGCTCAAAACGAAAGTGATGAACTCTTTTTGTTTGTCATTGAATAAGGCTAAAATTGTCGCTTCAGCTGCTTTGGCTCTGGCTTCTCTTGTCATTGCGGTGTAGTCGCCATTGAAAACGTATTCCAAAACATCGTACAAGTCGCTTTTTTCCATTTCTACCAACTTTTGCAAAGTCACAATATCGCCTTTTGGAAACCCTGCCGATTCTAATTTCTCTAACAATGTTTTACGGGTAACTGGATTGCTCCAAAGTTTTCGCAATTCTTCTTCGTCTTTGAAAAGTCTGGGCAACTCGCCAAACAAATTATTCAAAAATTCTTCTGCTGAAACAGGCTTGCCTTCTGTACTCCAAAACGAAGTGGAAAGCATTGATTGTATTTCTCTTTCTTTTCCGTTGCGAAGTTTGATTTTGATTTTCGGCTTTTTTGGAGTTGTCTCACCAGGTTCTGAAATTATTGACTGTTCAGTCGGTTCAGGTGTTGGAAATGGTTCGGCTTCTTTGGATTCTTCTCCAATTGGTTCTCCGTCCCATTCAGGGTCTGAAAAATGATGGTAAGCATCCACAAAGTCGTAAATGGTAAAAAACTCTTTGCCGTCAAAAAGCCGTGTGCCACGTCCAACGATTTGTTTAAATTCAATCATTGAATTGACAGAACGAAGCAAAACAATGTTGCGAATGTTCCGTGCGTCAACTCCCGTTGAAAGTTTTTGCGAAGTTGTAAGTATGGTTGGGATTGTTTTTTCGTTGTCCTGAAATTCCCGGAGCAGTCTTTCGCCTTCTTCTCCGTCATTGGCAGTTACACGAACACAATATGCTTCGACTTCGCTCAGCATCCCTTTCTTTTGTTTCCTATTCTGGTTTACCAAATCTCTAATCAGTGCTGCGTGTTCCTGATTGGCACAAAAAATAATTGCCTTTTCGTTTTGGTTGGCTTCATCTAAAAAAATATTTACCCGTTTGGCTTCCCGTTCTACAATTTCAATTTTGCGGTTAAAATCTTTTTCTTTATACAACTTACCTTCTTCAATTTCTCCTTCAACAATCGTGTCGTCTGAAGTGTAGCGATAATCGTCCAAAGTGGTTTTGATTCGTTTTACTTTGAAAGGCGTTAAGAAACCGTCATTGATGCCTTCTTTTAACGAATAAATGTAAACTGGTTCGCCAAAATATTTGTAAGTGTC
>JADZEA010000008.1 GCA_020850775.1 bacterium
AGTGTTCCATCGTTTGAAGGATTAAATCCAAGGTTGCTGTTACGGATTGCGTTGTCAACCACGTTAACCATTGACCTGTCCCAAGGTTTTACCGTAATTAATCGTGGTTCAGGAACATTAATTGTCGCCACTTGGCTCAAAGGACTTAATGTTCCGTAGTAATCAATTTTCACGCTGTCTAACATTGCTGGTGATGCCTTACCTGTTCGGACTTTGTGAAGTTCGTCTTTTGTGTGCTCGTTAGACCTGTCCATTCTTTCAAAAGCATCGTCAAGGATTTCTTGAATAGTCATAATTTTTTCCTTTTACTTAACTTTAGTGCCAATTTTTTCACCAAGTATTAATCTTTTTAAATTGCCTTCTGTGTTCATATCAAAAACAATAATTGGTAAAGAATTATCCATTGAAAGCGTAATTGCCGTTGTGTCCATAACATTCAAGCCTTTATTAATCACGTCAAGGTGTGAAATCGTTTCAAACCTGAAAGCGGACTTGTTTTTTTCAGGGTCGGAATCGTAAACTCCGTCAACTCTTGTTCCTTTAATTATCACGTCTGCGTTGATTTCAATTGCCCGCAAAACTGCTGCAGTATCAGTTGTAAAGTAAGGATTTCCTGTTCCACCTGCAAAAATTACAATTCTTTTTTTCTCAAGGTGTCGGCTTGCACGTCTTTTAATGAATGGTTCTGCAATTTGCTCCATTTTAATTGCTGTCTGAACACGGGTCAGGATTCCCAATTTCTCAAGTGAGTTTTGCAAAGCCAATGAATTTATTACAGTTGCAAGCATTCCCATGTGGTCTGCTGTAACTCTGTCCATTCCATTTTCGCTTGCTGCAAGCCCGCGAAAAATGTTCCCTCCACCAATGACAATTCCGATTTCAACGCCAAGTTTATGGACGGCTAAAATATCTTGAGCCATTTTGTTCACAACTTCAGAATCAATTCCGTAGCCTTTGTTTCCCATTAAGGACTCGCCACTAAGTTTTAGGAGGATTCTTTTGTAAATTGCTGTTTCCATTTTATTTTCCGATACCAAACCTTAAAAATTTAATAATTTTACCTTTGCCTAAGATGTTTCTGATTTTTTGTGAACTGTCTTTAACAAAGTCCTGGTCAAGAAGGCAAATTTCCATAAAATGCTTGTCAAGTCTTCCCACAACTATTTTTTCAAGTATTTCTTGTGATTTTCCAACATTTTTCGGGTCTTCTTTTAGTTGGCCAATCAAGAAGTTTTTTTCTTTTTCAACAATCTCAGGGCTTAAATCCTGGCGGCTGATTGCAATTGGTTTCATTGAAGCAATTTGCAAAGTAATGTCTTTCGCAACTGTAAAATCAGTTTCTAAAGTAGCTTCAACGAGAACACCAATTTTTTGGTCAAGGTGGAGGTAATCGGCAACAATTGTATTTTCAGAACCGAGTAAACCAACTCTGCCGAGAGAAATTTTTTCACCAATTTTCCCAACAAGTTCTGTAACGGCATCGCTAACTTTTCTGCCTTCAAAAGCAAAATCTAAAAGTGCTTCTTTTGAAGAAATTTTGTTTGCTAAAACAAGTTCAGCTAATTTTTTACCTAAAGTTTGGAACCCATCGTTACGAGCGACAAAATCTGTTTCGCAATTCAATTCAACCAAAGCAGCAAAATGTTTGTCAACGGAGCTTTTAGCAAAAATAATTCCTTCATTGGCTTCTCTGTCAGCACGTTTTGCGGCGGTTGCCATTCCTTTTTTTCTTAAAAATTCAATAGCAGCTTCCATGTCGCCGTTTGATTCTATGAGTGCTTTTTTGCAGTCCATCATTCCTGCGTTTGTAATGTCTCTTAGTTCTTTAACTAATTGAGCGGTAATTTCCATTTATATTTTTCCTTATTTTATTACAGATAAAAATAAGGCACAGAATAAAACTGCGCCTTAAAATAAAAAAATTATGTTTTTTCAGTTTTATTCTGAAGCAGCTGAATCTGTTTCATTTTCTTCTGCTTCTTCGGTTATTTTAGCATCACCATCACGTCTTGGAGTAATTCTTTTACGTCTTACTCTACGTTTTTCGTTATTATTTTGGTTTTCTCTTTCGCTTTGATTGTCGTAGCTTTCGGTTTGCAGGTGAGCATTTTTAGCATTAAAAATGGTTGAACCTTCCAATGCAGCATCAGCGATAGTTTTTGTGATGATTGCAATTGCTTTAAAGGCATCGTCATTTCCAGGAATTATGTAATCAATTGGATCCGGGTCGCAGTTCGTGTCAACGATTGCAAAGACTGGAATTCCCAATTTTTTTGCTTCGGCAACTGCAATGTGTTCTTTTTTTATGTCAACAACAAACAAAGCTCCGGGAAGTCTGTTTAAGTTTTTAATTCCACCAAGTACCTTTTCAAGTTTTTCCCTTTCGCGGTCAAGGTCAAGGCGTTCTTTTTTGTTGATTTTTTCGGAAGTTCCGTCAGCAAATTTTTTCTCAATGCTTTTCAAAGTTTTGATGCTTTTACGAACTGTTTGAAGATTGGTAAGTGTTCCACCTAACCATCTTTCAGTCATAAAATACATTCCACAACGTTCTGCTTCATTTTTGATAATTTCGCGGGCTTGTTTTTTTGTTCCGACGAACAAAATTTTTTCACCGGCTTCTGCAAGTTGGGAAACTTTTTCAGCAGCTTTTTGCAGCATTTCCAAAGTTTTATTCAAATCCATAATGTGAACACCATTTTTTTTCATAAAAATGTAAGGTCGCATTTTTGGATTCCAGACACGGGCAAGGTGTCCAAAGTGAGTTCCTGAAACTAAAAGTTCTTCAAGTGTAATCTGAGGCATAAAAATCCTTCTATTTTTTTGGTTTTACCTCCACTGCAACAAAATCAAACTGTTTTTTTAAAAAAACAGCACCAAGGACTTTTGTTGTTAGTTCAGTGTGTGTTTTTAAAACAAGAAAAAAATTATCTCTTAGAGAATTGGAATCTTTTTCTCGCACCAGCAAGACCGTATTTTTTACGTTCTACTTCACGTGGATCCCTTGTAAGAAATCCGGCTTTTTTCAATGCTGCTCTGAATTCAGGGTTAAGACTGATTAAAGCTCTTGCAATTCCAAGACGAACAGCACCAGCTTGTCCGCTTAATCCACCACCATCTACGTTTGCAGTGATGTCATATTTTTCAAGTCCACCAGCAAGTTCCAAAGGTTGCTCAACAATTTTTTGCAGAGTTTTTCTTTTGAAGTAATCAGGTGAATTTACTGAGTTTACAAGGAATTTTCCTTTGCCGTGAGTAATTCTGACTCTTGCAACGGAAGATTTCCTTCTTCCTGTAAAAAGTGTTCTAATTTTGGTTGTTTCCATTACTTGCAATTTTCCAGTTATTTAATTAAAACGTTAGGACTTCGGGAGTTTGAGCAGTGTGTGGGTGTTCCACTCCTGCGTAAACGTGAAGTTTTTTTCTCAATTGACTTCCAAGTTTATTCTTGGGAAGCATTCCAAAAACAGCTGCTTCAATGATTCTTTCAGGATGTTCTTTCAACATTTGTTTGTAGCCAACTTCTCTGAGACCGCCCGGATAAAGAGTGTGATGACGATAAACTTTTGTGTTTTCCTTGTTGCCGGAAACCTTAACTTTTTCAGCATTGATTACGATGACAAAGTCTCCTGTGTCAAGGTGAGGAACGAAGTAAGGTTTGTTCTTACCGCGAATTACCCTTGCAATACTTGAAGCTAACCTTCCAAGTGTCTGATTTTCTGCATCTACAATGAACCATTTGCGACCATTTTTAACATCTTCAAGCTTTGGAATAAATGTTTTCAAAATGTTCTCCTTATTTTTTAAGCTCAAAAATTTAACTTAACTAAAAGTAAAAGTCAAGAAAAATTAAGCACTAAAATTAAGAATTAAAAAATAAAAGTTTTTGTTTTAACTTTAGTTTAAGAAATTAAATTGTCAGAACCAAATTTTTTTAAAAATGATACCTCTAAAACTAAGACTGAAAAATTTTTTAAGTTACGGAGAACCAACTCAAGAACTTGATTTTACAACATTTAGTATCGCTTGTCTTTCAGGAAAAAACGGACACGGAAAATCTGCTCTTTTGGATTCAATAATTTGGGCAATTTGGGGGCAAGCAAGAAAAACAGACACTTCTTCACGAAGTAACGAAGAATTTGTAAAACTTGGAAGTTATGAAATGTCCGTTGAATTCGAGTTTTTGCTTGAAGAAAATCACTACAGAGTTATCAGAACTTTTTTTAAAGGTAAATCACGTCCTCACTTGCTTAGTTTTCAGGTTTTTGATGAAAACGCAGGTGAATTTCATACTTTGGATAAACCTTCAATTACAGAAACTCAAACTCAAATCAATGAAACTTTAAAGATTGATTTTGAAACTTTTATTAATTCTTCCTTTATTTTGCAAGGTCGTGCAAACGAGTTTACAAGCAAAAAACCTTCCGAAAGAAAGGAAATTCTTTCCAAAATCCTTAATCTTGAACGTTTTGCGGTACTTGAAAAACTTGCTAAAGAAGACAAAAAAAAGGCTCAGCAAGAAATTGATTTTTTACAACGAAAAGTCTCTGAACTTGAAAGCCAGATTGCTAAAAAAGAAAGCTTTCAGGCGGAATTGCTTTTGGAAAACGAAAAACTTGCACAACTTGATAAAATCCTCAAATCATTAAACTCGGAAATTCGCCAAACTGAAAAAAATCAGGAGAGCTTCGAAACCATAAAAAAACAACAAAAATCACTTTTAGAACACTTGCAAACCGTAAAAAATGAACGAAAAAATTTGCTTTTACGGCTTCAAAATTTAGAGCAAAAACTTAACGAAAACCTAAAAATACTTTCACACAAAACAGAGATTGAAGCAAATTTCTCAAGGTTCGGAACTTTTCAAAAACGGGAAAAAGAACTTGCCGAAACTTTTGCTAAAATCTCGTTTTTAGAAAAAGAACTTGCCGAAACAAAACAAAAAATTTTGAACGAAAAAGCTAAAATTGAAAATAAAAAAATTGGTTTGGAAACAGAAAAAAGCTCGTTGGAAAAACAATTGCAAAATTTACAGGAACTTGTTTCTAAAAGACTTAAAATCAAAGAAGGCTTTGAAAAATTAGCAGAGCTTGAAGCAAAAATAAAACTTTGGCAACAAAAAAAAGACAGTCAGCAAAAATTGCTCCTGAAAAAACAAGAAATCTTTTCAACAATTGAAAACCAAAAAAAAGAACTTGACGCAGAAATCGGCAACTTGGAAAATCAAAAACAAAAAAACACTGAAAAGCTCGCCGAACAAGAATTTTTAAAGCAAAAACTTGTTGAACTCAATCAAGACTTACAGAAAAAACAACAGTTTGAAAAAAATTTTCAGGAAGTAAAAGAAAAAGGTCAAACTCTGAAAGAACGTTCACAAAAATTCCTTCCTGAAGAAATTGAAAGGCTTGAAAGTGAAATTTTTGATTTTGAGGAAAAAAACAAACTTTTTCACACAGGAAAAAATGCTTGTCCGGTTTGCCAGAGTGAGCTTTCACACGAAAAAACAAAGCAGGTTGAAAACCACTACTCAGCAGAAATTGGCTTGCGAAAAACGAGAGCTCAAAACCTGAAAAATGAACTTGAAAGTGTAAAAAATGAGCTTTTAAAAGCAAAAAGCACTTTTACAGAACTTGAAAAAACACTGAAAAACTTTGTAAATCTTGAAACTAAAATTGGTGAAACCCAAGCAAAACTTGAGGAGTTGGAAAAAGTAAAAATTGAACTTTCAGAACTTGAAACTAAGATTTTAGAAAAAAAGAAAATAGTTTTAAACAAAAAATTTGCTGAAGAAGAACGAAAAAATTACGCCTTACTTTCGGAAGAAATCACAAAAATTGCTTACGACGAAGAAACACACAAAAAAATTATTACGGATTTTCAGGCTTTGGAACACTTTAAAATTGAGTTTTCAAAACTAAACGAAGCACTTTTGTTGCAGGAGAAAATTTCAGCAGAGCTTCCAAAACTATCCCAAAAAATTTTAGAACTTGAACAAGTTTTGGAGCAGCGAGATTTTGCAAAAGAAGAAATTGTGTCTTACAAAAAATTAGAAACTGAAAAAAAAGAATTTTTCTACGACGCAGAAGAGCACAAAAAAATAAAAAATGAACTTGAAAACCTGAAAAATGCTTCTGCAAACTTTGAAAACCTGAAAAATGCTGTAAAAAGAGAAGCAGAACTTGAAGAGGAACGCACAAAAACACAAACTGAACTTGTAAGCAAAAATTTGCAAAGTGAAAAATTTGAAAAGGATTTTGAGGAAGTAAACAAAGTTTTTAAAAATTCAGAAGATTTTTCAGAACGCTTAAAAGAAGCAAAACAAACCTTTGAAGTGTCTTCAAAAGAGAAAAGCCAAAAATTAACTGAACTTGGAGGCTTGAAGGAAAAATTAAAACAAATTGAAATTGCCGAACAGGAATTTGCAGGAATTGAGAAGCAAAAAAAGTTTTTTTCAGAAGAAGTGATGATTTCAGACGAAGTCGCAAAAATGTTTGGCAAAAATGGAATTCCTGCTTTAATTATTGAAAATGAAGTCGTGGAAATTGAACAGGAAGCTAACGAAATTTTATCAAGGCTAACAAATGGAACAACAACTTTAGCCTTCAAAAGTCAGGTTGAAAATGCAAAAGGTGAATTCAAAGAAACACTTGAAATCCTGATTTCTGATACTTCAGGAACGAGAAACTACGAGCTTTTCAGTGGAGGTGAGGCTTTTAGAATTGATTTTGCTTTGAGAGTTGCACTTTCCAAAGTTCTTGCACAACGTTCAGGAACAAAACTTCAGACTCTTGTGATTGACGAAGGTTTTGGAACTCAGGACGAGGAAGGAATTGAGAATTTGATTGAAGCAATCAATGAAGTTAAATTTGATTTTGAGAAAATTTTGATTGTTACGCACCTTGACAGGTTAAAAGATGTTTTTCCCGTTAGAATTGAAGTTGAAAAGTTCGCTGACAGAGGTAGTGTTTTTAAAATTTTGAGTGAGTGAAGTTTTCTGTTTTTTTTGGTTAAGTCTTGGTTTATTTTAATTTAATAAAATTTTAAGAAAGGGTAGGAAATGTTAGTCAAAAAGTTACTTTGTTTGTTGCTTTTAGCAAGTGGGTTTTCGCTTTTAAGAGCAAGTGATTTTTCAAAAATTGATAGCTCGCTTTTAAGGGAAATGGAAAAAAATCAAGATTTTATCCCGTGTTACGTAGTTCTTGAAAACAGAATTACTTACGAAAAATTGATGCAAATTTTAAGGGAAAACAACCTTGAAAAAGCCTCTAAAAAAGAAAAACGACCTTTCATTAAAAAACTTTTGAAGGATTTTGCAAACAAAGACCAAAACGAAATTCTTTCTTACTTGCAGACAACAGACGCAAAAAATATTTCTTCCTTGTGGACAAACAACGTGATTGTTTTTGAAGGAAAAAAGGAGACGATTTCAGCAGTTTCAGATTTTGCAGGGGTTGGAAAAATTTACTTTGATTTTCAGTATTCTTTGGAACAGTTAGTTGATTTTAACACAAAAGAAGCAATCAAAAAAAATGTAACTTTTAATCCTGCTTTTAACGACACAAACGTTGCTTTGAAAATCATCAAAGCACCACAAGTTTGGGATTCGCTTGGTTATTTTGGACAAGGAGTTTTGGTTGCAAACCTTGACAGCGGAACCGATTACACGCATCCGGACATTGCACCAAACGTTTGGCAAAATCTCGCGGAAGATGCAAACAGTAACGGGCAAACTTTGATTTTTTCAGGTAACACGTGGATTTTGGACCCTGGAGATGTAAATGGAATTGACGATGATTCCAACGGGAAAATTGATGATTTTATTGGTTGGGATTTTTCCTCAAACGACAACAACCCAATGGATACAGATGGACACGGAACTTCAACAGCAGGTCAAGTTTGTGGAAACGGAGCTTCAGGAACGATTACAGGAGTTGCACCAATGGCAAAACTAATGATTTTACGGGTTGCTTCCGGCGGACAAACTGCTTACTGGAATTGCCAACAGTACGCAATGGATAACGATGCTGACGTGATTACAAGTTCTTATTCTTTTAAATGGTATTCAAGTGATAAACCAAACTATCCAATGTTCAGGCAAAACACAGACATTGAACTTGCTTTGGGAATTGTTCACACAAACTCAACAAGCAACGACGGAAACAACCAGGCAAATGCCCCAATTCCTTTTAATATTTCCGCACCCGGAAATTGTCCTGCTCCCTGGATTCATCCGGACCAAACCTTAATTGGTGGAATTAGTTCTGTGATTGGTTGTGGAAACATTAACGTAAACACGGGAAGCATTGAAACCTCTTCTCCTTACGGACCCGCAACCTGGGAAAACATCCAAACAAACAATTCATCTTACCCTTACCAAATGCCGATAGAGTACCAGGATTATCCTTTCCAGACAGTGCCAAACTCAATCGGTTTAATCAAACCTGATGTTTCAACTCCTGGTCAAGGCTCAACTGCAACAGACCTCGGCGGCGGTTACGCTTCTTTTGGCGGAACTTCAAGCGCCACTCCTCACACAGGCGGAATTTGTGCGTTGATGCTTTCCGCAAATCCTTCGCTAACACCTCAGGAAATCGCTCAAATTTTAATGACAACAGCTTTTGATTTGGGAACTCCCGGAAAAGATAACCGCTACGGAGCAGGAAGAACTAACGCTTACGCAGCAGTTTTGGCCGCACTTCAGCCAACTGTTGAAGGATTTTTGACTGACCAAAACGGAACTCCGCTCGCCAACGCAACAATTGAAACTTCAACAACTTTGGTTCACAGTGATTCAACAGGTTTTTATTCTGTAAAAGTGCCAATGGGAACTCAAAACGTGAATTTTTACAAGTTCGGTTTCAACCAACTGACCTTAGCACTGAACCTTACAACTCTTGACACGGTTCAAGTTGACACAAGTTTAACTTTTTCAGGAATGGGAAGTTTTACCGGGAACGTCGTTGACGAGATTAGTTTGAACGGTGTTACCGCAAAAATTGAACTGAAAATTTCAGTTGGCAGCGAAGAAATCACACAGGAAACACTTACAGACGCAAACGGAAATTTTGCTTTTGTTCAGCTTCCTGAAAGCCAGACAAACTTTTTGGAGTACAAAACACTGACGGTTTTTCCTTCTTTTAACTACTCAACAGCCACTTTTAACGACACAATTTCAATCACAAACGGAAACATTACACAACTTACTTTTGAAGTTTCGCGAACCGACGTTTTGCTTGTTGACGATGACGGAGGCTCAGATTTGGAAAAAATTTACGCTGAAAATTTTGAAGAAGCAGGAATCAAGTTCTACGTTTGGGACGTTTTTGCGAGAGGTGAAATCGGAGCCGATACTTTGGCTTTGCTGGTCAACAAAAATGTAGTCTGGTCAACAGGTTACGAACCAACAACAACAGCTTTGACGACTCAAAATTTAACGGACCTTGAAATTTTCCTGAATTCAGGTGCAAAAGTTTTACTGACAGGAACAAACGTTGCGAACAGCGTTTCCGGAACCGCTTTCGGAACGAATTTTATCGGCGCCACTGTTGACCCGGTTGGAATTACAAACTCGTTTTTGAAAGGTTTGCCAAGCGACCCAATCGGAACAGGAAAACTTTACAACATCTCAATACCTGCTCAAAGTGAAAAAGACGCTTTGGCAGTTACTACGGGAACAATTGTTGCAAAGTATGGAACAGCAGGAAACCTTGCAAGCGTGGTTGTTTCAAAAACAGGAGCAAACTGGAAAACAGTGATGACAGGTTTTGAGGCTTCAGGTTTTACAACTTTAAACGGAAATCCAAGCCTGACAGACCTTTCAACGTTTTTGCTAAAAGTTTACCAATGGTTTGAACCGACCGGAACAACTGAAAATTTAAATTCTCCCGTTTCTTACTCACTTGGTCAAAATTATCCAAATCCTTTCAATCCAACTACACAAATCGCTTTTGTTTTGCCAAAAAGCGAAAGTTTGAGCCTCAAAGTTTACAATCTGAAAGGACAACTTGTGAAAACACTTTTTAGCCAAAAAGGTAAGGTTGGAAAAAATATTGTTAAGTGGAACGGAACAGACACTAACGGAAATCTTGTTTCGTCAGGAGTTTACTTCTACAAGGTTGAAACAGAAAGTGGCTTTAACCAGACAAAAAAGATGTTGTTTTTAAAGTAAGTTTTTTTCGTGAAAGCCTGATGAAAATTCAGGCTTTTTTTTAAATCATTCCTAACTTTTTCATTTTTGAACGCAAAGTTGGTCGCGGAAGGTTTAGAATTCTTGCAGCTTCGGATTGGTTTCCGTTGGTAGCTTCAAGGACGTGTTGGATGTAACGTCTTTCGTTTTCGTCAAAAGTTACAAGTTTGCTGTCAATTAAATTAGCTTTTTTGGGAGCTGAGTTGTACGAAATTTTTATCCTTTCAGGCAAACTTTCCATTCGTAAAAAGTCTTCATTTTCCCGCAAAATCATTTCGCCAACGACAGAACGAAGCTCACGAACATTTCCTTTCCACTCAAGCGTTTCAAAGTAATCAAGCAGTTTTTGGGAAACTCCGCTAATCGTTTTGTTGTAAGTTTCGCAAAAATCCTTCATAAAATTATTTACCAAAAGCGAAACATCACCTTTTCGTTCTCTGAGTGGTGGGAGCGAAATCGGGAAGTTGTTCAGCCTGAAGTAAAGGTCTTCACGGAACTTTCCGTTTTTAATTGTTTCTTCAATGTTCAGGTTCGTTGCCGTAATCACTCGGACATTAATTTTTCGGTAGAAATTTTCACCAACTCTGCGAATTTCCTGTTCCTGCAGGACACGTAAAAGTTTAGCCTGAAAGCTAAGGCTTGTGTTTGTAATTTCGTCAAGAAAGATGGTTCCGCCGTCAGCTTCTTCAAACAAGCCTTTTTTATCCTCAAAAGCACCTGAAAACGAACCTTTTTTGTGTCCGAAAAGTTCACTTTCAATAATTGTTTCTGAAATTGCTCCACAATCAATTGCAATGAAATTTTTTTCCTTTCTTTTGCTTTGGAAGTGAATCGCTTTTGCAACCAGTTCTTTTCCTGTTCCGCTTTCACCAAAAATCATCACTGAAATGTCTGTTTTTGCGATTTCCAAAAGCTCACTAAAAATTTTCAGCATTTTTGCGTCTTGCGAAATTATGTTGTGGAAGTTGAATTTTTCCTCAACGGCTTTTTGCAGTTTGATTTTTTCGGTGCTGATTTTTTGGTAATTTTCTGCGTTTTCCATCGCAACAACTGCGAGGTTTCCGATAGCTTCAAGGAAAAAAGCATCTTTTTCGCTGAAAGATTTTTTTTCCGTTACACTGTCAAGGTAAATTGTCCCAATAATTTCCGAACCTTTGAGAAGAGGCACGCACACGAGAGAACGAATTTTTAAATTAATTACGCTGACGTTTTGTGAAAACCTTTCATCTTCGTCAAGTTTGCAGGAAAAAATTGGTTTCCCTTTTTGGCTAACGTTTTTTACAATTGATTTTGAAATTTGGGTAACGTCGTAAATCGTTTCTTTTTCAATGTTTCTGCCAACTTTTAGTGTAAAATTTTCGGTTTCCTTGTCGTAAAAAATAACCAATCCGCGATTTGCCTTTAAGTAATCGATTGCCAAATCCATCAAATTATTCAGAACAATTTGTGGTTCTGAACTGGAATTTAAAATTTTGCTTATTTCAATGATTTTATTGAAATTAACTCCTTCAAATTTTTCACCTGAAAGTGTTTCTAAAAGTGCGTTTGCATCGTAGTTTAAAACATTAATTCCAACTTCACCAAGCAAGCAAAAATCAATAAATTTTTCACGTGTTTCTTCTGCGTTTTGGTAGTTAAATTTGAAAAATTCGGTAAAAACATTCTTTACAACCGTTCCGTTTCGGATAAAATTTTCGCGGTCTGTTTTGGAAGAAATCTTTTTTGCACTCTCAAGAACAGAAATAAAAAGCTCGTCAAGGATTTGTTTTTGTGTAACGCTGTTTTGGTTTGTGGATTTTGCAGTCTGGTAAAAATTCCACAAAATTTCATGCCTTTCAGTCTTTGAGTGTCCGTAAAAAAGACGGTTGTTCACAACTTCTTTTGCACCTGCAAAATCATTCTCAAGCCTCGCAAGGTAAGATTTTGAAATATTTGCTCTCCCTTCAAAAAACCTGTTCTTTTTACCTTGCAAAACTTCTGAAAATTGTTTTTTTGCTTCGCTGAATTCATCAAAATCAAAAAGTAATTTTGCGTGGTAGAACCTTAAAGCGTCAACAAATTCTTCTTCTTTTCTCACTGATTTTGCTGGGTTCAGAAGCTCTTTTGCTTGCTCAAACTTACCAAATTTTGCCAAAATCAATGCTTTCCGAACAAGTGCTTGCCAATGCAAAACCAAACTGATTTTTTCCGTTGAAAGTATCTTTTCAGCAATTTCCAAAGACGAATCCAGATAACCAAGTTCTCCGTAGTACTTCATTTTTTCAGTTTCAAGCCTTAACTCAAAATCCTTGTTCTCAAGCTCTTTTACAACACTTTCAAAGTTTCTCAAACACTTTGAAAGTTTGTCAAAATCATGAAGCATTAAACAATTTTGAGCCAAAATCACACTTGTGTACGCTTCGTAAACCAAACTGTGAGTTTTTTTCGTTTGCTCAAAAAGTGAATCAATCATTTTTTCAAAAGTTTCAGGCGAAAAAAGTTTCCTGACCTGGCTGACAAGATTAAGTTTTGCAGTTATGATTTCAGAGTTTAAGCCTCTTTTCAAAGCAAAGTAAAGTGCTTTTTCGTAAAGCTCCAACGCTTCAAAATCTTTTCCCAAGTAAGAAAAAATTAGCCCGATGTTGTTGTTTACAATGCTTAACGAATAAAAATCCTGTAGCTTTTCAGCAATTTTTAAGGCTTCCTGAGAAAGTTCCAACTTTTTAGAATCGCTAAAATCCAAAAACCAAGTCTTGGCAAGAAGCAAATCAAGGTAAAGTTTGTCTTTTTCTTCACCGTTTTGGTAAAAACTCATTCCTTCGTTAACGTACTTTGTTGCAAGTTCCGGATTTGGTTCCTGAAGTGAAAAGTAGTGTGCAAGATTTAAAAAAGCAGTTACGCAAAATTTTGGTTTACCCAGGATTTTGCTGACCTCAAGGCTTCTGAAAATTCGCGGTTTTTCTTCCTGGTAACCCAAAGTTCCAGCCAAAAAATAAAGCAAACGTAAAGTTTCAAACTCAAATTCAAGTTCTTTTTTTGTTTTAGTTTCAATTTTTGAAAGGATTTTTTCCACCTCAAGAAGGTGGTTTTTTGCGTTTCTGTAAGCAAGTGAGTTTGAGGCATTTTCCGAAGATTTTAGCAAAAAAGGAATCGCAAGAACCGGTTTTTCTCCTTTGGAAAGATGAAAAGCCAAAAGTTCTGTGTAGTTTTCGGGTGTTTTCAGGAAAAATTCTGCGATTTTTGAGTGCTTTTTGGCTTTTTCGTTTTCAGGAATTTTTGAGTAAACAACCTCACGAAACTTTGGGTGTTTGAACTCAAAAGAGTTTTCCTTTTTTTCTAAAAAATTATTTTCAACCAAAGTTTCAAGCAGAGCAGGGTTTAGGTTTTCGCTAAAATTTTTATCAAAACTGTTTCCAAAAACCGAAAGTTCAGTAAGCAAGGCAAGTTCATTTTTTCCGATTGTTTCAAGCCGTTTCAGTGCAATTTCTTCAAAGGCTTTCGGAATTTTTTTCAGGTTTTCTTTGTAGTTTGAATTAAAATTTTGCACCAAAAAACCAAGCGATTCAACAAGTAAAAGTGGATTTCCTTTGGTTTCTGCAAAGATTTCTTCACAAAGTTCCACAGCTTCCTTTTGGTTAAAAGCAGAGCCAAGAAAACCTAAGACCTCATCTTTGCCAAGTTCTTTAAGAACTAATTTTTTATCAAACAAACTTTGATTCAGAGTGGATTTTTCCTCAGTTCTTTGTGAAACAAGAAGCAAAATTGAAGTGTTTTTAAAACGTTTCAGCATTTTTAAAAAGTGGCTCCAAAGTTCAATTCCACCAAAATCTTCATTTTGAACGTTGTCTAAAACAATTGTTACAGGCTTGATTTTTGAGGCTTTGGAGCAAAACTCGTAAAAACACGTAAAAACTTGTTCTTGTGAAAATTCTTGTTCTGTTTTTTTGTTTTGGAAAATTTTAGCAAAACTGTTTCTGTAGTCTTCTGTCAAAAACTCCCTGAACTCGTCAACGAACAGGAACTGTGTCAGGATTTTGTTTGCAGAGTAAAAATTTTCATTTTGGGTGTTGTTCAACGAGTTTGCAGTAAAAACAAGTTGCTCTTTGAGTTGCAGGTAAGATTTAAATTCTGAAATTAATCTTGATTTTCCAATTCCCGCTTCGCCTTCAATTAAAATTGCAGAAGGTTCAAAATCCAATATTTTTTCAAAAGCATTTTCCAGTGTTTGAAGTTCTGTTTCTCTGCCTGTAAATTTTTCTTTGTGGAAATCCTTGTTTTTTTGTAAATCCTGAAAATTTCCCTGCAGGATTTTAAAAAAATCGTTCCAGTCTTTCAGTCTTTTATTTTTTTCACGGTTTAAAAGGCTCAAAATGAGTTTATTAAAAACTTGTGGTAAGTTTTTGCATTTTTCGGCGAGTTCGGAATTTTGGTAAGTGATTTTTTTTTCTAAAATCTTGTTCAGGTCTTCGTCTGCGAAAGGAGTTTTACCAAAAATTCCCTGAAAAATTGTAACACCGAGAGCGTAAAAATCTTTTTCCTGAGGCTGAAAGTCTTTTTTTTCGATTTCTTCAGGAAGCAAAAACTCAAAAGTTCCTGAAATTTTTGTGCTTTTGGTAAAGTTTGAAAGCCCAAAATCAATGAGTTTGACGCTGTAAAAACCTTCATTTTCTGTTACGAGAATGTTTTGCGGTTTTAAATCTCCGTGAATTAGATTTTGCGAGTGCAGGTACTGTAAAACCCAGGCGATTTGGTTTAGGATTTGTGTTTGGTTTTCGCAGGAAGCATTTTTAAAAAACGAATCAAAGTGTACGCCGTTGACAAAATCCATTGTGAAGTAAAGCTCTTTGTTTGACGAAAAAGAAAAATCATAAACTCTGACAAGGCTTGGAGAATTCAGGGTTTTTAGCCTTTCAAACTCAATTTTAAAATCATTTTTAGCTTCTGTGTCGTTGAATTTTCGCAAGATTTTTAATGCCAAAACTTGTCCTGTGAGTGTGTCAAAAACTTTAAAAACATCGTTTTGAGATTTAGTTTCTATTTTTTGAATGACTTTGTAACGGTTAAAAAGTAGTTCAACCATTGTTTTTTCCTGTTTTTTATAGCTTGCAAAGTTTACTGACGAAATTTCATCAGTTAATTTAAGTAGAAAAAAACTGAACTGAAACTTTAAAATTTAAAGTGAAAAGAAGGATTGAAAATTACCCTTTATTTTTTATCTTTAAAGCCAAAAAATGAAAGAAGTTTTATGCAAAAATATTGTGAAAACACGTTTTCGTGGCAAAGAAGGGCAACTCGTGAAGTGAAAGTTGGCGATGTCGGAGTTGGTGGAAAAAATCCGGTTCGTGTTCAGTCAATGACAATTTCTGACACGATGGACACGCTGAAAACAGTAAACGAAGCGGTTGAACTTTACCAAGCTGGTTGTGAAATCGTAAGAATCACGGCTCCGTCGGTTCACGAGGCTGAAAATCTGAAAAACATTCGTTACGAAATTCAAAAACGTGGCTACAAAATTCCACTTGTTGCAGACATTCATTTTAAACCCGAAGCAGCGATGATTGCTGCAAACTACGTTGACAAAGTAAGAATTAATCCCGGAAATTTTGCGGATAAAAAACGCTTTGCAGTGCTTGATTACACTGATTTTGAGTATCAGGCAGAGCTTGAAAGGATTGAAAAGAGGTTTTCTCCGCTTGTAAAAAGGTGCAAGACAAACGGAATTTCAATGCGAATCGGCACGAACCACGGTTCACTTTCGGATAGAATTATGAACCGTTTTGGCGATACTCCTGAAGGAATGGTTGAGTCTGCTTTGGAATTTGTTAAAATTTGTGAAGCCTGCAACTACAAGGATTTGATAATTTCAATGAAAGCCTCAAACCCACAAGTGATGATTCAGGCTTACAGGCTTTTGGCTGCAAAAATGTACGAGCTTAAAATGGATTACCCGTTTCATCTTGGAGTTACGGAAGCAGGAGACGGCGAAGACGGAAGAATTAAATCCGCTGTTGGAATCGGTGCTTTGCTTGAAGACGGAATCGGCGACACAATCCGCGTTTCACTGACCGAAGACTCAATCCACGAAATTCCCGTTGCGTACGCTTTGGTTGAAAAATACAACAACTTTAATGAAAAACCCGTCCAAAATCAGTTTTTGGAACTTGTTGAAACACGAAATCCGTTTGTTTACAAAAAACGTGAAACTTTAGAAATTAAAAACGGAGATTTTTATTTTGGCGGAAAAAACCATCCAACTGTTGAATTACAGCTTTTTGAAGAAATTGAGAACCTGCCAAAACTAATTGAAACCTGTAAAAAAACAAAGTTTCCGCCTGAATTTTTCAGGCTTTTTGTTGCCGAAAACCAAAAAGGGAACTTCAAAAATTTTTTTGAGCAAAACAAAAATTTTGCTTGTTTTACACTTGAAAGTGAAAGTTCAGAAGTTTTTAACGAACTTGGAAAATTTGCAACAAAGCTCGCTTTTTTAGTTGGAAACGAAACAAGCGAAGAAAACTTGCTTTCGGTTTTGCCTTTTTCAAAAAGTAAGGCTCTGGAATTTTGTTTCAAAGTTGACTCAAAAACTGATTTTAGTAAGCTGGTACCAAAACTTGAAACGCTGCTGAGTTTTAACCTTCCAAACCTGACTTTTTCATTTAAAACAGCTCCACAAGTTAGTTCAGTGCATTTTTACAGGTTTTTGAGTGCGTTTTTAGACCAGAAAAAATGCAAAAATCCAATCACTTTGGTTTGTAACACTTTTGGTGAAGAGGAGGAGCAACTTTTGCGAAGTTCAGTTGAGCTTGGTTCTTTACTTTGTGACGGGATTGGCGATTCTGTTCTTGTAGTCGGAAGTGGTAACACTGAAAGGATTTTGAGCATTTCTTACGGGATTTTACAGGCGACGCGAACAAGAATTTCACGAACGGATTTTATTTCCTGTCCTTCGTGTGGCAGAACGCTTTTCAATTTGCAAACTGTAACCGAAAAAATCAAGGAACGAACAAACCATTTAAAAGGTGTAAAAATTGCGATTATGGGTTGTGTTGTGAACGGTCCCGGAGAAATGGCTGACGCGGATTTTGGTTACGTTGGTTCTGGACCTGGAAAGGTTAATCTTTTTGTTGGGAAAGAGTGTGTGAAAACTTCAATCGGTGAAGAGAAAGCACTTGACGAGCTTGTAAAACTGATTAAAGAACACGGGAAATGGGTTGAAGACGGTTTTTAGTGTGAGTTTTTAGGCTCACACCAAAAATTTATTGTTTGGAAATTCTGCCTGAGCCGTTAATGTTTTTTGAGACGGAAGTTGGGTTTCCGTAGTAACTGATGTCTCCGCTTCCATTAATTTCGGCTTCAATTTTTTCGGAAACGTTCACGACGACGTCTCCGCTTCCGTTGATTTCTACCTCAGCATTTTTTGAGGCAAGTTTTTCTGCCTGAACGTTTCCGCTTCCGTTGATTTCGGTAGCAAAAAAGTCCGTTTCGCCGCTAAGCTGAACGTCTCCGCTTCCATCAATCTGAACGCTGAACTTTTCGTTTGCGAGGTTATCCACAAAAATATCGCCGGAGCCGCTTAAATTAATTTTTTCAATGTTTTCAACCGAGATTGTCAGTTCTAATTTTTTAGTAGTTGAAAGCGAACCTTCGTGGTCAAGGTAAACCCGCAAAGTGTTGTTACGGACTTCAGTTTTGACTAAAGGCAGGATGTTTTCGTCGCCTGAGATTTCTAAGTTTTGTTTTTCCTGGCAGGTAACGTGAACGTCAAAAGAGCCGTCAAGTTCAATGGAAGTAAAGTTTCCGACTTCACGGGTTTCGGTTTTTGAAACGCCGTTTCCTCTGATATTTTTTCCGTTTCCCGAGCAAGCACAGCCAAAAACCAGCAAGGGAAGGGCTAAACTTAATAATTTTATCATTTTAACACCTCTAAAATTTAATGGATTTTCATTTACTGAGAAGAAATTAAAAAGTTGCAAAATTAATTTTTTAGTTGAAAAATCTAACAATGATTTAGCTTTTCACTTCAATCCCAACCTTTTCGCCAAATTGAACAAGTTGCTTCTGTGAATTCCGAGAAGGTTTGAAGCTTTTGCCCAGTTTCCTTCGGCTTTTTCCACTGCTTGTAAAATCAAGTTTTTCTGAAATTCTTTTGTTGCTTCACTTAAGTGTAAAATTGGCAAAGTGTGGGTTTCAGCTTTTGCTTCTGACTGCAAATTTGTTTCTGAAATTACGACTTCCTTAAAAAATTCTTCGCCCAAATCCTGTGCCTCAATCATCAAAACTTCAGCATTTGGAGAGCGGAAATTTGTTTTCAAAATCGCTGCTGAAATTACATTTTTCAACTCACGAACATTCCCGTACCAAGAGTATTTTTTCAATTTTTCGTAAGAGTTTTGGCTCAAACGAATGTTCGGATAACCGTACTTGCTTTGGTTTTGGAAGCAAAACATTCCGACAAGCAAAGGAATGTCTTCCAAACGTTCCCGAAGTGGCGGAGTTTTGATTGGGAAAACATTCAGCCGGTGAAAAAGGTCTGCTCTGAATTTATTGTTTTTCACCTCTTCTTCCAAATCTCTGTTTGTTGCTGCAATCACTCTCACGTCAACTTTCAGCATTTTGTCCGAGCCAACTCTTTGAATTTCACCTTCTTGCAAAATTCTCAAAAGTTTCGGTTGAAGTGTCAGCGGAAGTTCACCGATTTCGTCCAAAAAAATCGTTCCGCCGTCTGCAATTTCAAATTTTCCTGAGCGTTCTCTGTCTGCTCCTGTAAAAGCTCCTTTTGTGTGTCCGAAAAGCTCACTTTCTGCGACACTTTCCGGCAAAGCTGCACAATTCACGTAAATCATTGGTTTGTTTCCACGATTTGAGTAGTGGTGAATTGACCTTGCAACGAGTTCTTTTCCCGAACCTGTTTCGCCTGTTACCAAAACTGAAAGGTCGGATTTTGCGACTAATTTTATTTTTTCTTTAAGTTCTTTGATTGGTTTGGATTCGCCTGAAATTTCGATTCCGCGTGAAAGTTTTGTTGTCTGAACCAAGTCTTCAACAATTCGGGTTTGGTGTTGTGAAAATTTTTCTAAAGTTTCGATTAGTTTTGAAGTTCGCAAACTTGCTCCTGCCAAAGATCCGAGTGCCTGTAAAATTTCAAAATCTAAATTGTCAAAAGCGTGAGGTTCAAGAGAATCGGCTGTTAAAGCTCCGATGACTTCGTTTTCAACAATCAAAGGACAACCAAGGCAAGCGTGGACGTGTTTGAGAGCGTTTGGGTCACCTTCAACCAATCCATCAAAAGGGTCAGGTAAATTTGTGTTGAGTGGAAACAGGATTGGCTTTTGCGAGTTCAAAATTATTTGCAGACGAGGATTTTTTTCAATCGGATAATTTTTTGTTAAGGCTTCAGGACAAAGCCCGAAAGCTGAAAGAGGGGAGAGAAAGTTTCCATTTTTAATCAAAATTGCAGCAGCGTTGCAAGGAATAATATTTTTTACAACTTCAAGGATTCTTTCGTAGCGGTCAGAATTGCTCAAAGTTGCGTTCAGGTCAACTGCGATTTTTAGTAAGTAAGAAAGGTCGGACATAATTTTTACCTTTAAAGTAAGATTCTTTTCAAAGTTAAGGAAGAAACTAAAACCAACAAAGCAAAAGTTATTTATTTTACAACAAGTTGTAAAATGGACAACTAATTCTGTTGTGAATTTTACAACCATTTTCTCAAAACACACTTTTAAAGACCTCAATTCACCTGGCACTGTCTTTGACTAAATGGAAAGGAGTTACAAAAACACAACAACAATTTTTTAGGAGTTAAAAAAAAAATGGATTACAAAAACATAACAATTGGTGAAATTGCAGTTCAACTTTCAGGTGCAACAAAGGTTTTCAGAAAGAATAAATTAGATTTTTGCTGCGGTGGAGGAGTCTTGCTTTCAGAAGCAATTGCTGAAAAAGGTTTGAATTTTGATTCTGTGGTTTGCGAATTGCAGGAATTAGAACAAACTCAAACTGAAAAGCTTGATTGGCAAAACAAGGATTTAAGTGATTTAATCTCACACATTCTTAAAAATTACCACGAAAAACATCGTTACGATTTACCTGAATTAATCAAACTTGCTCAAAGAATTGAAATTGTTCACGGAAACAAAGAGCTTTGCCCGACAGGTTTAATGGAATTTTTAGTAATGTTAGAATGTGAACTTGAAAATCACATGCAAAAAGAAGAACAAATTTTGTTTCCTGCAATCAAAAACGGAATGTTTCATTTTGTAGCTGGACCAATTGAAGTAATGCGACAAGAACACGATGAACACGGCAGAAATCTTGAAAGATTAGAAAAACTTGTTCACAATTTTGAACTGCCTGCTGATGCTTGTAACACTTGGCGAGCTTGTTACCTTGGAGTCAGAAATTTAATTGATGACGTAATGAACCACATTTCACTTGAAAACAACGTGCTTTTTCCAAGAGCCTTAAACAGTTAATTTTAAAATTAATGAATTAGTCTAAACCCCGTTTTACTTTTGTGAAACGGGTTTTTTTTGTAAAAAAATGGAAAAAGACTAAAATTTTACGAAAATTTTTGGGTTAATTTTTAATGAGTAAAACAATTTTTTCGTAAAAAGTACCTGCAACAATTTTATTGGCTTTTGGGTTCAAGTGTACCCAACTTGTCAGGTAGTGTCGGTTTTGGTTGAGTGATTCAATCACGTTTACAAGTGGAATTTTGTTTTCAGAAGCAAATTTTTCCAAGTCTTTCATCAAAACTGAATGAGTCAAAAAGTACAGTTCGTTTGCGGAAATTTTATTTTGTGTTTTCAATTTTTGTAAAATTTGCTCAGTTTCCTGTTCGTAAGTTATGCCTTGAAGTTTGTCTTTTGGGATTGTTTCTGATTTTGCCTGTTGGTTCGCAAGTAAAAAAATTATTCTGTTTTCCTTGCACAGTTCATTAATTTTTTCAAGGTTAGACAAAAAAATTTGGCTTTTTCCCGTTAAGTGCTTCTCAAAATCCTGTTGTGAAAAAGTTTCAACATTGTAGGTTAGCATACTTTCAACAAAGGCTAAAGCCATAAATCTTCCCTGCAGTTTTTCAGGTAAAAAGCCAAACATCGGTTTCTTCTTTTCCGCTGAAGCTGCGTCATTAATTCCTTCGTAAAATGTTACAAAATCAGGCTTTAGCTCAAGTGCTTCTTTTTCAAAAAGTGAAAGTATGTTTTCCGATTTTAAGTGTGGGATTCCAAGATTTATCACTTCAAAATGTTTTTGCGGAAACTTTTCGTTTAACATTTTTTCAAGGTAAAAAGGATAGGTTTCGTTTTCCCTGTCGTAGTAACCAAAAGTTGAAGAAGCTCCTAAAGTTACGATTCTGGTAGTTCCTTCCTCCTTTTTGGTTTGAAAATCCCTTCCTCTAAATCCTTTACCGTTGATTACAACTTCAAAAACTTCACCGTTTTCATCCTTGTCTTTGCGGTTTTGGTTTGGAAAATATTTTGAGTAGTTTCCAACCGAATTTTTATGAAACATTACGGAATGGTTTTCCTCAAACTTTGCTTGTTTTTCTTGCTCCTTTTTGTGTTGCCCGCAAAATCTCGTTCCGTAAAAAATTATATCCGTACCAATTTTAAACGCAAAAAAAATGCGAAAAGTCAGTTCAATACTCACGCAGCAAATCAAAAAAACTATAAAACAGGAAAGCACTTTTTTCATAAAAAATCTCAAAATTATTTTTGCTCAATTTTTTCAATTGCTTCAAAAATTTCATTCCAGTTAAAAATTATTTCGTTGGCTGTAGTTTTTGTGAGGTGTTTTTTGTTCGTTTGGCAGAAAAGAATGCCTTTTCCTCCAAGATTTTGAATGCCAGCGATGTCGCTTCTTTGGTTATCTCCAACGTGCAAAAGTTCCCCGCAAGAAATCCCTAAATTTTTACAAGTTACGAGATAATTTTTACTTTGAGGCTTTGCGGCGTGAACTTCATCGGAAAAAACAAACGAAGTAAAGTATTGAAAAATATTGTTTTGCCTTAAAAATTCCCGCAAAATAATTCCGCTTGAGTAACCGGTGTCAGAAATTATTCCTAAGGGATAATTTTTTGCAAGTTTTGGCAAAACAGTTTGCAGTTCAGGAAAAAGCAAAGGTGGATTTTTAAGGACAGATTTTTCAAAAATTTCTACTAAAGCAATAAAATCAAGGTGCGAAAAAGTAACTCCAAGCCTGTTTGCAATTGCATTAATTGTTTCGCCTGAAGTTATCGTTTTGTGGCTGAACTTCCAAACATCAGAAAAAAGTTTTCCTGTTTGTTCGTAAACAAGTTCAATATTTTTATCGTCAAAATCGCCATAATTTTGTAGAATTATTTTTAAAAAATCAATTCTGTGTGCTACTCTTTGCGAACTGTTGTGCATTCCTGCAACGAGTGTTTCCCAAAAATCAATGGAAATGGCTTTAATTTTCATTCGGAACTTTCAAAAATTTTGGTTCGTTGAAGTTTTCGTTGTCAATAATTATCTCAACAATTTCTTCAGGTGTATCGATTCTTTTATAAATTTTTTCTGCTTGCCATAAAAATTCGTAAAAAGTTTCTTCTCCGGTAAACCGCTTTCTACTTTCTTCTTGTGAGGTTTTTAGAATAATTCTAAGGTTAAAACTTCTTCTGTACTTGCTTTGAAAAAGAAAACTTCCTTCAACAATTATGATTGGCTTTTTAGAAAAAAAATAAGTTTTTCGTTTGTCGTAAATTTGCAAAATTGGATTTAAAATTGGTAAAGTAATTGAAACATTGCTTCTGGCTTTAGCAGGTTTGATGATTTTTTGGGTCAAAACTGCTAAGTTAAAATGGTTCAGAACGTAGTTTTTGGCTTCGCTAAATTTATTTAAGTAGCGGAGTTTTGCGGGAAACTGTAATTCTTCCGTTGGAATTTCTACAGTGTTAAAACCTTGTTTTTTAAGTTCTTCGGTCAAATTTTTTGCAAAAGTAGTTTTCCCTGATTTTGGTGGGCCGCTAATTCCAACAACAAAACATTGGATTGATTTTGAGGCTTTTTTCTTTTGCTCAATAATTTGGACAACTTTAGTTATGATTTTGTCTTTCACAAGAACCTCAAAAATACAATTTTAATTTTTGTTGAAAATAAAATTGTATTCGTGTTTAAAAGCATAAAAATCATCGGCTAAGGCTCTGTAATGCCAAAGTTTTTCTGGTTTCGTTTTCATTTTTTTACCAATTTTTTCAAGTTCCACCTTTTCCAAAAGACAGAACTTGAAAATTCTATTCCACAGTTACACTTTTTGCCAAGTTTCTTGGTTGGTCAACATCACAATCTCGTAAAGTGGCAATGTGGTAAGCGAGAAGTTGTAAAGGAATGATTGTTAATAAAGGACTTAAAAAACGCAAGGTATCAGGAACGTAAATTACGTGTTCAGCTTTTTCCCTGATTTTTTCATCTCCAACAGTTGCAATTACGATAATTCTTCCTTCTCTTGCAGAAATTTCCTCAATGGTGCTGACAATTTTTTCATACATTCCGTCACGAGTTGCAATCACAACAACAGGCATATTTTTGTCAATCAATGCGATTGGTCCGTGTTTCATTTCTGCTGCCGGATAACCTTCAGCGTGAATGTACGAGATTTCTTTTAGCTTCAAAGCTCCTTCCAAAGCAGTTGGGAAATTGTAACCTCTTCCAAGGTAAAGGAAATTTGAAACATTTTTGTATTCTTTTGCAATTTTAATAATCTGTTCTTCGCAATTTTCCAAAATCCATTTTACTTTTGAAGGGATTTGCCTTAAAGCAGTTGCAAGGTCTTTTCCCTGAATTGGAGACATGTGTCTGAGCCTTGAAATCATCAAGGTAAATAAAGCTAAAACAGTAAGTTGTGAAGTGAATGCTTTCGTAGAAGCAACTCCAATTTCTGGTCCTGCGTGAATGTAAACTCCGGCGTCAGTTTCTCGTGCGATTGTGCTTCCCACAACGTTACAAATTCCAAGAACTGTTGCACCTTTTTGTTTTGCTTCGCGAATCGCTGCTAAAGTGTCTGCAGTTTCACCACTTTGGCTAATCGCAATCACAACATCGTCAGAATAAATTACAGGTTCTCTGTAACGAAATTCTGAAGCGTACTCAACTTCAACAGGAATCCTCGCATACTTTTCAAGCATGTACTCACCAATCAAAGCAGCGTGCCAGGAGGTTCCGCAAGCTACAAAAATTATCCTTTTAGCATTCCGCAAAACGTCAAGATGCTCTTGCAAACCACCTAATTTAATGTTTCCGTCTTCAAGTTGAATCCTTCCACGCATTGCATCTTCAATTGTTTGCGGTTGCTCAAAAATTTCTTTTTTCATAAAGTGGTTAAAACCACCTTTTTCAATTGCTTCCAAAGTCATTTCAATTCGTAAAATATCGTGAGTTACAGGCTCGGAATTAATGTTTTTTACTTCAACGG
>JADZEA010000009.1 GCA_020850775.1 bacterium
ACCAAACAACTTTATCCGGTAAACCATCATTTTCGCTGTAAAGTTGAAACTTAAAACTTGAAAACTTTGTAAGACCTGCTTCAGAACCAACCCAAATATTACCTTCTTTATCCTTAAACAAACAATTTATTGTGTCGTCCGGGAGACCGTTTGCAATTGTTAAAGTTTTTATTTGGTGGTTTTGGCTGACTTGAGAAATGCCTTTCCCAAAACTTCCAATCCAAAGCGTAGAGTCTAAATCTTCATCAATTCTGTAAGAACTGTTTGAAGCTAAACCATCTTGAACAGTGATAAAATCAAAAGTGTTTTTTTTAGGTGAGTAAAGAATTAAACCATTGTTAGAAGTTCCAAAAACCATTTTTCCTGTTTTTGAAAGGTGAATTGAATAAATCGCTTTTTCATAAATCTTTTTCTCTTTGCTAAAGTTAATAAATTTTTTAGCAGAAAATTTCAGGTGAAAAATCCCTTTTTCAGTCCCAAACCATAAATCCTGATTTTCATCTTCAAAGATTGAGTTGACGTCTTTTGCGTCAAATCCTTCCTCTGCTTCAACATTTTGAAAATCATTCTTTCCGTTAAACCTAAAAAGCCCTTTTTTAGACGTTCCGACCCATAAATTATTTTGTGAATCTTGAAAAATATTTAAAATTGTGTTTGGACTTATTTTTTCACTAACAATTTTTTGGAAACTTTCTCCGTCAAATTTTGTAATGCTTCCACCGTAATGACCAAACCAAATGTTTCCATTTTTATCAATCATTGAACTTGTTACGTGGTTTTCTGCCAAACCATCTTTGGCTGTCAGAGTCGTGAAACTTATTCCATCAAATTTTGAAATTCCATCAACCGTTCCAATCCAAAGGTAACCTTCTCTGTCTTGAACAATTGTTTGAACCTGCGATTGAGCTAAACCTTCTTCTACTCCAAAATTCGTTAAGTGCATTTTTTGTGCAAAACAATTTGTAAAAAACAAAAAAAGACAAGAGTTTAAGAATATTTTTTTCTTCAATGAGTTAAGCATTGTTTTAACCTCTTAGCTAACCTGGTTATTTTTAACCTTGAGAACTTTTATTTTTTTAAAAAATTTCTTTTAAGCCTTAGAAAAAAGTTTCTTTGCTAACCAACGACCCATTTTCTTTTCTTTTTCCCAAAAAAATGAGAATTGCCCAAGCAAAGTTCCGTAAACAATCAACAAAACCTGGTAAAGTGGAACAATCAACAAAATTCTTCCTGTCCACCAACCAAAAGAACCATTTTCAAATCCAAGAAAAGCAAGGATTGGTTTTGCGACAAAAACGACACTCGAACCAGCAATTGAAAAAACAATCAAAATTAAAACTACGTCAAGATTACTTTTCACACCAAAACGCATTTTCATTTTTTCTAAAAAACCCATTTCTAAAACCTTTCTTTGTTTTTTTGTTCAAAAAAGCCAACTAAATTTTTTGCGTTTCTTACACAATCAATCACAGAAACTCCACCAACAAAATTCCCTGAAACAACAAAATTTGAGTTTTCAAACAAGTTTTGGATTTCACCAACAATTTCTTTGTGTCCAACGTTGTACTGTGGAATTCCCAAAACCCAGATTTTTGTCATTTTAATGCCGGGATTTTCAGAAATTGAAAGGTGTTTTTGCAAATCATTTTCCGCCATTTCTATAAAATCTTTTTCGCTAAAATTACTAAAATTCTCATCACAAGCTCCACCAAGCATCACAGAAAAAGATGACTTTCCTTTTGGTGCAAAGCCGTTAAAAATTTGGTCGTTCCACAAAGCTCCAAGTATTTTTTGCTTTTCCCTGTGAGGAACAAGGTAGCCAAATCCTTTAAATTTATTGACTTTATTTTCATAGCCTAAAGAAGTAACTGAAATTGGAGCGTAAATAATTTTACCCAAAAGTTCAGTTAGTTTAAGAAAAACAGGCTCATTTTTATCAACAATTTTTGCTAACTCGTAAGACGGTAAAGTGCTGAAAACAAAATCTGCTTCGTAAACACTTTCCCCAAAATCAAGAACAAACTTTTCACCATTTTTTTGGATTTTTGTTAGTTTTGAACCCAAAACAAGATTGTCTTCCAAAAGTTTGGAAAGCCTGTCAATTAAAGTTTGCATTCCACCTTCAAAAGTTACCAAAGCAGATTTTTCAATTTCACCAAAGTTTTCACTGATTTCAGGTTTTGTTTTTGGTTGTTTGATTAAGCCTTTGATAATTCCGCCAAAATTTTTTTCTGGTTCAGTCAGAAAATAAATTGTTTCGTTTGCAGAAAGTTTTTTAATGTTTCCTGCGTAAACTCCTGAAATTACAGGGTCAATTAGTTTGTTAGCAATTTCTGAACCAAGCCTTCGCTCAATGAAATCATAAATTGTTTCATCTTTAATACTTGTTTTTTGTGAAGTTGTAAGGTCTTGCAGAATTGCTTTCAGAGTTCCGCTTGTAGTTTTTGAAGTGATTGCTTCAATTGGATTTGAAGGTAATTTTTCAAGTTTTCCCTCAAGAAAAATGTAACGAATTTTTGCTTCTTTGTTTGAAGGGACTAATTTTTCCCAAAGCCCGATTTCACGTGCAAACTGTAAAAAGTGCCTTCCTTTTCCTGAAGGACGAATTCCTCTTGGTCCTTCCTCAAAAATAAAACCATCTTTTTTAACTGTAGAAATTTTACCGCCGCAAGTTTTGTTTGCTTCAAAAATCTTGATTTCAGCATTTGGAAAAGCCTTTTTGAAGTAGTAAGCTGTTGCAAGCCCTGAAATTCCTGCTCCGATAACTGTTATTTTTTTCATTTTTATCAAACTGTTTAATTTCCTCAGACTGTTTTAGAAAATTTTTTGTAGCCGTTTTGCTGTCTGAAATACCAGTCAAAACCCATACAAACGTTACGGACAAAAAGCCTTCCGATTTGCGTAACTTCAATTTTATTTTCTGAAAGTTCAATTAGTTTGTCGCTGACACAATTTGCGATGTGTTCTTTTTCGTAATCAAAGTAAACATCAAAATCACGGTCAAACTGCTTTTTAAATTCAATTTTATCAACTGCAAACTGACACATTAAAGCATTAATTACCCATTTTCTGACGAGGTCATCCCGGCTTAGTTTTTTTACTCTTTCAAGCGGAAGTTTATCCGAATCAAGCATTGAGTAGTAAGTTTCAAGTTCTTTAGCATTTTGAACAAATGAATTTTCCATAAAACCAATTGATGAAACTCCAAAACCTAAAAAGGTTTCAGCAGGTTTTAGCGTGTAACCCATAAAATTTCTGTAAAGTGTTCCATTTTCAAAAGCCTTTGCCATTTCGTCTGTTTTTAGTGCAAAATGGTCCATCGCAATCGTTGAGTAACCATTTTCAAGGAAAATTTCTCGTGAACGCAAGAAAATTTGAAATTTTTCTTCCACCTTCGGTAAGTTTTCATCTTTAATCAAAGCCATGTGTTTTTTCAGCCAGGGCAAGTGAGCGTAAGAGTAGAGAGCAACTCTGTCGGGACGAAGTTCGCAAGTTTTGTAAACGGAATCCGAAAAATTTTCTGCTGTCTGAAAAGGCAAACCATAAATTAAATCAAGATTTATTGAAACAAAGCCGAGTTTACGGCAAAATTCAACGTAATCTTTAACCATTTCGTAAGGCTGAATTCTGTGAACTGCTTGTTGCACAACAGGATTAAAATCCTGAACTCCCATACTTACACGGTTAAACCCTAAGTTTTTCAGGAGTAAGATTTTTTCTTTGTCAATCGTTCGCGGGTCAATTTCAATCGCAATTTCACCGTCAAAATCAAGTTCAAAAGTGTTTTTAATTTTGGTAAAAAGCCTTGTGATTTGTTCGCTTGTCAAAAAAGTTGGAGTTCCTCCGCCCCAGTGAAACTGGATTGCTTTTTTCTTTTTTGAAAAATTAGAAGCGACTTTGTCAATTTCTTTCTCAAGGTAATCAAGGTAAGAATTAGCGTGTTTTCTGTCTTTTTTAATTACGACGTTACAACCACAGTACCAACACAAAGACTCACAAAAAGGAATGTGAACGTAAATTGAAAGTGGTTCGTCTTTTTTATCAAAGTCTTGTAAAATTTGAGGATAATCATTTTCTGTAAAATCATTTTTCCATTCAGGAGCAGTCGGGTAAGAAGTGTAACGAGGTCCCGGAACGTTAAATTTGTGAATTGTTTGGATAGAAAGTTTGTAGTTATCCATTTTTTAGCTTTCGTTTTTAAAGTTTTTCACTAAATCAATTGCAAATTTTACGTTTTCAAAAGGAATGTCAGGCATAATTCCGTGTCCAAGGTTAAAAATAAAACCGCTTTCAGTTCGCATTTTTTCAAGAATCCGCAAAACCTTTTTTTGAATAATTTCTTTTGAACCATAAAGCACAAAAGGGTCAAGGTTGCCTTGAACTGCAATTTTTTGAGGTAACTGTTGTTTAATTGCCAGCAAGTCTGCGTTCCAGTCAATTGAAATTACATCGGGTTTTGCCTGAGCCATTTTAGAAGCAAAAACTGAACTTCCTTTGCAAAAAGAAATCACCGGAATATTTTTTCTGTTCAGGTTCTGAATAATTTCGTTAATGTAAAAATGAGAAAATTCATCGTAATCATCCCACGAAAGAACGTTTGCCCAGGAATCAAAAATTTGGATTGCATTAACTCCTGCTTCAATTTGCCCATTTAAGTAGTTGGTTGTAACTTTTGCAATTTTTGACAGCAAAAGTTTTGCAATTTCAGGTTCAGTGTTAATCAAAAACTTGGTTGCTTGCAGGTCTTTTGAGGATTTTCCTTCAACAAGGTAAGACATCACCGTGAAGGGTGAACCTGCAAAACCAATCAAAGGTATTTTATTGTTCAGCCTTTGTTTTACAAGTTTAATCATTTTAAAAACGTAGTCAAAAGCCTTTTCTGTTTCAGGAAAAATGAGGCTTTCAACGTCTTTTTTAGTCCTTACGGGATTGCTGAAAACGGGACCAATTTTTTCGTGAAAAGATAAATTTCCGCCCATCGCTTCGGCTGTAACGAGAATGTCTGAAAACATTATCGCAGCGTCAACACCAAGCAAGTCAACAGGAAGCAGCGTAACTTCAGTCGCAAGTTCCGGGTTTTTCATCATTTCCATAAAAGAATAAGTTTCGCGAAATGCCCTGTACTCTTTCATAAATCTTCCTGCCTGCCGCATCATCCAAACGGGAGGACGTTCAACTTTTTTGCTAAAAGCAGCTTTCACAAACAAAGAATTTTCCATTTTTTACCAATCAATTTTATCACGCCAAAAATATAAAACTTAGAAAAGGGAAACGAATGCTTTTTATGGAGTAAGCAGAAAATTTTAATTTTCTATGACAATCCTTTTTAAACCTTCTGCCCAAAAATCGTGTGCATTTAAACCTTCTGCAAGCTGTAATTTTTCTCCGCCAAGTGTTTGAAAAATATGCGAGTACTCAACACCAATTTCATAAGTCGTTTCCAAACAATCACAAATAAAAGCAGGACAAAACACGAGAACTTTTTTAACTCCTTTACCAGCAAGTTTTTTTAAAATTTCACCTGTGTAAGGTTTAATCCATTCATCTTTTCCAAGCCTTGATTGAAAGCAAACAGTGTATTTTTCAGGTTTTAGCTCAAGTTTTTTAGCAATGTTTTTTGCAGTTTCAAAACATTGAGCCTTGTAACAAAAATAATTTTTCTCTTCCAGTCTGCCACAACAATTTTGGCTGAGACAACTTCCCGTAAAATCTGCTTTTCGGATTTGCCTTTCAGGAAGTCCGTGAAAACTAAACAAAACGTGTTCGTAGTTTTCCTTCAAATAATTTTTACCAAGTTCTGCAAAAGCCTCTAAAAAACCTTCGTGGCTGTGAAAATTACTGACAAATTCAAGGCTTGGAAAAACTTCACGGTTTTTCACAATTTCCATCACTTTTTGGTAAACTGAACCAGTTGTTGCTGAGGCGTACTGCGGAAAAAGCGGAATGATTTTAATTTTGCTAAATTCTTGAGTTTTAAATGTTTCCAATGCTTTTTCAAGCGAAGGATTTTGGTAACGCATTCCAAATTCCACAACGTAATTTTCTCCGAGAAGCCTTTGCAGTTTTTCCTTTAGTTCAAGACCGTAAACGAGCAGGGGAGAGCCTTTTTCAGTCCAGATTTTTTGGTAAATTTTAGCAGATTTTGGAGAACGAAACGGAGCAATGATTAAGTTTACGAGCAAAAAACGGAAAACAAACGGAATGTCAATCACTCTTGGGTCGGAAAGAAATTCCCTCAAATATTTTCTGACATCTTTGGTTTGTGCAGAGTTTGGAGTTCCAAGATTGATTAATAAAATCCCTGTTTTTTTCATTGTTTAATCATTTTTAAAAACAAACTTCAAACTTTCAAAAACAGCATTTTTTGCTTTAGTTAAATCTTTTGAAGTGTGAGCAGAAGAAACAAAACCAACTTCGTAACCCGAAGGTGCAAAATAAATTCCACGTTTAAGCAGTTCATTGTGAAGGATTTTGTATTTTTCCATACTTTTTGGGTCAATTTGTTCGGAAGTTTGCACTTTTTCAAGCTCCGTAAACGCAAACCAAAAAATTGAACCAACAGTAAAAACCTTTAGTTTGTAACCTTGAAGTTCAGCAAATTTATTGATTGAAGTAACAAAATTTTGTGTTTTAGTTTCCAATTTTTGGTAAAAGCCTTTTTTTAAGCATTCCTTCAGTTGAGCAATTCCACCTGACATCGCAACAGGATTTCCCGATAAAGTTCCTGCCTGGTAAACCGGACCATCAGGGCTGACACAACTCATTATTTTTTCACTTGAACCGTAAGCACCAACAGGAAGTCCGCCACCAATTATTTTTCCGTAAGTTACAACGTCAGGTTGAATCCCGTAAAATCCTGCAGCACCGCAAAACCCAACTCTGAAACCAGAAATCACTTCGTCAAAAATGAGTAAAGAACCGTTTGCTTTCGTGATTTCCCGTAAAAATTCAAGGTAAGATTTTTCTTGCAAAAGCAAGCCGTTGTTTGCAGGAATTGGCTCAATTACCACGCAAGCAATTTCATTTTTAAAATTTTCAAAAGCTTTTTTCACTGCTTCTTTGTCGTTTAGCGGCAAAACAATTGTCTCTTTTGCAAAACTTTCAGGAACTCCTGCCGAACTTGAAGTTCCAAAAGTTGCAAGCCCTGAACCAGCTTTTACCAGCAAGTAATCTGTGTGTCCGTGGTAGCAACCATCAAACTTGATGATTTTGTCCCGTTTTGTGAAACCTCTCGCAAGACGAACTGCTGACATCACTGCTTCAGTTCCGGAACTGACAAACCTTAGTTTTTCAATGAACCTGTTGTTCTGTAAAATCAATTTTGCAAGTTCGTTTTCAAGTTTTGTTGGCGCACCAAAAGTCGTTCCGCTGGTAATTGCAGAAATCACTTTTTCACGAATTTTTGAGTTGTTGTGTCCGAGAATTAATGGTCCCCACGAACAACAAAAATCAATAAACTCGTTTCCGTCAGCGTCATAAATTTTTGAGCCATTTCCTTTTTCAATGAAAAGTGGCGAACCAAAAACTGATTTAAAAGCCCTTACAGGAGAATTTACTCCGCCGGGAAAATATTTTTTAGCTTCTTTGTAAAGTTTGTTGGATTGTTTTCTTTGCAAGTTTTACCTAAATTCCTTTTTTTAAATTCCAAAAATTGCTTCAACCAAACTGATTTCGTTGCTTGAGTAGGGAAGTTTGTAGTTTGAAACTCCAAACTCTGCGAGCTTTTTACCAGTTGCAGTTCCGATTGCGATGACTTTTTGGTTTGGATTAATTTTTTGTTTTTGAAAAAATGCCTCAACGTTAGAAGGGCTTGTAAAGACTAAAATTTCTGCGTCAATCAAAGTAAAATCATCAACCGGCTCGTTTTGGTAAACGATTAAATCAATAATTTTTGTGTTTGGAAGGAGCTGTTTTTCCACTGTTTTTAATGAGTTTTGTGAAATTGGAAAAAGCACGCTTTGGTTTTCCACAAGTTTTGCGAAGTCTTTTCCAACTTCCACAGTGTTAAACTTGTCCCCGCAAAAACCAGCTTCTTTATCAAAAAGTTTTAAAGCACTTTCGGTTCCTTTGCCAATCACTCCAAATTTCACATTTTTTGAAATTTCAGGGCTTTGTGAGAAAAAATGAAAAACCGCATTTTTACTTGAAAAGAAAATCCAGTCTGTTTTTTCCACTTTAGAAATTGGAACCTGAGAGATTTTTAACAAGGATTTTCCAAAAACAGAAAAGCCGTTTTTTTCCAATGCTTTGACAAAATAGCATTCCTGAAAAACTTCCCTTGTAACAAAAACAGAAGTTGGTTTTAGCTTTTTGAATTTTTTTACAACATTTTCTGCCAAACCTTCACAAGTTTCAGCTTCTTCAAAAATTCTGACGGGAAAATCATCAGCTGTTTTACCTTTTGCAGTCCAGACAACGAACTTTCCATTTTCTTTTTTACAAAAAACACCAACAGGAGTTTGGCAACCACCACTAAAAAGGTTCAGAATTTTTCGTTCAACGGAAATTGTTTGAGCTACTTCAAAGTTGTTCAGTTTTTGCAGTTGGTCAAAAAGTTTTTTATCATTTTTACGGATTTGCAAAGCTAAAACACCTTGTGCAGGAGCAGGAATTAATTCTGTTGGAGAAATTTTTTCCTGAAAAAAGCTGCTTAAATCAAGGTTTAATCTGTTCACACCTGCAAAGGCAATTAAAATTGCATCGTATTTTTTGTCTTTGAGTTTTTGGACGCGTGTCGGAACGTTTCCCCGCAAGTCTTCAATTTGTAAATCGTTACGAAAAGAGAGAAGCTGGCATTTTCGTCTTGTGGAGGAAGTTCCAACGAGTGCATTTTTTTTGAGTGAAAATTTTTGTGTAAGGTCAATTGCCTCTTGATTAATCAAAAGTAAATCGGAAGGATTTTCGCGGTCGGAAACACAGGCAATTATTAATTCGTCCGGAGATTCGGTTGGTAAATCTTTGTGGGAATGAACTGCGAGGTCAATTTCACATTTCAAAAGTGCTTCTTCAATTTCTTTTGTAAAAAAACCTTTGCCTTCAAGTTTATCAAAACTCAGGTGCTGAATTTTATCACCTTGAGTTTTAATAATTTTAATTTCAGAAGGCAAGCCAAGTTTTTCAAGTGAATCTTTGACGTGATTTGCTTGCCACAAAGCCAAATCGCTTCCTCTTGAACCGATGATGATTTTTCTTTCCAAATTCTTTTTCACTTTATTTTTTCCGGTCTGGAAACTTAACAAAATTTTTCATTAAAAAGGTTTTAAAAATTTCGTTGGGTTTTTTTGTGTAAAAGAACTAAAACCCTTTAGCAAAAACTTCTTTTGCAACAACCATCGGAACGCCGACACATTTTTTTTCAAAGTAATCAAGAACTTTGTGGAGAATTTCCTGAGAACTTTGGTCAAGCTCACCGATTTCCTTTGCGAAAACAGAGTTCAGTGTGTTCAACTTAATTTCTTTGATTTTTTGTGGAACTTCACGCATTGCCAAGGTAATTTTTCTCTTTTGGTGAATTGTTTTAAATTCTTCCAAGTTTGCTGAAATAATTTTTTCGCTTGTGGTGAGTTCTTCTTTTCGTTCCTGCAAGTTTTGTTTTGCGACGCTTTGGAGTTGCTCAATCCCGATAAAACTGATGTTAAAATTTTCTAAAACTTTTGTGTCAAGGTCGTTTGGAACAGCTAAATCAATAATTATTTTTTTTGAAGTGTCATTTTTTACGAGCTTGGAATAAATTTCGTAAGTTAAAACCGGTTCAGAAGCTCCCGTGCAGGTGATGATTACGTCAAAAGTTTCGTCGCAGTTTGCAAGTTCCGAAAGTGGAAGAGCTTTTCCGTTTAGTTTTTTGGCTAAAATTTCTGCGTTTCCAAGAGTTCGGTTAAAGACTGTAAAATTTTTGAAACCGTGTTTTAACAGGTACTTAGCCATTAAAGTGTTGGTTTGTCCCGCACCAATGATTAAAAATTTTGTGCTGTTTTTTAAATCTTTGATTTTTCTGAAAGCAAGTGAAACGATTGAGACTGGTTTTTGAGCAATTTTAGTTTGTGAAAAGACTTCTTTAGAAGTTTTCACGGCGGAATCCATCACGAGCCTTAAAGTATTGCCAGTAAGTCCGAGTTCCGTGCAAGTATTGTAAGCTTTGCGAAGCTGCCCAAAAATTTCCTTTTCTCCAACAACAAGAGAATCCAGCGAAGAAGCAACTCTGAACAAGTGTTCAACAGCTTTTTCACCTTCAAAAACTGTTACGGATTTCGTGGCAAAATCAATTTCTGTTTCATTCCATTCGGGTTTAAAAGCTCTGAAAAAGCCTTCAAGAAAATTTAAAGTGAGTTCGCTTTGGGTAGCAATAAAAAATTCTACTCTGTTGCAAGTTGCAAGGTAGAAAATCTCATCAATTTTTGAAGCTGTTTTAAGGAAAGTTAATCTGTCTTTGAGTTGGGATTCATCAAGAACAAAACGACCTAAGTCTTTGAGATTGATTGTCTTGTGTGTGATTGCGAGGGTTTTAAAATTTTTCACTTTGCGAAACTCACTTTAATTTTCACTTGTGAATTAACAAAATTTTGTGTTTCCTTGTGTCATAAAAGAGTAAAAAAAATTAGTTTTTACCCGGATTTTTGGATTTGAATTTTTGGCTTGTTTGTTTCTTAAAATCAAGTAAATTTTTCGGGTAAAAATTTTAAGGATTGGAAAAATGCCAAACATAGTTTCCCGACCGAGAAGAAACAGAAAAACGGAAAGTTTACGTTCATTAGTTCGTGAAACCGAGCTTTCAGTGAAAGATTTAATTATGCCTTTGTTTGTGATTGAAGGTGAAAATCAAAAACAGGAAATCAAATCAATGCCTGAAATTTTTAAGTTTTCAAAGGATTTGGTAGTTAAAGAATGTAAAGAACTTTACGAGCTTGGAATTCCTGCGGTTGTTTTGTTTCCCTCGCTTGGCGAAAGTTTAAAGGACAAATTTGCAACAGAATCCTGCAATAAAAATGGTCTTTACCTGCAAACAATCAAATCAATCAAACAAGCAGTTCCTGAACTGACCGTGATTACTGACGTTGCAATGGATCCTTACAGTTCAGACGGACACGATGGTTTTGTAAACGAAAAAGGCGAAATTGAAAATGACACAACTTTGCCAGTTCTTGCAAAAATGTCTGTTGCACAAGCTGAAGCCGGAGCTGACATTGTAGCTCCCTCAGACATGATGGATGGAAGAGTTGGTTTTATCCGAAAAGCACTCGACGAAAGCGGTTTCTCTGGCGTTGGGATTTTGTCTTACAGTGCAAAGTATGCTTCAGCTTTTTACGGACCTTTTCGCGATGCTTTGGATTCTGCTCCAAAAAGTGGCGACAAAAAAACTTACCAAATGGATTTTGCAAACGTGAAAGAGGCTTTGCGGGAAGTGGAACTTGATGTTAGCGAAGGAGCAGATTTTGTGATGGTAAAACCCGGACTTCCTTACCTTGACGTTGTGCGTGCTGTAAGTGAGTTTTCAAAAGTTCCTGTTGCTGTTTACAACGTTTCCGGTGAGTACGCGATGGTTAAAGCTGCAAGCCAAAATGGTTGGATTGATTACGAGAAAACAATGATGGAAATTTTAATTTGTTTTAAACGGGCAGGAGCAAAAATGATTTTGACTTACCACGCAAAAGATGCTGCAAAATTGTTGGGCAAAAATTAATTTTTATTTTCAAACTAACTCTGACAGTATTTTTTTGCTGTCAGAGTTAGTAAAATTTTCTAAAAAGGGCTTGCAAAAGCCGGATTTGTCAGAAAAGTTGAGTCTGTTAGCGATTTCATAAAAGCAATCAGGTCCTGTTTGTCTTGTGTGGAAAGTCCTAAAGGACGAATTAACGGGTCAACTGTTGGGTAAAGTGAAAGTCCTGCGTTGTACTTGTCTAAAACAGCTTCCAAAGTTGCTGCACTTCCGTCGTGAAAGTAAGGAGCAGTTAGCTCAATGTTTCGCAAGGTTGGAGTTTTAAACTTACCAAAATCGTTTGAATTTCCGGTGATTTCTGCCAAACCTTCGTGGCTGAAAGTAAAATCAATTCCGGTGTTGTGAAAATCGTTGTCAGAAAAAAGCGGTTCGCTGTGGCAATGAAAACAATCACCTTTTTCACTGTAAAACAAGTCCCTTCCACGTGTTTCTGCTTCGGTCAGAGTTGCTTTTCCTTCCAAAAATTTATCGTACTTTGAGTTGCTTGAAACAAGGGTTCGGATGAACTGCGAGAGTGCTTTTGCAACTTCGTTTGAGGTGATTTGGTCAACGCCGAACACTGTTTTAAAGTCTTTTTTGTAGGTTTCGTGGTTGTTTAGCCGTTCAAGTTTTGTTTGAAAAAATTCATCAACTTCAAAAAGCATAATTTCCTCAACTGTTCCCTGAACTTTTCCGTTCCAAAGGAAAGCGTCGTTCCAGGCGAGGTTTACGTGTGGCAAAACAGTTGCGTCTGAACTGAAGGATAAATTTTGGAAATGGCAATTTGCACAAGCACGTGAACTGTCTTTATCCAGAATTTTATCGTAGTAAAGCATTTTTCCGAGTTCAATTCCTTCAACCGTGAAAGGGTTGTCGGCAGGAATTTGCAGAACAGGAAAGTTGGTTGGGTTTTTGAATTCGTAAGGGGTCAGCTTGGTTTTTTTGGGTTCGTCTTCGCTGCAACTTAATAAAATTATTAAACTTAGTGTAGCGGTTAAGTAATTTTTAATGGTTTTCATAGTTTACCTTTTTTAGTTTTTTAAAAATCTGCAATCAATTTTCATTCCAAAAAAAACACACTTAAAAATCAAAGACCGAAGGTTTTTTTCTTAAGTTTAAGAAAACGTGTTGCATCAAAAAGAATTTGAAAAGTTAAAAATAAACAAGTAAATTGAAAAGGAAAAAATTAAGGAAAAAAATGCTTAACGGAAAAACGCCACAAAAAACTGTAAAAAATGGCAAAGAAGAAAAATATTCAGGCTTTTTAGACATGCTTAGAAAACTTACAGGTTCAATTGAAGGTCCAGAAGATTGGTCTGAAAAAATTAACGAAAGTTTTTATCAGAACAAAACTAAAGTAACACAAAATGACAAGTAAAAAATTTTTTATTGATACTTCTTACTTAATCGCTCTTCTTAATAAAACTGATAAAAATCACTCAAAAGCAAAATTACTTTCTGTTTGTTTCGATGAAAGGGATAAATTTTTTCTCCACGATGGGATTTTACTTGAAATTGGGAATTCTTTTGCAAAATTTGACAGGAATTTGGCAATTGATTTTATTGAAGAAACTTACCAGGCAAAAAACAAAAATGTAGAAGTAATTCCCTTAGCTAACGAGTTGCTGAACGAAGCGATTGAACTTTACCGTGAACGGAAAGAGAAGGAATGGGGAATGACAGATTGTGTTTCCTTTGTTTTGATGAAAAAACTTAAAATTTTTCAGGCACTTACAACCGACAAACACTTTGAGCAGGCAGGTTTTACGGCTTTACTTTTAGAAAAAAACTACTAAACAACTAAACCAAAAATTTTTGCACTTCAACAAGATTTGCGTGAACCGTTGAACAACCACCAAAATCCGTAAGTTTATCAGAAGTTACAAAATTAATCCCTTTTCCGTCTTGTGTAAACTCGTTCCAAAACAAAGCCTCACTAACAACCAAGCCTTCTCTCACGTCTTCTGTAAGCTCAGCAGTCAGCAAACACGCTCCGTTTTCGCTAAAAATCCGCACTGTATCGCCATTTTCAATCAAGCGTTTTTTTGCGTCTGCAGGGTGAATTTTTAAAACAGTTTTTTCTTTTTTACGGTTTCTTTGTGATTCGCCAAAGCTGGTGTTCAAAAAATTGTGAGCAATTCCGCTGATTAATTGCAACGGGAATTTTTTAATTTTTGGCGATTCGTGTCCTTCAAACGAAGGTTTGTAACCTGGTGAAGCAACGAGTGAATTGTCCCAAAGTTCTGCTTTGCCTGAAGGTGTAAAAAATTTCCCGTCTGCAAAAGGTTGAAAATCGTTAGGAACTTCTGCCTGAACACACTTTCCGTTTTTAAAATCGTCAAAAGTTTTTTCTTCCCACGGAGCAATCATTTTTTTTATCAAATCGTGTTCTGTTTCATTAAAGCAATCTTCCTGAAAATCCATTAGTTTTGCGAGTGTTTGGAAGAGTTCAAAATTTGATTTTGCTTCAAACTGCGGAGGCACAACAGGATTAGTCATTTGTGCAAAATTATGCCCGTAACTTTTGTAAAAATCTGTGTTTTCGTAGTAAATTGTTGAAGGTAAAAGCAAGTCTGCGTACTTTGTTGTGTCAGAAAAAATTCTTTCGTGAACGACAGTAAAAAGGTCTTCGCGAAGCAAACCTTGAATTACTTTTGCACTGTTTGGCACTACAACGGCAGGATTTGAGTTCCAGACAAAGAGCATTTTTACGGGAGGATTTTCGATTTCTGTGAGTGCTTTCCCGAGTTCAACCATATTAATTTTGCGTGTTTTTTTGGATGCAAGGTCTTCACGGGAGGCTACATTTTTATTAATTTTGAAGACGTCAGCAGATTCCAGAGTTGCTCCACCACCAATTTTTTGCCAGGAACCAAGCAAGCAGGGAATTGCTAAAATCGTTCGTGTTGCAGTTGCCCCGTAAAGTTGCCTTGACATTCCAATCCCGATTTTGATTACTGAAGGTTGGTTTTCGTAGAGTTTTTTTGCGATTTTTTGGATTGTTTTCGGATAAACGTCGGTGATTTCAGAAGTTTTTTGTAAAGTAAAAGATTCACACGCTTCAGCAAGTTCGTCAAAACCGTTCGTAAAATTTTTTACATAATTTTCATCATAAAATTTATTTTTAATGATTTCGCGGATGATTCCGAGTGCCAAAGCTGTATCGGTTCCTGGACGAAGCGGGACGTGAAAATCAGAGATTTTTGCTGTTCGTGTTTTTTGCGGGTCAATGCAAAAAATTTCGGCTCCGTTGTCTTGAGCTTTTTTGAAAAACGGAACGAGGTGAACGTTTGAAGAAGCAATGTTTCCTCCCCAAACTACTATAAATTTTGATTTTGTAAAATTTCGCCAATCGGGAGAAAGTGCTGCTCCGAGAACGGATTGGGTTCCAATTTCACTTGCAGTGGAACAAATAGTTCTGTCAAGCCTTGAAGCGCCAAGCCTGTAAAAAAATCTGTCGCCAACTCGTCTTGCAAGAAGTCCCATGTTTCCTGCGTAAGAAAAAGGCAGAATTGCTTCAGAACCAAAATTTTCGCTTGTTTGGTGAAATTTTTTCTTAATGGTTTTTAAGGCTTCGTCCCACGAAATCCGTTCAAACCTGCCTTCACCTTTTTTGCCAACACGTTTCATCGGGAATTTTACCCGTAAATCGGAGTAAACGGTTTCCCACTCGTCTTTAACTTTTCCGCACAGGAAACCGTTGGTAATCGGGTGTTCAGTGTCGCCGTCAACGCCAATAATTTTGCCATTTTCAAGTTTTACAATCATTCCGCACTGGTCAGGGCAATCGTGAGCACAAACTGTTCTTTTTAGTTCTGCCATTTTGGGTTAGCCTTTCTGTTTTCTTGTGAAAATTTAACAAAAATTCTGTTTTGAAGAGTAACCTTTTTTTGTTTACTTTCTTTTTAAAAGCAAAGAGGTGGAAAATGTTTGAACGAAATCTGAAAGAGATTTGGGAACAATTTTTTTAAAAATCTAGTACCGCAAAACACTCATCGCAGCTTCGTAAACTTTGTTTTCGTCCGGTAAAGTAGCTTTTTCCAAAATTCTTGAAAAGCCAACAGGTGTAAAAGTGCTTCCAATTCGTTCAACCGGAGCATCCAAAAATTTGAACGCTTCACTTGAAACTATCGCCGCAAGTTCGCCTCCAAACCCGCCAAAAACTTTGTCCTCGTGAGCAATCAAACAACGACCGGTTTTTCTCACTGAACTTAAAATCGTTTCAGTATCCAAAGGCTGCAAAGAACGAAGGTCAATCACTTCAACTTCTTTTCCACTTTCCTTTTGGATTTTTTCAGCAGCGCTTAGCGAAAAATGAACAGCATTCCCGTAGGTTAAAATTGTTAAATCCTTGCCTGTTTTCCGAACTCTCGCTTTACCAAAAGGAACTAAAAAGTCCTCGTTAAAAGCTGCTTTTGCATAAATTTGGTTGTAAAGATGTTTTGGTTCAAGGTAAAGTGAAGGTCCTTTTGATTGAATGCAAGTTCTCAAAAGTCCGTAAGCATCGCAGGCAAAAGCAGGAACTACAATCCTTAATCCGGGAATTGTTGTGAAAGTTCCTTCCAGATTTTGCGAGTGGTAAAGTCCGCCTCCAATGTAACCACCAGAAGCCAAACGAATCGTTACATTCGGTGAAAACTGACCTTTTCCCCGCCAAAATTCGTGTGAAAGTTCAATTAGTTGTTCCATCGCTGGCCAAAAATAATCCGCAAACTCAGCACCTTCAACAACAACACGGATTTTATCGCTAAACCTTGAAAAACCGTTTGCCGTTCCAACAATAAAATCTTCACAAATCGGAGCATTAAAAACACGTTCTTTACCAAACTCTTGTTGCATTCCTTTTGTAACGTTAAAAATTCCACCTTTTTCTTTGTAAGCAACGTCTTGCCCCCAAATAAAAGTATCGGGATTTTTGCGAAATTCACAGAAAAGTGCTTCGTTAATTGCTTCTCTCACAGTTCTGAGTTTACCTTTTGCTTCAGTTTGGATTCCGTCAGGGTAGTTTCCTTCGTAAGTGTAATCCGTAAAAACAAAATCAAAAATACTTTTTGGGTCCGGATTCAGCATTTGGTCAACTTCTGTTTCAGCTTCTGCAAACTCTTTTTCGTTTTCCTTTTCAATTTCTGCAAGTTCATTTTGTGAAACAAACTCAAGAATTTGTCTGCGAAATTTTGGTAAAGGGTCTTGTGTTTTTGCTTCGCTAAGTTCTTCTTTTGAACGGTAAAGAATGTGGTTATCGGAGTTTGAGTGAGGTCCGATTCGCACACATTTTGCGTCAACAATCGCCGCACCTTCACCACTTTTAATAAAATCAACAGCTTCTTTCATCGCTCTGAAGCTATCAAAAACATCTTTTCCATCACAAAAAATGACTTTTAAATTTTTAAAACCCGTAAAATTTAAGCCGTACCTTTCGTTTGCTGTCTGGTCGGATTTTGGAACTGCGATTCCGTAATCGTTGTCCTGAAAAACAAAAATAACAGGTAATTTTTCGCGTGAAGCTCCGTTAATTGCCTCGTAAACGTAACCTTCAGAAACGGAGGATTCGCCTTGACTGGAAAAAGCAATTCCATCATTTTTGTAAGTTTTAATTGCCCGTGCAACTCCAACTGCGTGCAAAGTGTGGTTTCCCGTGCAGGAAGAAACGTTTTGAATTCCAATTGAAACTTTTGCAAAATGGTTACTCATGTGTCTTCCACCTCCGGCAACGTCATCATTTTTTGAAGTTCCGTTAAGCAAAATTTCTTTAAGTGTTAATCCTGCCGCAAGGCTTGTAAGCAAATCTCTGTAGTAAGGGAACAAAAAATCTTTGTTTGCTCTGAAAGTCAAGCCAAGTGCAAGTTGAATTCCGTCGTGTCCTGCGTAAGGTGCGTGGTAAGACCAACCTTTAGCTTGTCGCAAGTAGTTTGGAGCTTTCTCGTCAATCAGTCTTCCAAGGTGTAAAAGTTTGTAAAAATGTAATAGTTCATCTTTTGAAAACTTATTTTTGTCCATTCAAATCCTTTTCGTTTTTCCTTTAAATAAAGGGAGTTTAGTAATTATTTTCTAAAAATTTATTTCATTTTCCTGCAAAATTGAGAAAGCGGAAGCATCGCCTTTGATTGAGCCAAAAAGTGTGGCTGAAGATGCTTTGTGAATTTCTAACTCAACTAAATCACCAATTTTTACACCTTTAACAACAGGAAAAATAACAGTCAGGTTTCCGTCTGTTTTACCAATAAAATCCTTTTCAGATTTTCTGGAAATTGATTCTACCAAAACCTCCTGAACTGTTCCAATTTCTCCTTCAAGCAGTTTCCATTGAGTTTCTTGCTGAAGCTCAACCAATCTTGTAATTCTTGAAGTTTTGTCTTTTTCGGGAACGTCATCAGGAAAATATTTTGAAGCGAAAGTTGCTTTTCTTTCTGAGTACTTAAACATAAAAGCCATAGAAAATTTACTTTTTTCCATAACATCAAGTGTGTCTGAAAATTCACTTTCGGTTTCGGTTGGGAAACCAACAATGACGTCAGTTGAAAAGTGGACGTTTGGAATGATTTTTTTAGCAATGGCAATTAATTTTAAAAACTCGTCTTTTGTGTAAGTTCGTTTCATTTTTTCCAAAATTCTGTCGTTTCCTGCCTGCAAAGGAATGTGAAGTTGTTTGCAAATATTTTTTCGCTCTGCAATCAGTTCCAAAAGCGAAATTGGGAAATCTTTTGGATGAGGTGAGGTAAAACGTAATCTTTTCAATTCTTCAAGGTCTGAAACTGCCCGCATTAAATCCGTAAAAGTTTCGTTTGTTTCAGGGTCTTTGTAAGAATTTACGTTTTGTCCAAGCAAAGTAATTTGTTTGTAACCTTGAGAAATTAAATACTTAGCTTCGTCAACAATGCTTTTAACAGTTCTTGAACGCTCTCTTCCGCGCGTAAACGGGACGACACAAAAAGTGCAAAAATTATCGCAACCACGCATAATTGCAATCCAGCCGTTTACTCCGTTTGGGTCGCGTTCAGGGATTACGTCGGAGTAAGTTTCGTCTTCTGAAAGCGTGATTTCGGAAAGTTTTTTAGCACCTTCACCGTAAATTTCTTCTAAAAGTGAAGGCAGTTTTTTGTAAGCATCAGGACCAACAACCAAGTCAACTAATTTTTTCTTTGTTAAAAGGTCTTCTTTTAAATTTTGAGCCATACAACCAAGAATGCCAACAATCAACTTCGGATTAGCTCTTTTGAAGTGTGTCAGTTCACCAAGCCTTCCATAAATTTTTGAGTAAGCATTTTCACGAACTGCACAAGTGTTTAGTAAAATTGCGTCTGCTTTTTCAATTTGGTGAGTGATTTCGTGAGTTCTTGATTTCAGGATTGTTGAAACAATTTCGGAGTCGTATTCATTCATTTGACAACCGTAAGTTTCAATAAATATTTTCATTTAGCTTCTTTCTGTTTTTTTTACAACTTAGCTTTCTTTATTTTTTTAAGTAAGAAACTAATTCACTTAAATCAATCGTTTCCTGTTTGCTTTCTTTAAGATTTTTCACCGTTACTTTGTTGTTTGCGAGTTCGTCTTCGCCAAGAACAATCACAAATGGAATTTCCTTTTTATCGGCAAACTGAAATTGTTTTTTGAGTTTTCCCGTTTCAAAAAATAGTTCTGTGTTAATTCCTGCTTCTCTCAAAATTCTGACAACTTCAAGACTTGCCAAAATTGTTTGTTCAGAAAACACGGTTACGAGTGCTTGGGTTCGTGTTTTTGCTTCCTGAAAAATACCAACTTCTTTCATCGCAGCGATGATTCGGTCAAGTCCAATCGTTGTTCCAACAGCAGGATTTTCACTTCCACTGAAAAGGCTAATCATTTCGTCGTAACGTCCGCCACCGGAAAGCGAGCCAATGTACGAAAATTTTGGCAAAACTGTCTCAAAAATTGGTCCCGTGTAGTAATCAAGTCCGCGGGCTAAAGCCAGGTCAAGTTTGTAATTTTTTTGTGGAACTCCAAACGTTTCAAGGTAAGAAAAAATTTCACGGATTTCGCTGATTCCTTGTTGCGCAATTTCAATGTTTCCAAGTGTTTCAGAAATTTTAGCCAGCAGTTCAGGATTTTCGCCGCCAAGCAAAAGTATTGGTTCAAGTTTTTCAACTGAACTTTGCGGAATTCCGTTTTTCAGCATTTCTGCTTTGACTTGTTCAAGCGTAATTTTATCAAGTTTGTCAATTGAACGGCAAACATCCTGAGTTTTTGATTCGTCAAGTCCGATAAATTTTACGATTCCCGTCAGGATTTTGCGGTTGTTAATTTTTATCAAAAAGTCCGTAAACCCAAGTTTTGCAATAATTTCATTAATCATTGAAATTAGTTCTGCGTCTGCAAGCATTGATTTTGTTCCGATTGTGTCAATGTCGCACTGATAAAATTCCCTGAAACGTCCTTGTTTGATTTGCGGAGTATCGGCACGCCAAACAGGTTGGATTTGGTAACGTTTGAAAGGTTTTACGAGTTCAGGATTCATCGCAATCACACGCGAAAGCGGGACTGTCAGGTCGTAACGCAAAGCTGTTTCATCTTTTGTTCCAGTTTTGTAGTTGAGTTTGTAGAGTAGTTTGTCTGCTTCCGTTCCGTACTTTCCCGCCAAAACCGAAAGGTACTCAATCGCCGGAGTTTCAAGTGGAGAAAAGCCGAATTTTTGAAAGACTTTTTTGATTGTTTCAAGGATTTCCTCGCGTTTAATCATTTCTTCAGGAAGGTAATCACGTGTTCCTTTAAAAATTCGTGGTTCTATTTTTAACATTTTTATTTTCCTTTTTTGGTAGATTTTAGAACTTAGGAAAAATATTTCACTAAGCATTTGTTGTTTTTAGTTTCTAAAATAAATTGAGAAAACAATGGTGAGGATTGTGAATGCAGAAGAGTTTTTGAGAATTTAAGTTTTTGAAGCACATAATTTTGCCAAGTTTTATAAAACCAAAAAGTTGGCAAAAATTAAGTCAAGACTTTGTTTTTGTCAAGCTAAAAGTTTAATTCAGAGAAGCAAAAAATTCAATCATTCCTGACAGTCGGGAATTAGTTCAACTATTTTCTTTTTCCATTGAAGTTTCTGTTCTTAATGTTTTACTTTTGCCTACTTTTTAACTTTACAGAGAATAACTTGAAACAGTATTTTTTAACTTTTTTTTTATGCCTTTTCTGTTTTGCAAAAGCATTTTCGCAAGAGAAAACCTCACTTTCGCAAAACAAACGGGAGGAAATTATTACAGGTTTTTCTGCTTACGTTCTTTCACTTACAAACCAAAATTTGATTAAAAATTCTGAAACTATCCTCTTAAACAACGACACTTTGGAAGTAAACCGGGATTACACTTTCAATTTTCAGCAAGGAAAAATCCGTTTTTTGCTTGCTCCGCAAAGTTCGGACACAATCAAAGTTTCCTACAAAGTTATTCCTTTTAATTTTAAAGAACCGTTTTTCAGGCGAAAAAAAATCTTGCTGACAACTCCGGACACAACGGGAAACTTAATAAAAATCCAAACTAACGAATCAGTTTTTGATTTTCTTGAAATTGAAGACGCGGAACTAAAAAAGAGTGGTAGTATTTTTAGAAGTTTTGAAGTTGGTTCTGACAAAGATTTGACGCTAAACTCTGGTTTACGTTTACAAGTTTCGGGGAAAATTGCTCAAAATGTTGATGTTGTCGCAATACTTTCAGATGAAAACACTCCAATTCAACCTGAAGGAAACACACAAAATCTTGACGAAGTTGACAAAATTTTTATTGATGTTCGCGGAACAAATTTTGGTGCAACAGTTGGCGATTATGAAATTTCACAAACGGAAACCGAGTTTGCAAACTACTCAAGGGTTGCAAAAGGTGGAAAAATTGACGGAAAATTCAAAAACCAGGAATTTTACACTGCAGCCTCAACAGGAAAATCACTTTTTACTTCCTACGAATTTTCAGGAACTGAAGGAAACCAGGGACCCTACCAGCTTCGTGGAAAAAACGGCGAAACTCTAATCACAATTCCTGCTGGAAGTGAGAGAGTTTACATCGATGGTGAAAGGTTAACTCGTGGAGAAACAAATGATTACGTAATCAATTACAACACAGGCGAACTGACTTTTACCAAAAACCGATTAGTTACTTCCAACTCACGGATTTTAGTAGATTTTGAGTACTCTTCGGATAATTTTAACAGAACAATTCTTGTAAGTAACGCAAAAGGAACTGCTTTTAATAAAAAACTTACCGTTCAAACACGTTTTATCCGTGAAGCAGACGACAAAAATTCCCCGCTAACCGGTGATTACACAAGCGAAGTAAAAAAAGCACTTGCTGAAATTGGGGACAACCTGAAAAATAGTTTTGTGCTTTCAGTTTCAGAAAATGTTTTGGGAAGTTACGTTAAAAAAACTGCAACAGTAAAAATTGACAATCCAAATTTTACGGACTCAACTTTCATTTATTATGAATTTTCAGAACAAGGGAATTACAGTGTAGATTTTTATGAAGTTGAAAACGGGATTGGCTTTTACGAGCAGGATTCCACAAATTCAGGCGAAAAATTTTACGTCTTTCTCTTTGGAAAAATCGGAAAATGGGACATCAAACGCACAACTTACGCAATTCCTTCAGGAACAAATCTTGCAGATTTTTCGCTAAAAGTTAAACCACTTGAAAAATTAAGTTTTAGCAGTGAAATTGCTTTGAGCGACCACGACAAAAACTTTTACTCAAACAAAAATGACAGTGATAATTTAGGAAATGCTTACAATTTTTCAGGTGAACTTGAAAAAATCAATCTTGGAAAAGCCGGTAATTTTACTTTAAAAGGACGTTTGAGGCTCAAAGAAGAGAGGTTTGTTGAAGTTGACAGAGTTGGAGAAATTGAGTTTAACCGAAAGTACAACCTAAGTTCCGGACTTGGTGGAAAAGAAGAACTCAGGGAAACAAGTCTTGATTACTTTCCAAATGAAAAATTAAAAATCACTTTTGGGGTTGGTGAAACTAAAAAAGGCGAAAATTTTTCATCTTTGCGGAAGGAAACAAAACTAAAAACCTTAACGCAAAAAGGCTTTTTGATTGATTTGCAGGGAGACCAGGTTAGCTCAAAAAATCTAACTCAAAAAACCAGTTGGTTCCGTGAAAAAGGAGATTTTGGTTACGCTTTTGAGAGAATTTTTTACGGGTTTAAGGTTGATTTTGAAAGGCAGGAAACCAAAATTGACACAAGTAAAAATGGGTTACAATTTTACGAAGTCGGACCTGAAATGAACTTTTCGGGGATTTTTGGAAGTGAAGTTTCAACTTACTTAACTTACCGGAACGACGAGAAAATTTTAGACAAAGAGTTTACAAAAGAGAGCGAGGCACTGACTTTTCGCAACGAGTGGAAATTTACAAAATTCAAATCCTGGGATTTACTTTCCGACGTAACTTACAGAGAAAAAAATTTCACAAAAGAGTTTGAAAATGAATTTCTCCAAGACACAAAAACATTTTTAACTGATGTTTCAGTGAGTCAAAGAGGCTTTAACAATGGAATTACTTCAGATTTTCATTACACGGTCAGAGACGAACAAACCCGCGAACTTGTTGAAGAATTTATTCCGGATAAAAATGGCATTTATGTTTTTGACGACTCACTTTTCAGACCAGTAAACAGTTCTGATTTTGGCGACAAAATTCTTTACCGAAGAGAGTTAAAACCAATTGGTGATTTTATTCCGATTCTTAACCTTAGTGCAGGTGCAAGAATTAAAACCAAGTTTAAAAGCCTGTTTCAAGGCAACGAAGAGTGGTTTTTCAGAAATTTTGGAACTGAAACAAGAATTAGAATTTCCGAAGAAACAAAGGAAAAAGACAAACTGAAAATTTATCTTTTTGACTTGGAAGCATTCCAGAGAGATGCTACAACAATCAAAGGAACGCTTGGTTTGACACAGGATTTTTTATTTTTGGAAGACACAAAAAACCATAATTTAAAACTTACTTTAGGTTTTGAGGACAGCGAAAACAACCAACTTTCGCAAGGTAAACAAGAACGATTTTCCCGTGAAATTTCGTTGCGTTACAGAGGAAAATTTTTGAACCGTTACGGATTAAACTCAAATTTTTTGCGTGAACTTGTTGAGCAAACTTACAAAGATGGTTCCGGTGAAAACACAAACCTTACAAAAAACACGTTGTTTTTAGGTTTTTCCTATTTTTGGGGTGCTAACTTAGTTTTTGGGAATGATTTCAAAGTGAACCTGAACTCAAACAAGGAAACAGAAACTCAAACTGGAAAAATTTTTGCACTCACTCCGAACCTTCAGTACTCTTTCAAGCGTAAGGGAAGGCTTACAAGTGATTTTACTTTGACGAAAGTTTTTGTCAAAAGCGAAAATTTATCCGTTCCGTACTCACTCACAAGTGGCTTGCAAGAAGGGAATTCGTTTGACTGGAACCTGCGTTTTGATTACAGGATTAGCAACAACGTTTCAAGTTCTTTGAGTTACAGTGGGAAAAAACATTCAGGCGATAAGTTTGTAACGCACTTGGGAAAAGCAGAAATCAGAGCTTTTTTTTAAAAAATTACCTTCCTCTTGGATGAAAAGTTCTGTGAATTTCTTTTAGAAGTTCACGGTCAAGGTGCGTGTAAATTTGAGTTGTGGAAATATCTGTGTGTCCGAGCATTTCTTGAACAGCCCGCAAATCCGCTCCTCCTTCAAGCAGGTGAGTTGCGAAAGAATGGCGAAAAGTGTGTGGAGTTACTCTTTTTTCAATTTTTGCATTTTCAACGTAAGCACGTAAAATTTTCAAAAATCCCATCCGCGAAAGTTTTGTTCCTTTTGTGTTCAGGAATAAAAAATCAAGGCTTTTTTCAGGTTTTTTCCAGACTAAACGAACTTGATTCTGGTAAAGTTTTATCCAGTAAACCGCAGTTTCACCGATTGGAACGAGCCTTTCTTTTGAGCCTTTTCCTTTAACCCTGATGAGTTCTTCATTGAAAAATAAATCTTGTTGCTGAAAATTCAGCAGTTCAGAAATTCGCAAACCACAAGCGTAAATCATTTCAAGCATTGCTTTGTCTCTCAGTCCGATTTCTGTTGTTGTTTGAGGTTGTTTCAAAATCAGGTCAACTTCTGTTTCGGTGAGAGTGTCGGGAAGTTTTCGCTCAACTTTTCGTGTTGAAAGCAGTTCAGTTGGATTGTTTTCAACAACGTTTTCAAGGATTAAAAACTTGTAAAAAGTTCTCAAAGAGCTGACGTGTCTTGCAATGCTTGGTTTTGAAAGGTTTAGTTCTTCTAAAAAAAGCAAGTAAGAAAGGATTGTGTCAGTTGTTGCTTTTTCAATTAAAGTTTTGTTTTGGTCTGAAAATTCCTGAAAATGTTTGAGGTCAAAGTTGTAAGAATCAATTGTGTTTTTGGAAAGCCCGCGTTCAAGTTTCAGGTGGATAAAAAAATCACGTAAGTAAAGGTTCATTGTTTTTCTAACGGTTTTCTTCTAACGGTACGAACTTTAAATGAATGTAAGTTCTGACTAAACTGCTGGTAAAAATGTAGTCGCCACGTTTTTCGCCTGCTTTCAGCACGTTTAGCTTTTTCATTTTTTGCAGGAAGTTGTGAAATTTATTTTTTTCAGTTTCGGAAAGCATGGTTTCAATTTTGGCTTTTTTGAAAGTTAAGCCAAAACCAGTTTTGGCAAGTTTAGAGAGGATTGTCTGGTAATCTTTACTTTGCAAGGTTTGGTAAACTTGCTGGTCAAAAAATTTGGTGCCGATTTCAATTGCAGAGTTGTAAATACCTGAAGCTGCATCAGCAGTATCAATTTTATTGTCTTTATCTTCCCAAAAAGTATTTTCACCGATTACGTGTGCAACCTTTGCAAGACCATCTGAAAATTGACACATCAAATCCATTGCTTTTGGTTCAACTTCAATTCCAACGGAGGCAAAAGTTTTTGTGAAAAAATCTTCCGTTTCAGTTTTGCTCAATTTTTTAATTTCAAGTACGTCGAAGATTCGTTCAACAGGTTGGTGATTTTTAATTAAATCGCGTCTTTTTTCATCAATTCCGCAAAGCATTAAAAGTAGTGGCAATGGTTCCTGACTAAGTGCGTTTTCATCAATTAAAGTTTTAATAAAGTGTGCGAATTTTGGGTTTTTGCTGATTCCGTTGATTTCATCAAAGATTAACATTATTCCCTGGACTTGATTTTCTTTCAGTTTGGTAAAAAGGTTTTTTAGAAGTGGTAAAAATCCGTGTGAAAGCTCTAAGCTATCTTTTTTTAACTCCTGCAAGTTAATTTTAACACCAAAAATTTCTTGTTGTCCAACGTACTTTGATAAAAAATCACGTGATTTGTCTGCTAAAGATGGTTCGTAAGGTTGGGCTTTGATGATTGCTTCTACTGTTTTTGTGGTAACTTCTTCAACTGTTTCAACTCCGCCTAAAAGAACGTGAATGCCGAAGATTTTATATTTTTTTTCTGCAAGTGATTTTGAGTAGCCTGCAAGCGAAGTTTTACCAATTCCATACTCGCCTGTAAGAAAAAGTGCTTGTGGTTTCCCAAACTGAACCTGACTTAAGGAACGTTCAATTCTTTGAATTTCAGCGTCTCTTCCCGTAAAAAATTCTAAAGAGACAGGTTGTCCGGGGTTAAAAGGACTTCTACCTTTATTAAAGTTCATTTTTTTATTCCGATAAAATTGTTTCTGTCAGCGAAAGTGCAATTCCGGACATCATTACTTCCGGTCCTAACGTCGTAAAATCACCTGAAAGAATGTCTTTGTTCACGTTTGCGTAAAACGAACAACCAGCATTTTTTTCAATGATTAAACCTGAAAGTTTACCTGCGTGTTCACCAATAAAAGTTACTTCACCAAGCATTTCGCTAACGACGTAACCACAACAAAAATGTAGCTGCAAGTGTGTGCAGTTCGTGTAAACAGTTATTAAATTGCCTTTTTCGTCTCCGATTGGAATATCACTGTAAATTTCAACTGAAACTTTTCTGCTTCCGTCTTCACTAATCAAACTAAGTCTAAAATTATTTACACGGTCTTTTGCTTCAACTCCAAGTGCTTTTGATATTTTTTTAATGTCAGACTTTTTAAACTTGAAACTCATTAACTTTCTCCATTAAACTTAAAATTTTAGTTTGCAAGGCGTTTTTACTTTTTTCTTCAACCTTTGTTTCTTGAAACTTAGATTTTGCATTGAAATTTAAAACGATTTACTTAATTTAAATCCAAAAATTTTTTTTTGAACTTTAATTTTTGGATTAGAATGGCGAAAACAATACTCATCAAAAATGCAACTGCAATTGCAACCTTAGGAAAGGAACAAAGGCTTCTTCAAAATGCTCACTTACTGATTGAAGGAAACTTAATTAAAAAACTTGGTGAAGGAGATTTTTTTTGTGAAGCTGACGAGGTTTTGAACGCAAAAGACAAAGTCGTCGTTGCCGGGTTCGTCAACACGCACCACCATTTTTGCCAAACTTTGACACGTGCCTTTCCGCTTGCAATAAATTCCAAACTTTTTGACTGGTTAATTAATCAGTATCCCGTTTGGGCAGGTTTTGACCACGAAGCAATTTTTTTGTCAACTCAAATTGCACTCGCAGAACTGATGCTTTCAGGCTGCACAACTTCCACAAACCATCACTACCTTTACCCAAAAGGGCAAACTAAATTTTTAGACACAGAAATTTTAGCGGCAAAAGAAATTGGAATTCGCTTTCAACCAACGCGTGGTTCAATGACTTTAGGTGAAAAAGATGGCGGACTTCCACCTGACAGCGTTACAGAATTTGATGAAAACGTGATTTTGGATTCCGAAAGGCTAATCCAAACCTACAACGACGAAAGTTTCGGTTCAATGCTGAAGATTGCACTTGCTCCTTGTGCGCCTTTTAACGTTTCAAAGTTTGTGATGCGGGAATCCGCAAAACTTGCCGAAAAGTATGGCGTTTCGCTTCACACACACTTAGCAGAAACCGAAGACGAAACTGCTTACTGCCTTGAAAATTTCGGCTGCCGTCCACTTGATTACCTTGAGGAAGTTGGTTGGTTACGTGAAAAAGTTTGGCTTGCCCACGGAATTTTTTTTAACGACGCAGAAATCCAAAAACTCGCAAAGTTTAAAATCGGAATCGCTCACTGTCCTTCTTCAAACGCAAGGCTTGGTTCAGGAATTTGTGAAGTAAACAAACTACGAAAAGCAGGTTGTCCGGTTGGAATTGGAGTTGACGGAAGCGCTTCAAACGATTCTTCAAACATTCTTTCAGAAATCAGACAAGCACTTTTGCTGACTCGTGTGAAGTACGGAGCAGAGGCAATTAAAGTTGAAGACGTTTTGGAAATGGCTACGTTTGACGGTGCAAAATGCCTTTCGCGGGACGACATCGGAAAAATTGAAGTTGGAAAGTGTGCTGACCTTGCGATTTTTGATTTGAACCACCTGAACTACTCGGGAGCTGAAGACCCTTTGGGAGCGATTGTTTTGTGTCAGGCGACGACGGTTGACACTTTAATTGTGAACGGTGAAATTAAAATCAGGAACAAGGAATTTGTCGATTTTGGCTTGCAGGAAAAGATTTTCAGGCACAGAGAAAAGGCTAAAAAACTACTTAAAAAAGCAGGAGTTTTGTAAAATGAAACAGTACCTTGAGTTGCTTTCTCACGTTTTGGCAAGCGGAGTGCAAAAAGAAGACAGAACGGGAACGGGAACTTTGAGCGTTTTTGGTTACCAGATGCGTTTTGATTTACAAAGAGGTTTTCCACTTGTAACTACAAAAAAACTCCATTTAAAATCAATAATTCACGAACTTTTATGGTTTTTGCAAGGCAGCACAAACACAAAATATTTAAACGAAAACGGCGTGAAAATTTGGGATGAGTGGGCTGACGAAAATGGAAATCTTGGTCCGGTTTACGGGAAGCAGTGGCGAAATTTTGGTGGAATTGACCAAATTTCACAAGTTGTCGGGCAAATTAAAAAAAATCCAAACTCACGAAGGCTTTTAGTTTCTGCCTGGAATGTTCCTGAAATTGAAAAAATGAAACTTCCACCTTGCCACGTTCTTTTTCAGTTTTACGTTGCAAACAACAAACTTTCGTGTCAACTTTACCAACGAAGTGCTGATATTTTTCTTGGCGTTCCGTTCAACATCGCTTCGTATTCGCTTTTAACTTTAATGATTGCAAGTGTTTGCGGGCTTGAACCCGGAGATTTTATCCATACTTTTGGTGATACTCATCTTTACCTGAACCACGTTGAGCAAGCAAAACTACAACTTTCACGAAAGCCTTTTTCTTTGCCGGAAATGAAAATTAACAAAGAAGTAAAATCTGTTTTTGATTTTTGTTACGCTGATTTTTCGCTTGAAAATTATGAATTTCACCCACACATTAAAGCGGAAGTTTCAGTGTAAAAAGGAGAAAAGGAGTGCTTCAAAGCTCCTTTTTGAAAAAAATAGAAAGTAAAAAGGGCAGAGTAGATTTTATGAAAATTTCATTAATTGTTGCGGTTGCAAAAAACGGAGTGATTGGCAAAAATAATTCATTGGTTTGGAGACTTCCGGCGGATTTAAAACACTTCAAAAACCTGACAACAAACCATTCAATTTTAATGGGAAGAAAGACTTTTGAGGCGATTGGCAAGCCTTTGCTGAACAGAAAAAATGTTGTAATCACGAGGCAAAAGGACTTTTTTTGTGAAAATTGCTTTGTTGCAAATTCTTTGGAAAATGCTTTGGAACTTTGCAAAAATGACGGTGAAATTTTCATAATTGGTGGAGCGGAAATTTACAAACAGTCTTTGGATTTAGTTGAAAAAATTTATCTTACAAAAATTTATGAAGATTTTGAAGGTGATACTTTTTTTCCTGAATTAAATGAAAATAGTTGGCTTGAAACTTCAAGGCAAGATTTTTTACCTGACGATAAAAATTTATTTTTTTACAGTTTCATTACACTTGAAAAAAAGAGGGAAAATGCTCAAGACTAAAATTCCGCGTGAAGCAAGACTAAATCCAAATTTTAATGAAAAAGCCTTGCCAATCATTTTAAATGATGGTTCTGAAAAGGAACTCAAAGAAATTTGCCAAAAGTTGATTGACGAGAACAATGAATTTTATGCAAAAATTGACCTTCTTAGTGTGATTGACAGGCTCAATCACATTGAAGGAGAAATCCGGAAATCAGTGATTAACAGGAGCGAAATTGCAAAACAATCCATTCGTGCTTTAATGACAGGCGAACATCAGTTTATTTTTTCAGCTCCCGGAGTCGCAAAATCTTTGTTTACGAATCAGCTTTTTGCCTATTTTGGCGGAGCGGGAGTTTTTTCAATCCAGCTTTGTCCCGATACTTCACCGGACGATCTTTTTGGCGGTTACGACATTGAACGGTTCAAAAAAGGCGAAATTTATCACAACGTTGAAGGTTCAATAATTACAAATCATTTTGCTTTTCTTGATGAATTTATGGATGGAAATGACAAACTTTTGCGTTCGCTTTTGGGTGTTTTGCTTGAGCGAAAGTTCATTTCCGGGCATCAAACCGAGAAAGCAGTTCTTCACACAGCGATTGCAACTGCAAATTACATGCGGCAAACGGAAACGACAGAAGCATTACTTGACAGATTTCTTTACAAATCTTACATAAATCCTATGAAAGATATGTTTACTTTGTTAAAAATTGACCAGGTTTACAATGAAAATGAAGGCAGAGTAATTAAACCCGTAAAAAATGCAGTTATTGATTTACGGGAAATTACTTTTATTAAAAGGCTACTTAAAAAAGAGGTTGAAGCGAAACAAATTACAATTCCAATTGAAGTTGATTTTCTAAAAAACCTGATTGCCGTTGCTTTTGAACAGGAAATGAAAAAATATCGGGATAAATTTTATCTTTCACCGCGAACAATCACAAAAAGCAATGATTTACTCAAAGCAAACGCACTTTTAGATGGAAGAATGACAGTAAACGAAAAGGACGTTGAGAAACTTTACTACCTTTTTTGCACACTGAACGAGCCTCTTGACGAAGATAAAACGCTTTACTCACAGCATCTTTTTGAAGTTACGGCACAAAAACGCAAGCAATACTTTGAGTCAATCAAAAATGAAATCACACCTTTAATTTACATTGTTGAGTTTTTACACAAGGCGGAAGTGAACACGGAACTTTTGAAAGACCCAATAACTTTTATTGAAGATTCTGCCAAACACAGCATTTTTAAGGATTTGTTTGACAGGTTGGTTTTAGCTTTCGGAGCAAACGAAAATATTGATTTTGACCCGAAAGCTAACAAGAAAAAACTGCTTAACTTCATTGAAAACATACATTCAAACTACTCGGAAGTTAATCAGTTTAAAGATAAAACGGCTGCTTTTGTAAGTGAAGTTTTTGAAAGAATCAAACTTTGAAAAGTGAAATAAATAAAAAGAAAACCAATTTCTTTCTTGAAGATGGTTTTCAGGAAAACAAAGGAATTAAAAACGATTCACCTTACCAAAATCTTTTCAAAAAAATTGCTCACTTTTCACCTGAAGTTTACGCAATTTTTGACATTGCAAGGATAATTAATGGTGGAAACTCACCTTACGGAGAGGCTTTGACAATTTTACAGGATGAAGAGGAAAGTTCACAAAAACAAGTTTTGCACAACGTTTCCCTGACTGACACAAAAAATACAGGTAACGAAGAAAATTTTGTGGAAATTATGACAACTCTAACGGAATTTCCAAAAATTTTGAAAAAACAATTTATGTTTCCCGATGAAATTTTTATGCAAAAACTCATTTTTAAAGATTTGCTTGTTCATAAAAGTTATTCTCCGCAAAAAACAACTTCATTTAATGAAATGTTCAAGGAGCTTTCAAGGCAAACTCCCGAAAAAGAAGCACGCAAACAACGAACTTACATCCTTTTGGATAACTCAAAATCAACTGAAAAACGTAGTCGTTTGCTTTTAGAGAAGGCAATTGCTTTTTCGTTTTTGGAAAACAACAACAAAGAACACGGCGAAGTTTACTTTCGTACTTTTAACCACGAACTCGGAAGGCTTTTTCTCTCAAAAAACCCTGCTCACTACAAAAAAGTGCTTAATCGTGGCTTAATTCCTGTAATTCCTGAAGGAAGCACGAACCTTCAAAATGCAATTTTACAGGCGATTGAAGACATCAATTTTTATTCAATTGACACAAAAGCTGAAATGTTAATTCTGACTGACGGACTTACTTTGGTTGACCCTGAAGCAGTTCGTGAAAAAAGTAAGGGGATAAAAATTCACGTTGTTTTGATTGGAAACGATGAAATTTATCTTTCTGACGAAGAATTTGATTTAGAGTACCAAAAAATTAACCGTAAAAACTTTGAAAAATTAGACCAAAACCTTTCAAACGAAGAAATTGAAAAACGCAAACGTGAGCACAAAAAAAAGTATTTTTCTAAGGAAAAGGTAGTCAAAGAAATTAAGGAAGAACGTTACAGAATGCTTCACCGGTTGGTTTTGGAGCATTCCGGAAAATTTATTCACATTGACGACCTGCCTCCTGACCTTTTTGATTTTGAAAAAATTATACAAAATGTTCAAAATGAAATCCAAACACTTGAGGAAAAACTCTTGAGCGGAAATTACACGCCAAAGGAAAAGGAAGAGTTTTTGGAACAGTACCTTGCACTGAAAAATTACATTAACGGGCTTAAAAAAAATCGTGGAAAAACTGCAAGCCAACAAGAAAAACTTGATGGTTTTAGCAAACAAATGAAAAATTTTATTCAAAACAACGAGGTGATTTTGGATTTAATCAGGGAAAGTAACACAATTTTGCAAGGTTCTTCAAAAGGAATGAACTCAATGCAGGAGATGAACTTACTGATGCTTTTCAAACTGCTTTTTCACAAAACAAAAGTTTATTTTTTTGAGTTACTTTTCAAAAAAAGTTTGTAGTTAAAGTTTTTTTGGGGTTAGCTAAAACTCTCCGACTTTAAAGAATTCCGTTACAGAATTAATTCCACAAACTTTTGCTTCTTTAAGCGTTCCGTGAAAAAGTAACTTACCTTTTTCCAAAAAAATAATTTCGTCAGCAATTCTGTGAATGCTTGCAAGTTCGTGAGTAACCATTACGATTGTGATGTTCAGTTGGTTTTTCAGTTGCAAAATCAGTTCGTCAAGGTTTGCTGAAGTTAACGGGTCAAGTCCTGCTGAAGGTTCGTCACAAAACAAAATTTCAGGGTCTAAAGCGATTGCACGAGCTAAAGCAACACGTTTTTTCATTCCGCCTGAAAGTTCAGAAGGGAACAAACCGGTTGCGTGGCTAAGGTTTACAAGTGAAAGTTTGCTGCCGACCATTCTGTCAATTATTGTTTGTGGAAGGTTTGTGTGTTTTTCAAGCGGAATTGAAATATTTTCAGCGACAGAAATTGAGTTTAACAAAGCTCCGTTTTGAAAAAGGACACCAACATTTTTCAGTAATTCGTTTTTTTCATTTTCATCAAGTTCACTGATTATTTTTCCAAGCATTGTGATTTTACCGGAAAAAGGATTAATCAAGCCAATGATATTTTTTAGCAGGGTTGATTTTCCGC
>JADZEA010000010.1 GCA_020850775.1 bacterium
CAATCAAGAATCCGTTTGCACCGTTAAAACTTGAGAACAAAAAACGTGTTCCGGCGTGTGGAAGTATTGTTCCTCCGCCAGTGAAAGTGATTTGCGGAACGTAACGCCAGGTTTCTTGTCCTGCTGTGCCGCCGCCGTCGTTGTTAATGATTTGCCAACCTGCGGGCAAAGTTGTGTCTGCGAAAGTTTCACTCCAGAAAACTGTCTGAGCGTTTAATGAAGTAACCAAAAGCACTAAAGCTCCGAAGGTTTGCAGCATTTTTTTGATTTTGTTTTTCATAAAAAATTATCCTTTAAAAGTTAAGATTAAAATATTTTCTTGTCAAAGAAAACCACAAAAAGCATTACAGTCAAGCAAAAGTTGTTAAAACACTGAAAAAGGTGTTCCACAAGAATAAAATCTGTCTGTTTTTTACTTGTTCAGCAGTTTTTTCAAGTTTTCTAACATTTTTTGTGCTTCTGTGTCTGTTGGCTCGTTTTCAAGATATTTTTTGAGTTGCCAGATTGCGTCTCTGTATTTTTGATTTCCAACCAAAGCCAAGGCAAAATTGTAGTGCGAAACATTGTAAGAAGGTTCTAAAACAAGGCTTTGCCTAAAATCATCCTCTGCTTTTGTGTAATCTTTTAGCTCAAGGTAAAAATTGCCCCGATTAATAAAAGCCTCAACAAAGTTTGGGTTTTTCTCAATCAGACTTGTTAAATCAACAATCGCCAGTTCATTTTTCCCCAAAAAACCAAGCAAAGTTCCACGATTAAAAAGTGCGTCTAAATTGTCTTTTTCAAGCTCAATTGCTTTTGAAAAATCAGCTAAAGCAAGTTCATAACTTTTTAGGTTGAAGTAGCAACAACCTCTGTTCGTGTAGCTTTCGTCAGTTTCATTAATTCTTAAAGCCTCAGAAAAATCTTTCACTGCATCCTCAGAAAAATCTAATTTAAAGTTCAGGTAAGCTCTGTTCACGTAGGCTTCTTCGTAATTTTTATCAATTTTTAAAGCAGAATTAAAATCGTTCAGTGCAAACTCAAATTTTTCCTGTCTTTCGTAGAGAATTCCACGAAGTAAAAATGCTTCTTTGTAGTTTGGGTCAAGTTCAATTGCCTTTGTAAAATCATCAAGTGCGTTTTGAAAAAGCTCTTGATTAAAAAAATTTTCACCTCGTTTGAAGTAAGCAGAAGAATTTTCAGGCTCGTTACGAACAACTTTTGTAAAATGAAGCAAGGCTTTTTCAAATTCCTTTTTACCCATTTTTTCAGGAAAGACACGTTCTACAAGGCTTTTTTTGTTTGGGATAAATTCGGGAGGTAATTTTTGAAAATCAATTTTTTGCGTCCAAACAATGTCAGCGAGCCTAAATTCAAAAGCATTTTCAATTTGGTTTGGTTTTAGTGTTAAGTTTTCAAAATTTTTTGTTGTAAAGACTTCAAGATTTTTTGGCAAATTCGTTTGCTCTGAAAAAATTTCGTAAACTTGTTTCCCTAAAAATTTATTGTTTTGCGTAAAAAATAGTTCCAAAGCAAATTTTACACTTGCAAAGTTTTGTTGGGAATTGATTAAATTAGCTTTGAGTTCTGTTTGTGAGAATTGCAAAATTTCGGTGGAATCCTGGTTTTTATTTTTCCACAGGTAAGAAAAATTGCCGTAAACCTCAAAATCAGAACTCTTCAGAGAAAAAGTTTTGTAAGTTTCTTCTGCTCTGACAAGCGTTGAAGCAACAAGAAAAAGAGAAAAAGCTAAAATTTTTTGCATAAAAACCTCCAATGATTTTGTTTTTTGAGCTTGAAAATAATTCAAAGCCTTAGTTTTGTTTAATTGTTTATTTTTATCAGGCTAATTTTTGTGTAAATTTTTGAGTTGGGGAAAATTAAAAGGAAAAAGTAAGTTGGATTACGAAAAACAATGCAAATTAATTCAGGATAAATTGCCAAAACACATTGCAATAATTATGGACGGGAACGGTCGCTGGGCAAAAAAGCAAGGAAAAGCAAGAATTTTTGGGCACAAAGAAGGAATTAACTCTGTCCGTGAAATTGTAAAAACTTGTGGTGAATTCGGAATCAAGTTTCTGACACTTTACACTTTTTCACAGGAAAACTGGAAACGTCCTGAACTTGAAGTTTCTTTTTTGATGTCCTTGCTTCTTACAACTATCAAAAAAGAGGTAAAAGACCTAAACAAAAACAATGTTAGAGTTCTGACAATCGGGAACCTGCAGGATTTACCCGAAAAAGCAAGAAAAGGAATGGAAGACGCAATAAAACTTACAGCAAAAAACACGGGTTTAACATTAGTTTTAGCTTTGAGCTACAGTTCAAGAACTGAAATCCTTCTTACAACAAAAAAAATTGCTCAAAAAGTTGTAAGCGGAGAAATTACTGCGGAACAAATCAATGAAAAACTTTTTTCAGACTCGCTTTACACAAAAGAAATTCCTGACCCGGATTTGTTAATTCGCACAAGTGGCGAGCTAAGGCTTAGTAATTTTTTACTTTGGCAACTTGCTTACACAGAAATTTATGTTACAGAAGCATTTTGGCCAGATTTCAGACGTAACGAACTTTGTAAAGCAATGTTAAGTTACTCTACACGTGAAAGACGTTTTGGTCTCGTTAGTGAACAGCTAAGTTCAAAATAAAAAGAGTTAAAAGTGGAAGTTTTTAAAACAATCCAAAAAGTAAAAGGCGAAAAACTTTTTCTGGCTTTACCCGAAAATTTAACCAAAAAGAAGTTGAAGCAATAGTTTTTACTCTTGAGAACACGGCTAAAAAAATGTTTCTGATTACAAAAATAAATTTTTAGTGGTTTTACAAGTAAACAACAAAACCTGAACGAGTTGTGAAATGAGCGATAGAAAATGGATTTTAGTTTTTTTATTTTTGGTTTCTGTTGTGTTTACAACCGTAAAATTCAGCTACCAGCATTTCGCAGTTGAAAACAACGCAACAAAATTCGCTAATTTTTACGGAAAAGATTTTGGTCTTAAAGTTGACTCTGTTTCTTTTAAAATTTCTTCTTTAGCAATTTTTGGCTTATCCGTCAACCTTCCCGATTCTTCACTAAACCTGACAGCAAAAGAAATTCTTGTTGGCTACAGTTTGAGAGATTTTATTTTTAGTGGTTTTAAACCTGAAAAAGCGGTAGAACAAATCTTTGTTGATGAAATAAATGCAACTCTGTTTTTACCTGATTCATCAAAAAATGACTCAAGTAAACTTGCTTTGCCTGAAATTCCTGAAAAAGTATTTCAAACAATTGACAGGTTTTACCAGGTAAGAAAACTGTTCCTTTCAAATGTTAATTTCACTCTTAAACAAAGAAAAAACAACTTTACCTTTAAACTTGTTGAAGATTTAAACGGCTTGGTTTCCTACAAAAAAGAAAGCGAAATTTTACTCGTACTCAAAGGTTTTTGTGGGGAAGCGAACAAAACATCAATCAAAATTGCAGGCTCAGTTTTCCCAAAATCAAACTCACTTTTGTTTAATGCTTTTGTTGATTCTTTGTTCGTGAAAGATTTTCAAAAATTCATTCCGGAAGCTCTCAAAGACACAAAAGGAAAAATTAACGTTGAAGCTTTTTTAAGCAAAAGCAGCTTAAAAAAAATCCCGACTTTACGTGCAAAAGCTGAATTTGACAGCATTGGAATCCGTTTTGGAAAGTTTGGAATTGAAAACACAAAAGGTTTTGCGAGCCTGAAAGATTTTGAAATTGATACTTTAAAATTAGACGGGAATTTTCGTGAAGCAAACTTTTCAGTTTTTGGCAAACTTGGAAGAGTTGACAGCCTTGTCTCAGACGTTTCTGGAAACGCAAAAAACGTAAACCTTACTTTGATTAATGACTTTTTAGACGAAAAAAATGAGTTTATTCCACGTGGTTTTGTGGATTTGGATTTTTACGGGAAGGGCAACTTACTCAACCCAAGCATTGATTTTAAGATTACAAGCTCAGAAATTTTACAAAACATTGGGTTTTTAGATTTAAAACTTGAAAACAATAATTTCAGTGGAAAATATTTTGACTTAAAACTTTCAGACCTAAACCTTCACTCTGAAACTTTAGGCAAAAAAACAGACGTTCAGGGTCAGCTAAACATAGCACAACTTGATAATTTTTTTGACCTTAGCTATAAAATTAGCGGGAAAGCTTCAGAAGGTTTTGAACTCAAATCACTTGATTCACTGCTTGGAAAACCAAACATTGTTTTGCAAGGTAAAGTCTCTAAAAAAGCTGCAATTCCAACTATTTTTGGGGATGTTACACTTAACTTTGACGAAAAAAATTACCAACTTTTTGGAAATTATTTTTTCGATAACGACTCCGCAAAACTTTTCCTTACCGATACTTTGAAACTTTCAAAAATTGTTCTGGCAATAAAAAATCCTGTTGATTCTTTGTCTTACAAAATCAAAGCAGAAAAAATTAATCCTTTCCTGCTAAAAATTTTGCCAAAAGCTGAAAACTTGCTAAAAGTTTACGAGCCTGAACTTTACGCAGAAGGGAAATTTGACTCTGCAAATTTTTTGGTTAACGTCCGTGATTTGAGGGAAGAACAAAAAACTTTTGTAAAAACGGAAGGGATTTTTACGGTAAAAAATGCTGCTGCAAACTTTAAAGGAGACTTTTTTTACGAACCAAAAAAAGATTTTGAAATTGGCGGAAGTTTTGAAGTGCTTGTTGACACTCAAAAAGTAGTAGTTCCAACTTTCACTTTCGCTGATTATTTTTCTGCTAAAGGGACTTACTTTCTTGATGAAAAAATCAATTTTCAAGCAAACATTGACAGCGTGGATTTTGAGGACATTTTTACACTTCTGAATCTTCCAAACGATTTTAAAATTGAAGGCGGAAAAATTACGGGAAAAACTTTTGTTCGCGGAACTGTGAACAAACCGGAAATTAAATCCAACTTGTCTTTTGAAAATGCAAAAATCAACAATCTTGAGCAAATTAACTGCAAACTTTCAGTTTTACAAACTGAAAACTTACCTCAAATTCGTTTAAAAATTCAGGCTGAAGAAAAAGAATTGGTTACGCTTGAGTCAGAAATTGAAAACGATGTTTTGGAAGTTAAACTTCTTGAACAAAAAGTCCCGCTGACAACAATTTTTAAAATTGCAGGAATTGACACAACAGCAATTTCAAAAGAAATTTTGGGAGGCTTACGAATTGCGGGCAACGTAAAAATTGACAAAAATCTTGAAACAAATTACTTTTTAAACATTGCAAACGGTGATTCTTTTGGAATTAATTTTGAATTTCCAAAAACAATTCCAATTGATTTTAACCTTAGAATTAAGGATAAAATCTCTGACTTTTCTAATCTGAAAGAACAAACTTTTGAAGTTGAAAGTTTTGATTTGAACTTTGACAACGATTTTTTACTCTCAGCAGAAGGTAAAATTCCCTACTCTGCCAACAGTGAAGAACTTGATTTGAGCATAAAATCAACAGGAAATTTTATTGGGGCTTTGCCAAAACTAACGGATTTTTTTGTTTTGCCAACCCAAACACCTGAAAACTCAATTTCTGACACACTTTTACTTGGTTTTGCAGGAAGCCTTGGAGAGCCGGAACTGACCAAAACAAAACTTAGAATCGGGCAACATTTTTTGAGGTTTACTGAAATTTTCAAGAAAAAGGATTTCAATTTTACCAAAGTTGAAGTTGATTTTGAATCGGAAAAAAGTGATTTTTTACGGGTTTACGCAGAAGGTGATTTTCGCGGGAACCGTTTGATTGTCAGGAATTTTGAGAATCCTTTTGTTCGCAAGGAAGGAAAGTATCTTTTTGAGGAACAACCGATTTTTATTAATTCTTTAGGTGGATTGGATCTTGGTCTTTTGGCTTTTGAAACTCCACAAGGCTTAAAACGAGTGAACGTAACAGGTTTTATGGGAAAAGACGAAGAAGTCAGAATTGAGATTTTAGAACCAAACAAAAAGAGTGATTTTGTTCGCAACGCTCTTTTTAATCCCAAAATGACAAAGTTAGCTGTTGAAAAACTTGCCTCTTCGGGAATTAGCGAAGATTACGCGAAAAAAATGAACGCAATTTTCGTTTCAGGCCGGGAAGATTCTTACAGGCTTTCAGGAAGGTTAAAATCAATTGACGCCGAAATTAATCTTGAATTTTTGGAAGCAACGGAAATTGACACTTCATTTTTTGCAAAACTAATTGAATCAATTGATTTTAACATTGATTTCAGGATTGGACCAAATAACTGGTTTTACCAACGTTCAAAGTTTAGTGGAAAGAAATTCCGTTTTGACGAAGATTTAACGCAGTACGAAATTGACGTACGGCTTGACGAAAGTTTCAAAGATTTATCAATTCGTGGTTGTATGGCTGACAAAACTTTTGGGCTTGACGGAACAGTTACGACGACACTTGGAACGATTGAGGTTTGGAACAAGGATTTTCAGGTTGAGCATTTTAATATTATTTTTGACGAACACAACGAATTTCCAATTTTTGAAGGAATTGCAACACGTGTGGAAAAAGATGAAAAAACAAATTTAGCTTTTGAAATTTACGTTATTCCTGTTCGTGTTGACACAATTAATGGAATTGTAACAGAATTTACGGACAACGTCAGGCTTGACACTGAAAGGATGCGTTTTCGTATTTTTTCAAACAATCCTGAACTTTCAAACATCTATCAAATTTTAGCTTACTGGGGAATTTTGGGAACAGGAAGCGACACAAACGACGAAAACACTACAGAAAGCATAAATTTTGGAGAAACAGGCAAAAAACTAATCATTGATGCGGGAGCGAACTACGTTGACAACTTTTTTCACCGTTACCTGAAGTATGCGGAACGAAGGCTCGTAAAGTTGTTACCAATTGATTACATTAGAATCAGACCAACTTTTATTCAAAATCTCGCTGAACAATTAACTGTAACTTCTGAAACAATCGGGACAGAAAACTCCGAACAAATTTCAAGCATAAAAAGACCTTCATTATTTTCAAGTAGCAGCATTTCAGTTGGAAAACAATTGCCAGTTAAAGGGGTTCGCCTAAATTACACCGGAAAATTGGTGAATGGTTACAATCAAAAGAAAGATAAAAACCTGCTTGGAGTAAAACACAATTTAGGGCTTGAGTACAAAGTAACTTCAAGGCTTTTTATTCAGTACGAATATTCTTATGATTTTGAACTTTTTAACAAGCGAAATGACCAAAAAATCCTGATTAAACACTCGTTCCTCATTCGCTGATTTTCTGTGATTTTTAGATTGAAAAAGATTTTTTTCAGGAAAACTACAGTTTTTAATCAGAGTTTTATATTTTTTGCGAAACTTCTGCTTTTATCTTTGCTTTTCTCATCCTAAAAATCTTTTTCTTGGTTCTTAATTTTTAATTCTTAATTTTCATAAAATTGTTTTACTTTTGGAACTTTGAAATTAAGCTAAAAAATAAAGGTTAAATGGTTACTAAAATTAATTCTCTCAAACTTTGCTTAGTACTTTTTCTACTTTGCTTTTCAAACCAAATTTCCGCTCAGGTAAAAACAATCGAAATTCTTGACATCCGGGTTGACGGAAATTCTAATGCAAGCCCTGAAATGGTTAAATTAAACAGTGGACTTTACGTTGGACAAAAAGCAAGCGGCGATGACATCCAAAATGCAATCAAACAACTTTGGGCTTTAAAAGTCTTTTCAGACGTGAAAATTCTTTCTGACAAACAGGTTGACAAAGGAGTTTACCTTTTGATTTTGGTAAAGGAGTATCCAAAACTTGCCAAAGTTGAGTTCTCAGGAAACGAAGAACTTGACGATACGGAAGCAGCACAAACTTTTGGTTTAATCCGCGGACAAACAATCAGCCCGACAATCATCAAACGAGCAGAAAATAAAATTAAAAAATTCTACTTCGACGAGGGTTTTTTACTTGCTCAAATTAAAACAACGGAAGAAATCAGTGAAGGACAGGTCAAGCTAAAAGTCCAAATTGACGAAGGTAAAAAAATCCAGATTGAAAGAATTACTTTCACGGGAAACGAAACCTTCAGCGACGGAACGCTCCGTAAACAAATGAAAGACATCAAGGAAAATGCCTGGTGGAGAAGTGCCGATTTTGACCCTAAAAAATACGACGCCGACAAGGAAAACGTGCTTTCTTTTTACAGGAAAAGCGGTTTCAGAGACGCAGAAATCCTTTCAGACACAACCTACTACGACGAAACTCAACAAGATTTGTACATCAACATCAAAGTAAACGAAGGAATAAAATATTACTTTGGCGAAATCACCTGGGAAGGAAACAGCCTCTGGAAAAAACTGCAGGACTCTACAACCACAAAAGAAGATTCCCTAAAATACTCACAGTTCACAACAGAAAGCCTGAACGAAATTTTAGGAATTAAAAAAGGCGATGTTTACAACAAAGAAAAACTTGACAACGCAGTTTACGATAAAATCAGCGGAATTTATTACGACATCGGACACATTTACGCTCAAATTGACGCACGCGAAATTCCCGTTTCTCAGGACACTGTAAACCTTCATTTTTCAATCTACGAAGGAAATCCCGTAAAAATTAATCTCATCAAAATCATCGGAAACACAAAAACCAAAGAACGTGTAATCAGGCGTGAACTTGTGATTATTCCAGGCGATACTTTCAGCAAAGAAGCTCTTGTAAGAAGTCAACGTGAGCTTTTCATTTTGAATTATTTTGGAAACGTTGTCCCTGACGTAAAACCAATTCCTGAAAGTGAGGATAAAGTTGACCTTGTTTTTCAGGTGGAAGAACGTTCAACTGACACTGCAAACATGTCTGCAGGCTACAGTCAACGCGATAAATGGGTTGGAAGCATTGGAATTGTGATGAATAATTTTCTTGGAAACGGACAAAGGTTAGGCTTTGACTGGCAGTTTGGAAAAGGTTTCCGTTCCTTCCAACTTAGTTTTTCTGAACCTTGGCTGCTAATGACCAAAACGAGAGTAAGCGGTTCCATTTTTGACATTTCAAGACAAAGAAGCTCAATTTATTCTTACACTTCCCGTGAAATTGGTGGTTCTGTTGGAATTGGCAGAAGGTTCACAATTCCTGATGATTACTTTCGCGGCGATTGGATCTTGAACGTTTCAAAGAGAACTTACAAGGACTTTGCAAGCGAAACAATCCAACAAAACCTTGAAGACAACCAAGGCGTTCGTGCAAGCCTTACAGAAATTTTTACAAGAGATTCGCGTAACAGAGCCGAATTTCCAACCGAAGGTTCTGTTGTAACTCTCACAACAGAGTACTCAAACGCTTTAAAAGGCAACGGCGCCGATTACCACAAACACATTTTTCAAGTTGAAAAATACTTTCCGCTTTGGTGGAAATTTGTCCTTTACACGGATTTAACACTCGGTGCAATTCAGGAAATTCAGGAAAACAAACAAATTGACATCAATGAATTATTTTTCCTTGGTGGCGGAGTTTTAACTTTTGGAACTCCTTTGCGTGGTTACGGACAACAAGAAATTGGTCCAAAAGATAAGTACGGAAACGCACTTGGCGGAAAAACTTTAATCAAGTACTCCGCAGAAATCCGCGTTCCCGTTGTAAACGACCCGACAATTTATGCTCTGATTTTTGGAGAAGCAGGAAACGTTTTTAATTCTTACGCTTCTTCTGATCCGTTTCAGGTTTACCGTTCGGTTGGAATCGGTTTCAGAGTGTTTTTACCACTCGTTGGAATTATCGGGCTTGATTACGGATTTGGTTACGACCATTTTGACAAAAACGGAAAACGTAACGGACAGGGAACTACTCACTTTCAGTTTGGAAAGCCTTTTTAAAAATTTTTCCCGAAAAAAACAATGGCTAACGACTACGATAAAATTATCAAAGAAAATTTAAAGGTTGTCCTGCTTCCGCTAATCAACAAAGTTTTAATGCTTGAAGCTGAAGAAACGACAGTTCTGCCAAACAAATTCCAGATAACCGACGAACGTGAAGCCGATTTTGTACTGAAAGTAAAAGGCAAAAAAGAAACTTTTATTTTACACCTTGAGTTCCAAAGTACCAACGACAGAAAAATGCCTTACAGAATGCTTCGCTACTTAATTTTTTTGCTTGAAAAACACAAACTTCCCGTAAAACAGTACGTGATTTTTATCGGTAACGAGAAAATCACGATGAAAAATTCGTTAATTACCTCAAAATTAAACTACTCTTACGACTTGGTAGACCTGAAACAAATTCCTTCAAAACCATTCTTAGAAGCCGAAAAACCAGAAGAATTACTTTTTGCGATTCTTTGCAAACTTGAAAATAAAAGTGAGACTGTAAGAAAAATTTTAGTTAAATTAAAAGAAAAGGTTAAGGAAGAAATTTCGCTTTCCAAGTATCTGAAACAATTAGAAATTTTATCCCACCTAAGATACCTGCAAAAAATAATTGTAGAGGAGGTAAACAAAATGCCAATAATTTATGATTTAAAAACAGACCTGCGATACCTTCAGGGAGTTACTGAAGGTGTCAGTCAAGGAATTGAACAAGGAATTGAGCAAGGAATTGAACAAGGAATTGAACGTGGGTTTACTCAAGGAATTGAACAAGGCGAGTTCAGTGGCAAACTGTTTGGTTTGTGTCAGGGCGTAAAAGACTTGCTTGAAGTAAAGTTTGGTTTTGAAGAAGCGATGTTTTTGTTTGAACAGGTTGAACAAATCCGGAACCCTGAAAGTCTGAAAAATTTAGCTCAAAAAATTAAAACTGCTAACTCAACCGACGAAGTAAAAGAATTTTTAAACTCAATTTCTTAGGCTAAAATGCCAATAATTTATGATTTAAAAACAGACCTGCGATACCTTCAGGGAGTTACTGAAGGTGTCAGTCAAGGAATTGAACAAGGTGAGTTCAGTGGCAAACTGTTTGGTTTGTGTCAGGGTGTAAAAGACTTGCTTGAAGTAAAGTTTGGTTTTGAAGAAGCGATGTTTTTGTTTGAACAGGTTGAACAAATCAGGAGCCCTGAAAGTCTGAAAAATTTAGCCCAAAAAATTAAAACCGCTAACTCAACCGACGAAGTAAAAGAATTTTTAAAACAAAATCAACAGACAAAATGAAGTTTGGAATTATTGCAAACTTAACCAAAAAACAAGCGATGGAACTCACGCCGAAACTTGTTTTCTGGCTAAAAAATAAAAATCAGGAAGTTTTCACCGAAAATGATTTTGAATTTGAAGAACGCCTTGAAAAACAAACCGAACTGGTTAAAAAAAGCGATTTAATAATTTCTCTTGGTGGTGACGGAACAATTCTTTCAACTGCAAAAATCGTCGGACACACTCAAAAACCAATTCTTGGAGTAAACCTTGGAAGGCTCGGTTTTTTAACTGAAACGAATTTAATTGAAATTTACGAACACTTGGAAAAAGTCATTGAAGGTGATTTTGAACTTGATAAAAGGTTTCTGCTTCATGGAAATTTCAAGGGTAAAAACTTTTTTGCACTCAATGATTTTGTGATTGAAAAAGGTAAGTTTACCCGTTTGATTGAAATAAAAGTTGAGATAAACGGAACTTTTGTAAACACTTACCTTTCTGACGGCGTGATAATTTCAACTCCAACCGGTTCAACGGCTTACTCGCTTTCCTGTGGCGGACCAATCGTAACTCCTGACACAGAAGTCGTGATTGTTACCGCTGTAAGTTCACACAACTTAACGACACGACCTTTAGTTTTTCCTTCGTCAAACCAGATTTCCATTTCGCTTGTTGCCTGCGAAAATTCCGCCACACTTTCTGCTGACGGAATGTTTGTGAACAATGTGAAAAAGGGTGAAATTCTGAAAATCAGCAAAGCCAACTTTTCCGTAAACCTTGTCCGTTGCAGTAAACGTAGTTTTTATGATGTTTTACGAACAAAACTAAGTTGGGGTGAAGATTCCCGCAGCTCTTTCAAAATCTAAAAGAATTAACCGCCAAAACGCTTTCCTTAATCTTGTTCAACCTGATAAAAATCTATAAAACACAGACTTAACTCACAAAATTCTATTCCTGAAAAAGAATGTTTTTCCTTTGGCAATAAATTCTTAAATTGTTTTTCAATTCAAAATTTTGAAAGAAGAAAGCCTGAAAAAATGCCTCAATCACCTTTTGTACACCTTCACAATCATTCGCATTACAGCATTCTTGACGGACTTTGCAAGGTTGACGAGTTTGTGAAAAAAGCTAAAAGCTACGGAATGGAATCAATCGCAATTACCGACCACGGAAATATGTTTGGAGCAATTGAATTTTACAAAGCTGCTACAAAAGAAAAAATCAAACCAATTATTGGCTGCGAAGTTTACATTACACGAGGAAGCCTTCACGACAGAGGAAAAAATCGTGCCGGTGGAATGTATCATTTAATTTTGCTTGCAAAAAATGAAACCGGCTACCAAAATTTAATGACGCTTTCCTCAATCGGTTACCTTGAAGGATTTTACTACAAGCCAAGAATTGACAAAGAACTGCTGAAAAAACATTCCGAAGGTTTGATTTGCCTGACAGCTTGTCTGAAAGGTGAAGTTTCAAATTTAATTAACCGTGAACAGTTTTCAGACGCAAGGGCTACAGCAAAAGAATACAAAGATATTTTTGGTGAAGATTTTTATCTTGAGCTTCAAAATCACGGAATTAAAGAAGAAGAAATTGCACGAAACGGAGCAATTAAAATTGCCAAAGAATTAGGCATAAAAACTTGTGCAACTAACGACATTCATTACATTGAAGAAAAACATTGGGAAGCACACGATATTTTGCTTTGCCTTCAATCCGGTGAAGAATTAGACAGCCCAAATCGCCTTCGCTACTCTACTCACGACATTTATTTTAAATCTGGCGACCAAATGTGTGAGCTTTTCAAAAACCAGCCACAAGCAATAGAATCAACGCTTGAAATCGCTGATAAAATTAATCTAAAGCTCAATTTTGATTACAAGTACCCAAAGTTTCCAATTCCTGAAAGTTCCGGTTGTAAAGACGAGGTCGAACTTTTTGAAAAAATTTGCCGTGAAGGTTTCGAAAAACGCTACGGAAAAAGTGCTAAAAAAGGGTTTGTGGAGCGTTACGAATTTGAAATGGATTTAATAAAAAAAATGGGATTTACTTCCTATTTTTTGATTGTTCAGGATTTTATCGGACAAGCAAGGCTTAGAGGAATTCCCGTTGGTCCCGGAAGAGGTTCGGCCGGAGGTTCAATGCTTGCTTACTGTATGGGAATTACGAACCTTGACCCAATGCCTTACAACTTACTTTTTGAAAGGTTTTTAAACCCTGAAAGAGTTTCAATGCCTGATGTTGACATTGATTTTTGTATGCGAAGGCGTGAAGAAGTCATTGATTACGTGAAGCAAAAATACGGGAACGACAACGTTACTCAAGTAATTACTTACGGAAAACTTGCTCCAAAAGCAGTTTTAAAAGACGTTGCAAGGATTTTAAAAATTTCTTACGGTGAAGCCGATAAGCTTTCAAAAGCAATTCCTGTAAGTTTTGGGAAACCGATGCCACTTGCAAAAGCCATTGAACAGCTTCCCGAGTTTAGGGAAAAAGTTGCTCAAAATGATGAGACCTACAACAAACTTTTTGATTTTGCACAAACACTTGAAGGCTTGAACAGACAAACAGGAAAGCACGCAGCAGCAGTTGTGATTGCTCCTGACAACCTCTTAAAATTTACTCCACTTTACCGAAGAAGTGCTGAAGAAGACGTTACAACGCAGTTTGACATGAAATCTGTTGAAACAATCGGGCTTTTAAAAATGGATTTTCTTGGCTTAAAAACCCTGACAGTAATTTATGACACTTTAGACCTTCTCAAAGCTGAAGGAATTACTCTTGACATTGAATCAATTCCAATTGATGACAAAAAAACTTACCAGCTTTTTGCTGATGGTTACACAGTTGGCGTTTTTCAATTTGAGTCTTCGGGAATGCGTGAATATTTGAAAAAGCTAAAACCAGAACGGATTGAAGATTTAATTGCGATGAATGCCTTGTACAGACCAGGACCAATGGACAACATTCCAAGTTTCATTGAACGAAAATTCGGGCGTGAAGAAGTTGATTACCCTCATCCTTGCCTTGAGAAAATTCTCAAAGAAACTTATGGAATTATGGTTTACCAGGAACAAATTATGCAAATTGCTTCTGAACTTTGTGATTTTTCGCTTGGAAAAGCTGATTTGCTCCGCCGTGCAATGGGGAAAAAAGATATTCCTGAAATGGAAAAAATGAAACCTGAATTTATTGAAGGCGCCATCAAAAAACACGATGTCAGCAAAATTGTTGCAAATGAAGTTTGGGATTTGATTTTCAGGTTTGCAAACTACGGTTTCAACAAATCTCACAGTGCCTGCTACTCCTGGCTTGCTTACCAAACAGCTTACCTGAAAGCTCATTTTCCTGCTCATTTTATGGCTGCGATGATGACAAGCGAAATGTCTTCAAAAGACGGTGTCCCAAAACTCATTGAAGAGTGTAAAAAATTAGACATTCACGTTCTTCCGCCAGACATCAACGAGTCAGTCGAAGATTTTACAGTTATTGGCAAAAAAATCCGTTTCGGGCTTCGCGCAGTAAAAAATGTTGGTGCGAATGCGATTACAGAAATTACAAACGCAAGAAAAAAACACGGTAAATTCAAAGATATTTTTGACGTTACGGCGAATGTTGACACCAAAATTTGTAGCAAAAAAACACTTGAAAGTTTGATTTTAGCCGGTGCTTGCGATTCTTTGGAAGGGACAAGGGCAAAAAATTTTACTTCACTTGAAATTGCAATTGACTACGGACAAAAATTAAACCAAAAATCAACAAGTTTTTCGCTCTTTGAAACTTCTGAAACGGTTGTAAAACCTAAACTTCTGAAAACCAAGCCTTACGAAAAATCTAAAGAACTGCAAGATGAAAAAGAATTGATTGGATTTTACATTTCTGGCCATCCGCTTGAAAACTTCAAGTCGGAAGTTATGAGTTTTTCCACAATCAAACTTAACGAACTTGAGAACATTTCAAGTGGAAAAGAAGTTCATCTTTGCGGGCTTGTCAGCAAGTTTAAAATGCTCACAACCAAAGCAAAACAAGAAAGAATGTGCACGTTGGAAATTGAAGATTTTTTTGGCTCAATCAAAGTTTTAGTTTTCCCAAAGGCTTACAACGAGTGCAAAGACGTGATTAAAAATGACCTTGTGGTAAAAGTCAGTGGAAAAATTGATTTTGAAGATGAAAACGATGTGAAAATTTTAGCCGATAAAATTATTACAATCAGCGACGCAACAGAACAAGACGCAAACTTTTTAACTGTTGAAATCGACACAAACGAAGTTGATAAAAATAACCTTTTAAAAATTAAAACCATTGTTGAAAAATCACCCGGAAAATGCAAGGTTTTGTTTAAATTAATTGCAAACGATGGCGAAACTTACAAACTTCAACCTGATTTTACAATCAATCCAAGCCAGGAACTCCTGACAAATTTACGCGGAGTTTTAGGCGAAAAACAAGTTTGGATTAATTAATTTTCAACTCCAAGCCCCAAAAATGTGTAAGCAATTTTAAATCTTTCGTCTCTTGACAAAGTCGTTGCACCAAAAGTCAGGAAAAAACCTGATTCCAAAGATTTTAAACTCAGGTGGCTTTTCCCTGAACTTGTGAAATTAGCCTTAGCATTCCCGTTCTCGTCCTCTTCGTAAAAAAATAAAGAGCCAATGCTTCCTTCTACTCCAAAAATGAATTGAATTTTTGGATTTGAAGTAAACCTGTAATCAACTCCTCCACCTAAAATTCCCCAATAAAAAAAACCTTTCTTAAAAGTTGGTTTGGTGTGGTCAACGCTAAGAATTACCTCACTAAAAAGCAAACCTTTAAAAACAAAATCGTGTTTTTTATTTTCAACTCCAAAAAGCCTGAAGTAGTCAAAAGAAAAGCCTTTAAAATCTTGAACTGCTTCTAAACTTCCTTCTGGTTTGTAGCCGCCTTTCCAAAAAAAAATTAACGAAATTTGTTCTGTGCTTCCCGTTTCCTGTTCGGTTGTTTCACCTTGTGCTGGTTGTTCTTTTAAGTCTGTCTGGTACACTTCAGGTTCTTTTTTTTCCAAAAGTTCTAAAGCAACTTCACGCATTCCTTTGGTCAGAACTTGCTCAATTGAACTAAATTCTTTGTCCACAGTTTTTAGAATTTCGGTTGTTTCAACGTCCACAATTCTCGCTGAAACTGTAAAAATGGAACCAACTTCCGCAATGCTTCCAACAATCACACGGTTTACGCCAATCATTTTTCCAACTTCCACAGCACACAAAGAAGCATTACAAAGTTCAGAATTTGCAAAGCCTTGTTCGGTTAGAATTTCGTTCATTTTTGAGCGTTCCATCACTGCAACGTTTAGTCTTTGGACTTCGTTTCGCAAGCGATTTGTCAGTGCTTTTCCATCGTCAACCGAAATTTTTTGTGTTTCAAAATCCAAAACCGCAAAGTTTAATTTTTCATTTTGAGCAAAAACAAGGTTCGCAAAAAACACAAAAATAAGGCAAAAAAATTTCATTCTGTTTCCTCACGCTAAATTTTAATTCAAAAAATTACTTGTGAATTTATGAAATAAAAAGAAACAAACGTAACTACTTTTTAAATCACCTGAAATGAACAAAACTCCCGCAAACCAAAAAAATCCCGTTAATCCTTAAATCCCAGAAATCCGTGTTTAAACAAAAGTTCCGCTTTCAGGCAACCAGCGTGAGTTCCGCTTTCAGCGTAAAACCCGCTTAAAAAAGTGAGAGCCTGACTTGAAAGTCAGACCCTCAAGTTTAGGTTGTGAGTGTCTCACTTTTTGGTGAGGCTCTCACTGAAAACTTTTGCGGAATCAACGCTTCTTAGCGGGGCTTACGCTTTCAGAACAACCAGCGTGAGTTCCGCTAAGAAGCGTAAAACCCGCTGAAAAGAAGAAGTTGCGGAAAAAACTTGCGGAATCCACGCTTCTTGGCGGGGTTTACGCTTTTTAAAACCAAAAAAATCCAGTTAATCCTGAAAATCTAAAAATCCGTGTTCAGACAAAAGTTACGCTTTCAGAACAACCAAGCGTGAGTTCCGCTTTCAGCGTAAAACCCGCTTAAAGAAGTGAGAGCCTGACTTGAAAGTCAGACCCTCAAGTTTAGGTTGTGAGTGTCTCACTTCTTTGTGAGGCTCTCACTGAAATTTTGCGGAATCCACGCTTTTTAGCGGGGCTTACGCTTTCAGAAAATCCTGTCCTTAAATCCCAAAAATCCGTGTTCAGACAAAAGTTACGCTTTTTAAAAACACAAAAAAAA
>JADZEA010000011.1 GCA_020850775.1 bacterium
CGGAAATGTTTGAGGCTTACCAAAAACTTTGCGAAAACAAACAATTTAAAGTTGGGGAACTTTGGCTTTACAAAACTCCTAACAAATGGATTTTAAATTTTCCTACCAAAAAGCATTGGAAAAGCCCTTCGCAGTTAGATTACATTGAAACTGGCTTAAAAAATTTTGCTAAAACTTATCAAGAGAAAGATATTTTTTCAATTGCATTCCCACCTTTAGGTTGTGGAAATGGAAATCTTGATTGGAAAGACGTTAAACCTTTGATGGAAAAATACCTTAATCCACTTCAAATTGATGTTTACGTTTATCTTACAAGCAGCCAAGAGAACGAAAAAGAACACTTAAATATTAAAGAGATGAAAAATTGGCTTAGAAAACAGCCAAAATTTCTTGCTTTTGACGAGTTTTGGGAAGATTTACAAGCGAAAGTAAATTCACAAAAAAAATTTGGAGCCGTTGTCGCAGAAATTAGAAATGAAGCTTTAGAAGTTAAAAACGAAAGTTTGCAAGCTAATTTTTACGAAGAAGATTTATTAGATTTTTGGCAAAATTTTAGGCAAAGAGGCTATTTTTTCAAAGAAAAAAAATTTTTTCCCTCTAATTTCCATAAAAACTTTGACCTGATTTTTCCAGTTTTGAATTCTTTGGATTACGTAAACGAAATTAAATTAGAAGGTTTTGGAATGGGTTTGCAGCTGAAAGCCAAAGAATTTTACGAACCAAAGAACAATCAAATAGGTTTGTTCTGATGGAAGATTTTTACAAAAAATTACAATCACTAAAAAATGAAAGTTGGTTTAGAGGTGAAAATGTTTGGTTGGATTATTTTTTTCACTTTACAGACATTGAAAACGCAGTTGAAATTTTGAAAGAAGGGAAACTTTACTGCAGAAAAGAAGCAGTAAAGAAAGGACTGATGAAAATCAATAACGCTTCAGAAATTGAGAGGGTAATCCTTTGCGACAAGTGGTTTAAAATTGATTTTAATGTTGGTAAAAAAATAGAAGATTGCACTTTTATCTTAAAAATTAAAATGTTAGACAGAACAAGTAATTTAGAAAAAGAAAAAGATGTTTCACTTAAAATTTCCGAAATTAAATCAAAAAAAAGCGAGACATTCCCTTTTGAAGTAGATTTTAAAGTAGCTTTGAAAAGTTATGAATTAAAGTTATTTTTGGATAACAAATTAGCTTTTTCAGGGGAATACTCAGAGGCTAACTTATTGCCTTACTAAATTAAAATTAACAAATTTTTTGATGACCTAAAAAAAGTCATTAACTTTTAGAATAAAAATACAGGAGTAAAATTAAAAATGGAAATTAAAAAAGTAGGTGTTTTGGGTTGTGGTTTGATGGGTTCAGGAATTGCACAAGTTTGTGCTTCTGCCGGCTACACAACTTACGTGAGAGAAATTGACCCAAAACTCATTGACAAAGGTTTCGCAGGAATTGAAAAATCTCTGGAAAAATTCGTTGAAAAAGGGAAAATTACTGCTCAACAAAAAACTGAAATCCGCTCAAAACTCATTGGAACTACGAGCCTTGACTCTTTAAAAGATTGTGATTTAATAATTGAAGTTGTTGTTGAAGACATCAAAATCAAAAACGAAATGTTTTCTTACCTTGATAAAATTTGCCCTGAACACACGATTTTCGCTTCAAACACTTCCTCGCTGACAATCGCCGAAATGGCTGCTGCAACTTCAAGACCTGACAAAGTTGTTGGTTTGCACTTTTTCAATCCTGTTCCACTGATGAAACTTGTTGAAGTTGTGCGTTCAATCAGAACTTCAAAGGAAACTTTTGACAAAACTTTTGCTTTCGGAAAATCACTTGGCAAAGAACCAATTGCAACGAAAGACAATTCTGGTTTTGTTGTAAATTTGTTGCTCGTTCCTTACTTGATTGGTGCAATCAGAGCTGTTGAAAACGGCGTCGCTTCAATTGAAGACATCGACAAAGGAATGATGCTTGGTTGTGGTTACCCGATGGGACCGCTTACACTTTTAGATTTTGTTGGAATTGACACAACTTACAAAATTGCAGAAATTATGTTTGCAGAGTACAAAACTACCGAGTACGCTTGTCCACCGCTTTTGAAAAAAATGCACCTTGCAGGCTTGCACGGAAGAAAATCCGGCAAAGGTTTTTACGATTACACAGACCCAAAAAATCCTGTTCCAATGGATTTGGGAATTTAACTTTTAAAAACTTTGGAGAAAAAAATGACTTTTGAAAATTTAATTTACGAAATCAAGGACAACGTTTGCACAATCACAATCAACAGACCAAAAGTTCTAAATGCCTTAAACCAGACAACAATTCATGAAATTGGCAAAGCAATCGCTGAAGCAGAAAAAGATGAAAACGTCAGAGTAATAATTTTTATCGGAAGTGCTGAAAAATCTTTTGTCGCCGGAGCAGACATTAATGAGCTTGCTTTGATGAATCCAATGACAGGAAAAGAAACTTCCTGGGCAGGACAAAGCGTCGCTTTAGCAATCGAAAACTGTTCAAAACCAGTAATTGCAGCAATCAATGGTTTTACACTTGGCGGAGGTTGTGAACTTGCACTTGCTTGCCACATCAGAATTGCCGGTGAAAATGCGGTTTTTGGACTTCCAGAACTTGGACTTGGAATTATTCCCGGTTTTGGCGGAACCCAAAGGCTTCCAAGACTTGTTGGAAAAGGAAAAGCATTGGAAATTATGCTGACTGGTGATTTTGTTAACGCAGAAGAGGCTTACAGAATTGGACTTGTGAACAAAGTTATCAAACACACGGAATTTATGGAAATTGAAAAAGACGGCAAGAAAAAAACGGTACCAAACCTTGAAGTAACTCGTGAAAACGTTCTTAAAGCAGCACTTGAAATGGCTCAAAAAATCGTTACAAAAGCTCCAATCTCAATAAAATGTGGAATTGAAGCCGTTACAAGAGGGCTTGAGATGAATCTTTACGAAGGCTTGTGTTTGGAATCCAACTTGTTTGGTTTAATTTCTTCAACTGAAGACATGAAAGAAGGAATGAATGCCTTCCTTGAAAAAAGAAAACCAACTTTCAAAAATAAGTAGTAAAAAATTAATGAAATTTTGTTTTGTTGAAAAGGTAGTTGTGCTTTAATTTCATTTTAATTAATTTGTGGTTAAAGGGAGTTTTTCCCTTTAACTCACTAAAAAAGTCTCTAACCAATTTTAAAGGGAGTAAACAAATGAAAAGGCTGCTTTTAACTTTAGCTGTAACTTTTGGTTTCTGCAGTTTTGTTTTAGCTGATGAAAATCAGGTTGCTTCAGAAATCATTGAATCCTTAGAAACCGCAAAAGGATTTGTTAAACAAAAAAACTGGGAAAAAGTTCAGGAAGAACTGAACTACGCTCTAAGCAAAATCGGGGAAATCAAGTCGCAAAACTTAGTGAAATTTTTACCTGAAGCTCCGAAAGGTTTCCGTAAAGAAAACGCAAACGCTCAGTCAATCGGTTCTGCAGGAGCTTTTGTAGGTTCTGCCGGTGCAGTAAACGCAACTGCCGATTACTACCCTGAAAAGGACGACGACAACTCAAAAAGCGTTAAAATTGAGATTTTTTCCGGCGGAATGCTTGGTGGAATTGGCGGTTTGGCACAAGCGTTCAGCGGTTTCGCTCAGTCAGGCGGAACAAAAAACACAAACGTAAGAATCAAAGGTTACAAAGGAATGCAGGAATGGGAAGAAGACTACGGAAAACTTACGATTGCGATTGAAAACAAAGCTACAATCGTGATTTCTGCAAACGGCTACCCAAACGCAGAAATCCTGAAAACTTTTGCCGAACTTATTAATTTTTCAGGGATTGAAAAAGAACAAAAATAAAAAATCTTTACTTTTGCCTGATTTAAAGTAAAAGTTGCTTTTTTCAAAATAAATTTCTAACTTAGAAATTAGAAAGGGAAATAAAATGCAAAAACATAACGAACTAATTTATGACTGGAATACAACGAAAGAAGATTGGAAACCGAACTTCCAAATCCTTTTTGACGACGAAACCTTACGGGACGGAATCCAATCACCTTCTGTTTTTGACCCTGAAATTGAAAAAAAAATAAAAATACTCCATTTGATGGATGAACTTGGAATTCACACCGCAAACATTGGTTTACCGGGAGCAGGTCCGAGAGCTGTTGAAGACGTAACAGTTTTATGTCGGGAAATCATTTCAAGCAAGCTAAAACTCACTCCAAATTGTGCGGCAAGAACTTTATTAAAAGACATTGAACCTATTGCCCAAATTTCTCAAAAAGTTGGAATTGCAATTGAAACCTGCACTTTTATCGGCTCAAGCCCAATCAGACAGTTCGCCGAAAACTGGACAATTGAGCAAATGCTTACTCACACAAGAGAAGCTGTAACTTTCGCTGTAAAGAACAACCTTCCGGTAATGTACGTAACAGAAGACACAACACGGGCAACTCCCGAAAACATCTCAAAACTCTACAAAACTGCGATTGAATGTGGTGCAAAAAGGATTTGTGTTTGCGACACTGTTGGACACGCAACTCCTGAAGGGACTTTTAATTTGGTAAGTTTTGTCAAAAAAATTGTTGACGAAACAGGTGAAGATGTTGGAATTGACTGGCACGGACATTCCGACAGAGGTCTTGGTTTAGCGAATGCGCTTTCAGCGATTAAAGCAGGAGCAACGAGAGTTCACGGAACAGCGTTGGGAATCGGCGAAAGAATTGGCAACGTTCAGATGGATTTGTTACTTGTTAACCTCAAACTTAACGGTTGGATTAACAATGACTTAACGGCTTTACCACGTTATTGCCAAACAGTTGCGGAAGCAGTGAAAATTCCAATTCCGCTAAACTATCCTGTAATCGGACACGATGCCTTCAGAACCGGAACAGGAGTTCACGCAGCAGCAGTGATTAAAGCAATTAATAAAGGAGACCACTGGCTTGCTGACAGAGTTTACAGTGGAGTTCCTGCTGAACTTTTCGGGCTTCACCAAATCATTGAAATCGGTCCGATGAGTGGTGAATCAAACGTCATTTTTTGGCTTGAAAAAAGAGGAATTAAGCCTGAAAAGGAATTAGTTAAAGGACTTTTTGCCCTTGCAAAAGCCTCTAATCACGTTTTAACAGACGAAGAAATTTACAGATTTATTAACCAATTTTAATTTTATGAAAAAAAAAATACTTTACGTTGAAGACGAAGCAGAACTAAGAAAAATGCTCAAAGAACTTTTCCTGTACCTTGGCTATGACGTTGAACTTGCGGTTGACGGCGAGGATGGAATTAACAAATTCAGAGAGTTTAAACCTGATTTACTGATTAGCGACATTAAAATGCCCAAAAAAAATGGCTTGGAAATGGTTTCTGCTATTCGTGAAACAATACAAAAAGATTTAAAAGTTTTTTATATCAGTGGTTGGGAAGAAAACCTGAAAAGCCTTGAAGCAGAGCTAAAAAATTATCCTGATTACCACTTTGCACGCAAGCCTTTTAACATTGCAGAAATTATCAAAGAAGTAGAAATCTACATAAAACAATAAATCTATACTATTATTTTTACTGAGCTTAAGTTTAATGAGAAAACTTTTTGTTGATTTAAAGGAACGAGCCTACCCACTTTACATTGGTTGTGAAATTGTTAAAAATTTCAAAAATTACTTTAAAGAAAATTGCTCTGACACCACAAAAATCGTGCTTTTTGTCTCTAACACAGTTTCAAAACTCTACAAACAAGTCATTGATGAAAGCATTCCTTACGACCTGAAAATCATCATTTCTGACGGCGAAAGTGCGAAATCACTTGAGTACGCAAACACAATTTACACACAACTTATCCAAAATAACATTGACCGAAAATCACTGATTGTTGCTTTTGGTGGTGGAGTTGTCGGCGACCTTGCTGGTTTTGTTGCTGCAACTTTTTTGCGAGGTGTCAGCCTCGTTCAAATCCCTTCTACTTTGCTTGCACAAGTTGACAGCTCTGTCGGTGGAAAAGTTGCCGTTAACCACGCTTTGGGCAAAAATTTAATCGGTGCCTTTCACCAACCAAAATTCGTAATCCTTGACATTAACTTGCTAAAAACTCTGCCAAAACGCGAATTAGTCAGTGGGCTTGGAGAAGTAATCAAGTACGGAATTATTTGGGACGAAGCATTTTTTGAATTTATCGACAGGCATTTTCAGGACATCCAAATGCTTGAAACCAATACACTTACAAGCATTGTTGAAAAAAGCTGTAACATCAAGTGTGCAGTCGTAAGCCAGGATGAATTTGACCAAAGCCTAAGACCAATTTTGAACTTTGGGCACACAATCGGACACGCTCTTGAAGCCTCGCTAAAATATTCAGGCTTGAGACACGGAGAAGCAATCTTACTCGGGATGAAAACTGTTTCCAGCATTTCCTACAAACTTGGCAAACTTAACGCTGAAAATTTTGACAGAATCTGCAAACTAATCAATAAAAATGAAATCCACACTAAAAACCTTGAACTTGACATTGAAGACGTCATCGCAAGAACAAAAGTTGATAAAAAAATCCTCAGTGGAAAGGTTAGGTTTATCCTTCCGGGCAAAATCGGTGAAGTCTTTGTTACAAGCGACGTTCCGACAGAAATTCTCTGCGAAGCACTTTCAGAACTTAAAAAAGAAAATTTTAAACAATAGTTTTCCGCTTGAAAAACAAAAAGTTATGCGTTATTTTCCTTAATGCTTTTGCTAAGAAAACAATTGGAATTTATTGTTTGGCAATGCGTTCTAAAATTAAATTAACTTAAAACAACAAAAATTTTGGAGGAAAAAATGAAAAAAACTGCAATCGCTTTATCCATCCTGCTAAGCACACAAATTTCGTTTTCTGCTCAAAGGCTCGTCCTTTTTGAAGAAATGACAAACGCAAGCTGCGCTCCCTGTGCTGCTTACAATCCCGGAATTGAATCTTTGTTAGACCAACTCGGTGAAGAAATTGTAATCCAGGTCGCTTACCACGCCTGGTGGCCAGGTTACGACCCGATGTACCAGGAAAACGTTCCCGATAACACCGCAAGAATCCAGTACTACGGAGTTAACGGAGTTCCTGATATTTTTGCAGACGGAATTTTAGGACCAAGTCCAGCAAACCCTACAGCAATCCAAAACGACATTATGAGTCGTTACAACGCTCCAAGCCCTTTTACAATCACGCTAACTGACAGCCTCGGAAACGGAACTCTCTACATCAACGCTTCTGTAACTGCTGAAGCAAATGCAACTCCTTCACAACTTGCAAACCTGAAAATTCACTTTGCAATCGTTGAAACAAGAATTTATCCAAATCCTCCGGGTTCCAACGGCGAAAACGAGTTCAGAAATGCTTTAAGAATGATGTTACCAAACTCTAACGGTGAAACGCTGACAATTTCTGCCGGCGAAACACTGAATTTTTCAAGGCAAACCAGCGTCGGAAGTGACTGGGATTTTGACCACGTAAAAATCGTTGCTTTCATCCAAAACACTTCTTCAAAAGAAATTATGCAAGCTGCAAAAGTTGGTTTCCTCGGCGGAACGGTTTTCGGAACAATCACAGACTCAAACGGAAATCCTCTTGAAAACGTTGCTGTCTCAACCCCCGTAAAAACCGTTTACACAAACCAAATCGGAACTTACGAAGTTGATACTTTTGCTGGAACACAAGTTTTATCGTTCTACAAGTACGGCTACACTCCGGCAACACAAACAGTCAGCGTAAACTCAACCACTTCGCTCCAACAAGACCTAACTTTAACAAACTCACAAACAGGAACTTTTAGCGGAACTTTGCTTGACGCAACTTCAAATGCTCCAATTCCTGACGCAACAATTGAACTGATTGCCAACGAAGACCTTAACGAAGTAATTCAATCAACTTTAACAAACGCAAACGGAGTTTTTACTTTTAACAGCCTTCCTGTCTCTGTAACAGACTTTTTAACCTACCACACAGTAAAAATTTCTCCAAGTTTCAACTACCCGAACACAACAAAAACCGATACTGTTACGATTACTGCAAACTTAACAACTTCAATGACTTACATTTTGCCAAGAGCAGAACTTCTGGTTGTTGTCAACGATGGATTGGCAACTTCCGAAACAATTTACGAAGAGGCTCTCAACACAAGTTCAACTCCTTTTTTCCTTTGGGATGTTGGAGTAAACGGAACTGTTACAGCACCAACTTTAGACTTACTTTTCAATAAAAACGTGCTTTGGTCAACAGGGAACTCTGCCAACGCTTTGACTTCTGCAGAAAAAACTACAATTGAAACCTTCCTGAATTCAGGCGGAAAAGTAATTTTAGCTGGTGAAAACGTGATGGAAAGTGTTGTGGGAACGAACTTGGGAACACTCGTCGGAGCAACGGTTGACCTTGTTGGAACTACTCACAACTACGTTAAAGGTGTTTCGGGAAGTCCGTTTTGTGCAGGAAAACTTTTCAGCACTGCGATTAACTCAAACCAAACAGGAAGAGACGCACTCGCACTGACGACAGGACAAGTTGCTTTGGCTTACGGTCCGGGCGGAACTTTTTCTCCTGCGATGGTTTACAACAGCGGAACAAACTGGAAACTTGTTACGGCAGCCTTCTCACTTGAAGGAATTGGAAATCCAAACGGAACTCCAACTCTGACAAACCTTGATTTCCTTTTGAAAAAAATTAACGATTGGTTTAATGGAATTGTGGAAGTTCCTGATTTTACGAATGAACCGGAAACTTTTAAACTTTCACAAAATTTCCCTAATCCGTTTAATCCTGAAACAACAATTGCTTACCGGTTACCAAACAAAAATGAAGCAAAACTAACGATTTTCAACCTTCTTGGTGAAAAAGTCCGTGAGTTTGAGCTAAAAAGTTCTCAAGGCTCTGTTGTTTGGAACGGAAAAGATTTTGGTGGAAACGCTGTTTCGTCAGGCGTTTATTTTTACAAACTTGAAAGCGAAAACTTTACAGAAACCAAAAAAATGCTTCTGCTAAAGTAAAACTCACCTAAATAAAATTTATTTAAATCCCTGTCAGTGTGTAAAAACAACTGGCAGGGATTTTTTATTTTAAGTATTGTTTTGTTTTTACAAGCATTTTTTCCCAAACACAAAAACCCCACCTGCAAAAAATTAAAATTTAACTTAACCACAAATACTTTTTTTTGTACATTGACACCAAGTGTTAATCTTTGGAAAAATCAGTTAAAAATGGAAAAATTTTCAGTCGTAATTCCCGCAGCAGGAACCGGAAAAAGAATGAACTCACAAACGCCAAAACAGTTCTTAGAAATTTGTGGAAAACCGGTTTTAGCTTACACCTTAGAAACCTTTGCACAAGTCAGTGAAATCTCTGAACTCGTCATCGCAACAGGAAAAAATTGCTTCACAGACGTTGAAAAAATCCTCTCAAAAATTAATTTTCCATTCAAAACTGAACTCGTTGAAGGCGGAAAAGAACGACAAGACTCCGTTTTTTGTGGTTTGCAGGCATTAAAAAGCAAAAATATTGTTCTTGTCCACGATGGCGTCAGACCTTTTGTAACAAAAAATGAAATCCTGAAAATTTATCAAAAAGTCAGTGAGTTTGGCGGAGCTGTTTTAGCAGTTCCAACAAAAGACACAATAAAAATTGTTGAAAACGGCTTTGTCAAAACAACTCCGGAACGAAAAACACTTTGGTCAATTCAAACTCCTCAAGGCTTTACGTTTTCGGTTCTGTTTGAAGCAGAAAAACAAGCACAAAAACAAGGTTTTTACTCTACAGACGAAGCAGCAATCGTGGAAAAATTTTTCCCAAACCAAAAAATCACTGTAGTTGAAGGAACTTACTCAAATTTAAAAATCACTTCACAGGAAGATTTAATTTTTGCAGAGAATTATTTAAAGGCTAAAAATTTATGAAGAAAAAGAAAATTTTTGTTCTTGACACAAACGTGATTTTACACGACAGTGCTTGTCTTTACCAATTCCAGGAAAACGATGTTGTTGTTCCGATAACTGTTCTTGAGGAACTTGACCAATTTAAAAAAGGCAACGACACTTTAAATTTCCACGCAAGAGAATTTGGACGGGCTGTTGACGAACTCAGCGGCGACCATCTTTTTAATGGTGGAGTGAAAATCGGACCGAAACTCGGAAAAATAATCATCAAACTTGAGCAGGAATTTCACAAAGATTTAGCTTTTAACTTCACTCCAAACAAAGCTGACCACTTAATTTTGAACACTGCTTACCACTTAGCAAAAGACAACCCGGAACTTCAGGTGATACTTGTCAGCAAAGATGTAAACTTACGGATGAAAGCAAAATCAATCGGTTTACTTGCACAGGATTACACAAGCGACCACGTAAAAAATATTTCAGAACTCTACACCGGAAGCAGAATTGAAGAAAATGTTTCTGAAATTTTAATTGATAAATTTTACAAAGAAGACTACGAAATTGATTTTTCAGAGCTTGAAACAAAAAAGAAAATCCTGCCAAATGAGTATTTAATTTTGCGAAACGAGAAAAAATCGGCACTTGCGACCTTTAATTCTCTAACACACAAAATCCGTCGTGTTGACAAAGTTTCAGTTTATGGAATCACTCCGCGAAATGCAGAACAAACTTTTGCACTTGATGCCCTGACAAATCCCGAAATTCCGCTTGCAACGATTACAGGAAAAGCCGGAACAGGAAAAACCTTGTTGGCACTTGCTGCCGCACTTGAAAAACGGAAAAATTACAGACAAATTTTTCTTGCAAGACCTGTCGTTCCACTAAGCAACAAAGACATTGGTTTTTTGCCCGGAAACATTCAGGCAAAATTAAACCCTTACATGCAACCACTGTTTGATAATCTTGGAGTTATCCAAAATCAATTTCCTGACACAGACACAAAACACCGTAAAGTCAAAGAATTTCTTGATGATGAAAAATTAGTGATTTCGCCACTTGCTTACATTCGGGGAAGAAGCCTCGTAAAAATTTATTTTATCGTTGACGAAGCACAAAATCTCACTCCTCACGAAGTCAAAACAATAATTACCCGTGCAGGTGAAGGAACAAAAATTGTGTTCACAGGAGATATTTTCCAAATTGACCATCCTTACTTAGACAGCCATTCAAACGGTCTCAGCTACCTGATTGAAAAAATGCAGGGACAAAAAATTTATGCCCACGTGAACCTGCAAAAAGGCGAACGCTCAGCACTTGCAGAACTTGCAAGCAACATCCTTTAAAACTTTAGCTAAGAAAATTAATGCCTGTTTTTTAACTTTAATATTTTGAATAATTTGCTTGTTCTTCTGCGTGGTAAGAACTTCTGACCAAAGGTCCGGATTCAACGTGCCGAAGTCCAAGTTCTTCACCTTCAAACCTGAACCACTTAAATTGTTCAGGAGTTACAAAACGTTTGACGGAAAGATGTTGTTTTGTTGGCTGAAGGTACTGTCCAAGCGTCAGAACGTCGCAGTGAATTTTCACAAGGTCTTTCATCACTTCAACAACTTCGCTGTTTTCTTCGCCAAGCCCAAGCATAATTCCTGTTTTTGCGGTCAAATTTTTAGTTTTTGCACGTTCAAGAAGCTCTAAAGTTCTTTCGTAACGTGCTTGTGGACGAACAAGTTTGTAAAGTCGCGGAACTGTTTCCGTGTTGTGTCCGAGAATTTCGGGTTTTGCTTCAAGCACCAAATCAAGAGCGTTCCAGTTTCCCATAAAATCTGGAATCAGAACTTCAATCGTTGTGTTTGGGTTTGTTTTCCGCACTTCGTAAATTGTTCTTGCGAAAATTTCTGCTCCACCGTCGCTCAGTTCGTCTCTGTTCACAGAAGTAATGACTACGTGTTTCAGTTTCATTAACTGAGTTGATTTTGCGATTTTTTTGGGCTCTTCAAGGTCGAGTTCTGTTGGTTTTCCGGTGATTACAGCGCAAAAACCGCAGCTTCGGGTGCAAACGTCTCCCAAAATCATAAAAGTTGCGGTTCCGTTTCCCCAACACTCGCCCAAGTTCGGGCATTTTGCACTTTCGCAAACGGTGTGAAGTTGGTGTTCATTAATGATTGAACGAACTTGTGAGTAGTTTTCGCCGTGTGGAAGTTTTACTTTCAACCAATCGGGTCTTTTAAGGTGATTTTCGGTCATTATTTTTTCTTTAAATTTTTAGTGCTGTAAAAAATGTCATTCCACAAAATGACTTTTATTTTTACTGATTATTTGTTTCTTCTATTTTGCAAACAAGTTCAAAGTATTGTCTAAAGCCTTGTTAATTTTTTTATTAGACAAAAAATCAAGGCGATGTTCGTCTTTTATTTTGCCGTTGTTTTCAAGTCTGTCTAAAATCATTTGGTAATATTTTGTATGAAGTTCGCAACTAATAAAGTTTCGTTTTAGCTTTTTGCAAAGCACCAACTCACTACCACTGCCACCGAACAAAATAAAACAGTCGTCATTTTCTTGTGTGCAAGATTTAATCAGCATCTCTACAAGTGGCAAAGGAATTTGACAAGAGTGAAAAGTTTTGTCTTTGCTTACATTTTTCACAAGGTCAAAGTAAAACCAACTGTAAGGCATTCTTCCTAAATGTCCATCTGCAATTCGTCCTTGAATTCTTTTATCGGTTGGATTTTGATAAGGAGCAGCAACATTTTCTTTGTAGAAATGATTTTCTTTTGATTTTGTTGCGTGAAGAACTGAGCGGTGTCCTGTTGTAAATCGTCTTGGACTGTGTCCAACATTTGTGTTGTAAACCCAAACATAATCTTGCACATCGTAAGCCGCTTCATCTAAATACTTTACTCGCAAGTGAGCATTTTGCTTTGGGTAGTTCATCATAAATAAATTCCCTGATGACTTTAAAACCCTCAAAGATTCTTTTGTTAATTCAATATACCAGTCAATATAATCGTTCCATTTTGATGTGTAGTTTTTGCCGGCATAGTTAATTCCAACATTGTAGTCAGGGTCGCCATAAACCATGTCCAAACTGCTGTCAGGCAGTTTTTTTAGAACTTGTAAAACATCTTCATTAAATATTTTATTTCGGAATTTCTCTAACATCGTTACTTAGTTTTGATTGATTAATTTGTAAGCAGCCGACTTGATAAACTTGATTGAAGTTATGTCAAGCGGATTGGAAAAAGTATAAGCCCATAGTTTTATCGTGTCGTGAGTTTTTGATTTTTCACGAACTACATAAACGCAAAATATTTCTTTGATTTTTCCTTTCAGTTCTGTTTTCTGATTAGCGTTGAAGTAATAAAGAAACGGATGGTAAATTTGGTAAATTGAAAAGTTGTCTGGCTTACCATTCTTACCCTCAAACACTCCGATTGTTCCTTGCA
>JADZEA010000012.1 GCA_020850775.1 bacterium
AATCTTTTTTTACTGCCCAGGTGTTTGGCAAAAACTGTAAGTTTGAAAAGGTAAACAATTTCATTTTTTTGTTACCAAGTGCATAACCATCATTTTTCAACATTTCCGAGTATTCAGCATCGGCTTTTTGAAGAATTTTGTAAATTGCAGTCGATAAAAAATATTGATAATCAAACGAAATCAGAATTTCCTTGTTCAAAGGAACTAATGTTAGCTTAAACCTCATTTTTTTCTCTGTTTTAATAATTGATTGGTAAGATACTGAACTTAACTTAGAATGCTTAATAAAATTTTAGAAAAAAAATGAAATTGTTTGGCACAGAGTTTGGCAAAATTACCATCACAAAAATGATAACTTTAGTAAAAATTTAGCGTGTTTAAATTTGTAAGAAGTTAATCTTAAACTTCAAAAGTGCCTTTTCTATCCGGACTTATTGAAATGATTGAGACTTTCGCTCCGACAAGTTCGCTAAGCCTTTCAATAAATTTTTGTGCATTTTTTGGTAAATCTGAGAAACTTTTTGCGCTTTCCGTTGACTCCTTCCAACCGTCAAGCTCCTCGTAAATCGGTTTACATTTTTCAAGAATTTTTAGCTCAGAATCAAAATTTGTGATTTTTCTGCCTTCAAACTCGTAAGCAACACAAATTTTTACTTTGTCTAAACCATCCAAAATGTCAAGTTTGGTCAAAGCAACATCAGTGATTCCGTTAATCATCACTGAAAATTTGCCCGCAACAGCGTCAAACCAACCGCAACGCCTTGGTCTTCCCGTTGTTGAACCAAACTCGTTTCCTTTTTGTCGGATTTTTTCACCAATTTCTGTTTCCATTTCACTCGGAAAAGGTCCGTTTCCGACTCTCGTCAGGTAAGCCTTGAAAATTCCCGTAACTTTTTGGATTTTCCAGGGCGGAATCCCAAGTCCTGTAACTGCTCCGCCGGAAGTTGGGTTTGAAGACGTAACAAAAGGATAAGTTCCAAAATCAACGTCAAGCAATGCTCCTTGTGCGCCTTCAATCAAAATATTTTTGTTTTCATTGATTTTTTCGTTCAAAAAATAAATCGTGTCCGCTACGTAAGGTTTTAACTTTTCACCAAGTGCTAAAAACTCGTCAACAAAACTTGTTAAGTCTTCGTCAAAATCGTTTCTGTAAAGTGCTTTAAAAATTTTTGCTTTGGTTTGAGCGTTAGCCCGGACTTTTTGTCTGAAAATTTCTGCATCCAAAAGGTCTCTGACACGAATTCCTTTTCGGCTGACTTTGTCCGTGTAAGTTGGTCCGATTCCGCGTTTTGTGGTTCCGATTTTGGATTTCTCCTCTTCAAACTCGTCTTGCAACTTGTGGTAAGGCAAAACAAGGTGAGCGTTTGGACTAACTAAAATTCTTCCTTTTGTGTCAATTCCTTTTGAGTTCAGGTTTTCAGTTTCTTCAAAAAACTTTTTTACGTCAAAAACGACGCCGTTTCCGATGAGACAAATTGTGTGTGAGTAAAGAATTCCTGACGGGATTAGGTGAAGAATAAACTTTTGATTATCAAAAACGACTGTGTGTCCTGCGTTTGCTCCACCTTGGCAGCGAGCAACAAAATCAATGTTTTTGCTAAGGTAATCAATAATTTTAGCTTTTCCTTCATCGCCCCACTGCGCACCAACGATTAAGTTTACAGGCATAATTTTTCCCATTTTTTAGTTAGTCAAAAACAAAAAATCCAAGAAAAGAGGAATTTCTTGGATTAAGATTTTGTGTAATATTTTAGTTTTCTAAAGTTTAAAACTTTCCAAAGCGTCTTCAACAGTTTCAAAAGTTGTAAAAAATTTATTGAGTTTTGTAATTACCATTAAAGACTCAATTTTTTTTGTAATACAGGCAAGTTTCAAATCTCCGTTGTTTGCACGCATAGTTGTCAAAGCACCAATTAACATTCCAAGCCCTGAACTGTTCATCCAGTTAACTTCTTTTAGGTTGACAACCACGTATTTTTGATTTTTATCCAAAAGCTCGTGCATTTTATCGTTTAAAAGCGTTCCGTCCGGTCCTCCCATAATTTTTCCTGAAAGGCTCAGAACAACAACACCATTTTTTTCTAAGGCTGAAATTTCCATAAAAACACCTACTTTTTAGCTTTGTAATTTTCCCAAAGGATTAAAATCGGGCTTGCAACGTAGATTGTTGAGTAAGTTCCCGTAAAAATCCCAACAAGCAACGCAGCCGCAAAACCGTGAATTACTTCGCCACCAAACAAGAAAAGAGCAAGCACAGAAAGTAAAGTTGTACTTGAAGTCATTATCGTACGACCTAAAGTTGCATTGATACTTCCGTTCATCAAATCAATTAACGAACGTTTTTTGTGCAATTCCGAATCTTCTCTGATTCTGTCAAAAACAATAATTGTATCGTTCAGTGAGTAACCAACAATCGTTAAAAATGCTGCTAAAACTGAAAGCGAAACTTCCATGCCTGACATTCCAAAAACTCCAAGTGCTACCAAAATATCGTGGAAAAGTGCCGCAATCGCAGCAACACCAAATCTGACAGAACGGAAACGAACTCCCATGTAAATTAAAATTACAAACAAAGCCCAAAGTATTGATTTGTAAGCATCTCCTTTAAGTTCCTTGCCAATTTTTGGTCCGACAGTTTCAATCCTGCTTTCAAGATTAGGATTGTTTTGTTGCTGAAAAGATTCGGACAAGGTATTTTTCAAAAGTTGAGTAGTTTCCTCAAGTTTTTCAGGAGTATCAATTTTGATAACAATATTTTTTAAGTCTCCAAAAGTCTGGATTTCAGCATTTCCGTAACCCACTTTTGTAAGGCTTGCACGAACGTCTTCAATGTTTACGTTTTTGTCAAAATTGTATTCAATCACTGTTCCGCCCTTGAACTCAATTCCATAGTTCAAACCACCAAAAAGAACAGCACCAATTCCAATAAAAGTTATGGCAAGTGAAAAAATGAAACCATACTTTCTGTAACCTAAGAAATTGATATTTTTGTTGTTAAGGAAAGTAACACCACCAACGTTCAAGGTATCTTTTTTCTTGTAAGCAAACTCAATTAATAATCTTGTTACAACGAGTGCAGCAAAAACTGAGGTGATAATTCCAACCATCAAAGTCAGTGC
>JADZEA010000013.1 GCA_020850775.1 bacterium
CTGATTCCTTTTGGAGCAACGGCAACAGGAAACGTGAACGTTACTGCCGGACTTGCGTTGATTACATTTTTCACAACACAAATTTTTGCGAAAAAAGACTATTGGAAACACATTTTTGCAACTCCCGGAGTTCCGCTTTGGCTTTCACCGATAATGATTCCCGTAGAAATTATGGGGCTTTTTACAAAACCTTTCGCACTCACAATGCGTCTTTTTGCAAACATGACTGCAGGACACGTGATTATTTTGGCATTAATTGGACTTATCATAAATTTCAAAAGTTATGGAGTTGCACTTGGAGCAGTTCCCGGTGCGATGGCAATTTTTGGACTTGAACTTTTTGTTGCTCTTTTGCAGGCTTATGTTTTTACTTTGCTTTCTTCAATGTTTATTGGTGCAGCAGTACAAGAACACGAGCATCACGAACATCAGGAGGCTCATCATTAGTAATTTTAAATTAACTTTTTTACTTTAAAACAAAAAAACTCGGAGGATTTTAAAATGGATTATTCAATGGCTTGGTTAGCAGCTGGTTTTGGTGCCGGACTTGTAACTCTTGGCGCTGCTTATGGAATTGGAACAATTGCCGGAAAAGCAATGGAAGCTATGGGACGTCAACCTGAAGCTGCCGGAGACATTAAGGGAAGTATGATTGTTGCTGCTGCTCTTATTGAAGGTGTAGCTCTTTTTTGTGCTGTAACTTGTTTCCTTTTGAACAAAGGTTAATGGATTTGTGTGTTACTTTTTTACGTAACACATTTTTAATAAACTATACTTTAATCTTTGTTTAGGATTAGATAAATGGACTTATTATCGGTACACGGCGGATTAATTGGCTGGACCATAATAACTTTTATTGTGTTGCTTGTAGTTCTTAAAGCTACTGCCTGGCCCTCAATTCTGGGTGCTTTGGACGAAAGAGAAAAAGCTATTCGTGAATCTCTTAAAGCTGCCGAAAAAGCTAAAGAAGATGCCGTAAGAATTTCTAAGGAATACGAGGAAATGATTAATAAAGCAAGGCACGAAGCACAAGAAATCATTAATGCCGGCAAATCTACTGCCGAAAAAATGAAATCTGAAATTCTCGCTGAGGCTCAAACTAAAAGCCAAAACATTATCGCTAAAGCAAAAACGGAAATTGAGCAAGAACGTGAAAAAGCTAAGGAAGAAATTCGCGGCGTTGTTGTAGAACTTACAATTAACACTGCTTCTAAATTAATTTCTAAAGTTCTTGACCCAAAAGACCACCTCGCTCTCATCAATCAGTCAATTGATGAAATTAAAATCGGAAAAGTAAATGAAAACTGATTTAAGCATTGCAAAAAAATATTCAGTTGCCTTTTTTGAACTTGCTAAAGAAAAAAGCATTCTTGATAAAGTTGCTTCTGACCTGAAAACTTTGGAAAAAGTGCTTGAATCCGACCCTCAAATTAAATCTTTTACATTCACTTTTAAGGTTACTCCTGAAGAAAAATCTAAAGTATTTGCTTCAGTTTTCCCTGATTTTAATGAGCTTACTCAAAATTTATTGGCAACAATTTTCAGTAACAAACGCCAAATGCTTATTTTTGACATCATTAAAGATTTTTCAAGGCTTTACAAAACTGAGAAAAATGAACTCGATGTTAAAATTTTTGTTCCTGCTGAAATTGAAACAAAAACCGAAGAAACAATTTCAACTTCTGTAGGCAATCTTACCGGAAAAAAAGTTGTTTTGGAAGTAAAAGTTCAACCTGCTTTGCTTGGCGGTGCAAAACTTAGAATTGGCAACACAATTTATGATGGAACAGTTTCAGGACGTCTTAATAAACTTAGACAAGAATTATTAATTGGATAAAGCTACAAAAACGTAGCTTTTCAACCATTTAAAAGGATTTTTCAAAATTATGGCTACAAAAACTCAAGAAATAACTTCGCTGCTAAAACAACAAATTGAAAAATTTAACATCTCTCTCAATGTTGAAGAAATTGGCGAAGTAATCCAGGTTGGTGATGGTATTGCTCGTGTTTTTGGATTGGAAAAGGTTAAGGCTGGAGAACTTGTAATCGTTGAGAGTTCTGCAGGACAAGAAATTTATGGAATGACACTTAACCTTGAAGAAGAAAACGTTGGTATCGTGCTTTTTGGTGAAAGCCGTGGTATCAAAGAAGGTGATACAGTAAAACGTACGAACAGAATTGCGGAAGTTCCTATCGGACCAGAACTTCTTGGCAGAGTTGTTAATCCGCTTGGGCAACCAATGGATGGAAAAGGTCCGATTAATGCTAAAAGATTTGCTCCGATTGAAAAAAAAGCTACCGGAGTTATCACCCGTAAATCCGTTCACGAACCTCTGCAAACAGGAATTAAAGCTATCGATTCAATGATTCCAATTGGTCGCGGGCAACGTGAACTAATCATCGGCGACAGACAAACAGGAAAAACTGCCATTGCCATTGACACAATCATCAACCAAAAAGGACAAAACGTTTTTTGCATTTACGTTGCAATCGGGCAAAAAGCTTCTACTGTTGCAAAAGTTGTTCAAACACTTGAAGAAGCTGGTGCAATGGAATACTCAATTGTTGTTTCTGCAAATGCTTCTGACCCGGCACCTTTACAATTTATTGCTGCTTACTCAGGCGCTACAATGGGAGAATACTTCCGTGACCGCGGAATGCACGCACTAATTATTTACGATGATTTGTCTAAACAAGCGTGGGCTTACAGACAAGTTTCACTACTTTTGAGAAGACCACCAGGACGTGAGGCTTATCCGGGAGACGTCTTTTACCTTCACTCAAGACTTCTTGAAAGAGCTGCAAAACTTAACGAAAATTACAGCGACCCAAACGACCCGGAAATCAAAGGTTTAGGTTCGCTGACTGCTTTGCCAATCATCGAAACTCAGGCTGGTGATGTTTCTGCTTACATTCCAACAAACGTAATTTCAATTACTGACGGACAAATTTATCTTGAATCAAACCTTTTTAATTCCGGAGTCAGACCTGCAGTAAACGTTGGAATTTCCGTTTCACGTGTTGGTGGCTCAGCTCAAATCAAGGCGATGAAACAAGTTGCCGGAACTTTGAAACTTGACCTTGCTCAGTACCGTGAATTAGAAGCATTCACAAAATTTGGCTCCGACCTTGACAAAGCTACTCAACAACAACTGACACGCGGAAGCAGACTTGTGGAAATTTTGAAACAACCACAGTACACTCCTTACCCTGTTGAACTGCAAGTCGCAATAATTTGGGCGGCTACCAAAGGTTTCGTTGACAGCATTCCTTTGGAATCTGTCAGAAAGTTTGAAAAGGAATTTCTAAATTTGTTAAAGACAAATCACAGTGAACTTTTATCCGACATCGCTGCAAAACAAAAACTTGATGACGAGACCCAAAAAAAATTAGAAAAAATTGTTACTGATTTTAAAGCAGGTTTTACTGCATAAAAATTAAACCTTTCAGTTTGTTGCTGAAAGGTTTTTTTAATGAGGATTTAAATGGCTAACTTAAAAGCTATCCGGCTGAGAATTGTTTCAGTTAAAGGCACTCAACAAATCACAAAAGCGATGAGAATGGTTGCTGCTGCAAAAATGAGACGCGCTACCGAAGCAATCCACAACGCAAGACCTTACGCTGACAAACTGAACGAAGTAATTAAAAACCTTTCAAAACAAGCTCAAGGCTCTTCGGCTGAAGTTTTTTTGAACCCGCTTTTCCAAAAAAAGGAAGTGAACACAGTTTTAATTCTTTCAGTTGCGGCTGACCGTGGACTCTGCGGAGGTTTTAATGCGAACATCAACAAAAACGCTTTGTCTGTTGCAAAAAGCTACACTGAACAAGGCATTAACGTAAAAATGATTTGCATCGGAAAAAAATCTTTTGACTTCTTCAAAAAATATGACTACGAAAAAACAAAAACATTTTCAGATATTTTTAACCACTTGAAGTACGAAACAGCAAGTGAAATTTCAAAAACTGCCACATCACTTTTCCTGAGTGGTGAAGTTCAAAAAGTTGTACTGATTTACAACGAATTTAAGTCTGCGATTGCACAGGAACAAAAAGTTGTTGATTTTTTGCCGGTTGCTTCGGAAGAAACAAACGATTCCAAACCACAAAACAATTCGGTTGACTACATTTTTGAGCCTTCACCAAACGTGATTCTTGAAACGCTTTTGCCAAAACATCTGACAATGCAAGTTTGGAAAGCGTTGTTGGATTCCAACGCTGCAGAACAAGCTGCAAGAATGGCTGCGATGGAAAGTGCTACAGAAAACGCAAAAGAACTCATCAAAACGCTTCAACTTTTCTACAACCGTTCCCGTCAGGCTGCAATCACGCAAGAGATTTCAGAAATTGTTGGCGGAGCAGAAGCCTTGTCTTAGAAAATTTTGTTAGAAAGCAAACCGCCAAACGTTTGCTTTTTAATTCTTATTTTTTTAGTTTAAAATTGAAAAAAAACAGTGTGGAGAGATGCTGGAGTGGTTTAACAGGACAGTCTCGAAAACTGTTGTACACTTTGTGTACCGAGGGTTCGAATCCCTCTCTCTCCGTTTTTTTAAAAAAGTTTTAGGGTTGGCTAAGAGATTAGTTTCTATCCGAAACAAAATATTCATTAATTTTTTCTACAATGTCTTTCTTTTCAGGCAACAATCTTTTATACTTTTCGGGCAAATTAGGACTTGTGTTGTAAGTTGCAACTCCAATTGGCAAATTGCTTGCTTTTAGCGAATACTCCACTACTGTTCTATCTTTTTCCTTACAAATAATAATTCCAATTGCGTCATTTTCTTGGGGGAGTTTTACTTTGTCATTCAAAATGGAAAGATAAAATTCCATTTTGCCTTTGAACTCCGGAATGAACTCCCCAACTTTGAGTTCAATTGCTACTAAACACTGTAATTCCCGATGAAAAAGTAGTAAGTCAATGAAATATTCTTTGTTCCCTGCTTCTACTTTAAATTGGTTTCCTACAAACGTAAATTGATGCCCCATTTCAAGTAAAAACTTCCGAATATTTTTCACTAAAGAAGTTTCGAGTTCTCTTTCAGAATGTTCCTCCATTAATCCCAAAAAGTCGAAAGTGTACTCATCTTTTATTGCCAGGTGAGCCTGATTTTTAATTTTTTCAGGAAGAGTTTCTTCAAAATTAGTTTGGTTCAGCAGGTATTTTTCGTAAGTCTTATTTTCAATTTGATGAATTAAAACGTTCTTGGTCCAACCAAATTTCTTAGTTGATAAAATGTAGAATTGTCGCTCAAGGTTGTCTTTACATCTATTAAGAATAACAATGTGCTTTGTCCAACTAATTTCTCCAACCAATGGCAGGAGATTTTCAGCACTTTGATATTCCGAATAAAACTGAGCCATTGACCAAAGGTTTGTAGTAGAAAAACCACCAACTCCCGGAAATTCTTTTTGCAACTCTTTGGAAAGTGTCGGAACAATAAATTTGCCCCAACTTTCGGATTGCTTTTTGGTAATGGATTTACCGATTTCCCAATACAAATTAATGAGTTCCACGTTGACAACTTTCAGTGCCTCGTATTGAGCATCACGAATTTTCTTTTTAATTTCCGAAATAAATAAAACTTGAGGGTTGTCTAATTTCATTTTACTCCTGTCTTTCCAATTCTTCGGTTTTCTTTTTGAACTCAAATTTTGGTTTTTTTAAGTAAAGTTCCCTGTAGAGTTTCAGAGCCTCGTTTTTGAACTTTTCACCCTGATTCATTTTCCAAAGTTCGTAGTTAAGAGTTGCTGTTCTTTCCGTGTCTTTGGTTTTTGAAAGCATTTCTGTAAGTTGTTTCGGCGGATTTTCTTTGTCGCCGAGTGCAAAGTTTATTTTTTCGCTTAGAACCTTACTGTTAAAAATCTCATTTTCATTCCCCAGTCCCTTTGCAATTTCAGAACTTTCAGAATTTAGAATTTTAGCTTCATCAAACCTTTCAAGTAAAAGCAACAACTCAACTTTTTTGTTTAACTGTCCGCATAAAAGGCTTTTCATTCCCGATTCTTGGGGAATTTTAATTGCTTTTTCATAACACTCCATCGCTTTGTCGTAATTGCCTTTATCTTTATAAACAACTCCCATATTTCCAACTGCATATGAAATTCCACTTTTATCTCTAATTTCTTCACTGATTTGAAGGCTCTTTTCATAACATTCCATCGCTTTGACGTAATCACCTTTTTCTAAGTAAACATCCCCCATATTTCCAACTGCAACTGAAATTCCACTTTTATCTCTAATTTCTTCGCTGATTTTTAGAGCTTTTTCCAAACATTCCATCGCTTTGTCGCAATCACCTTTTTCAAGGTAAACAATTCCAATATTTCCAACTGCAACTGAAATTCCACTTTTATCTCTAATTTCTTCGCTGATTTGAAGGCTCTTTTCAAAACATTTCATCGCTTTGACATAATCGCCTTTTTCAAAGTAAACAACCCCCATACTTCTAACTGCAACTGAAATTCCTCTTTTATCTCCAATTTCTTCGCTGATTTGAAGACTCTTTTCAAAATATTCCATCGCTTTGACATAATCGCCTTTTTCAAAGTAAAAAGCTCCCATTACTCCGACTTCTCTTAAAATTCCTCTTTTATCTCCAATTTCTTCGCTGATTTGAAGACTCTTTTTAGAATATTCCATTGCTTTGTAGTACTCACCTTTCTTAAAATAAACACTTCCCACTGATCCAAATACTCTTGAAATTCCTCTTTTATCTCCAATTTCTTCGCTGATTTTAAGGCTCTTTTCAAAATATTTCATCGCTTTGCAGTAATCAGCTTTATTAAAGTAAACGCCCCCCATGTTTCTGACTGTAACTGAAATTCCACTTTTATCTCCAATTTCTTTGCTGATTTTTAGAGCCTTTTCAAAACATTCCATCGCTTTGTCGTAATCGCCTTTTAAATACAGTGTCCCACCAAGAAATTTATAGGATGAAGCAAGTCTTTTTTTATCCTTAATTTTTTCGGAAAGATCCACAGCTTCTTTAAAAAATTCCTCTGCTTCATCCCATTTTCCAATGAGTTCCAAAACTTTCCCTTTTCCAAGTAGTGTATCAGTTTCCAAATCTGAACGGTTTACGGTTTCTTTCAGGTTTCTTAAAAGCCTGTCGTAAAATTCAATTGCCTTTTGATTTTCAAAGTTTTCTTTTGCCTGCTCACCTGCTTTCTGGAGAAATTCAATTGCCTTTTCTTTTTCCTCTGCTTTTTCGTAGCGATTTGCAAGTTCAGAGTAAAAAGCCGACAAAACATCCTTGTATTTTTCTTCGATTGACTCAGCAATAATTTTGTGCAAAATCTTCCGGTTTCTCCTTAAAAATGAGTTGTAAGCTACTTCCTGTGTCATGACGTGATTGAAAACGTAATGCTCAGGAAGATTTGTCAGAAGCCGGATGAAATTCATGTTTTCCAATTCTGAAAGTTTGGTCGGAAGTCCTTCAATTGTTTCTCCGAATCGCTTTTCTACTTCCGTCAGAAGCTGAACCGAAAACTCTCTGCCGATTACCGAAGCCTTTTGCAGTAAAACCTTTTGTTCTTGTTTCAAACTGTCAAGCCTTGAATGAATCAAAGCTGAAAGGCTTTGTGGAACAGGAATTTCTGTCTCGTTGAGTGTCTGGCTTCCATCTTCTTCAAAAATTACCGTACCTTTTGATTTTACAAATTCAATCCACTCTTCAATGTAAAACGGATTTCCTGAAGATTTCTCTAAAAGCAGTGTTTTGTTTTTTTCAGGAATTGTGATTCCCCCGAGAATTGTTTCGATTAGCAGCATTGAAGTCTTTTCGTCAAAAGCAGTAAGTTCTGTTTCTTTGAAGTCCGATTCAATTTTTATTTCTTTGTGAACTTCGTACTCAGGTCTGTAAAGCAGAATGAACAAAAACTGGTTAAGTGGTTTGTTTTCACGCCTTTCTTCAAGGTTTAAAGTTTGAAGTAAAAAATTCAGTGTTGAAGTGGAAGATTCATCCATCCAGTGAAGGTCTTCAAAAACTACCACAAAAGGGAAACCAAACTTGTTGGCACAAAAAGAAGCAGTCTCCAAAAAGTAGCGGATTGAAATCTGAACGTTAATTTGCAAATCTTTTCCCTTTAGCTCAAACCTCACATCCTCATACTTTAATCCGAAAAGATAACCAATCATCGGCAACGCTTCTCTCAGGTTTTTCTTTTCGCTTTCTTTCTCAAGAAAAAATTCCAAATTTTTAAATCCATCCTCTAATTTCTTACGAATCAGTTCAACGGGGTCAAGCAAAGTGATTCCAAGATAATTTTTGATTAAAGTTAAAAACATCAGGTAAGGACCTGTGGAAACGTTAGAACAAAATCCTTTGGCAGACAAATTTTTTTGAGGTTGATTTTGCAGTTTTGATTTCAGAAACTCGTAAGCAAGCCTTGATTTTCCAAGTCCTGCAACTCCTTTCAAACCAACGACAATTGGTTTGAAATCACCTTGTTTTGAGTTTAAGTTTTTTAAAACCGTTTGGTAAGCATTTTCAAGAAAGTTCAGTTCAGTTTCCCTGCCAACAAAAACAGAACGTTTGTGCTGTAACCATTTTGGAAGTTTTTTGGCTTTTATCGATTTTACAAGAAAAGTTTTTGCTTTTTTGGACTTGCCTTTGACTTCAATTTCTTTTTCATCCTCAAAATCAAACCAATCCTGAGCAAGCTTATGAATTTCTTCCGTAACCATAATTCTGTTTACCGGAGCATTGGATTCCATTCTTGAAGCGAGGTTCACTGCGTCTCCGTAAATCGTGAAATCGCCTTCTCTTCCAAGCCCGATTTTGCTTGTTGTTACAAGACCTGTGTCTATTCCAATTCTGAGACCAAGCTCAACGTTAATTTCTTTTGTAAGGGGAATTTTTTTCAGAGCTAATTTAAATTTCTCAAGCATTTCCAAAGCAGTTTGAATTGCTCTTTCGGTATCATTTTCGTTTGCAGACTTTGCACCAAAAAGTCCCATCACTAAGTCGCCTTCGTACTTGTCAACGTAACCACCGTGTCTTTCAATGCAGTTTGTAAACAGTTTCAGAAGTTTATCAACGATAGTTTTTACCTGCTCGGAGTCAAGTTTTTCTGACAAGGAAGTAAAACCTTTGATGTCTGCAAAAAGAATTGAAACAATTCTTCTTTCGCCTTCGCTGAGTTTTTCTGTTTTGATTTTATTTTCTGTTTCTTCGGGAGTCAGGTCTTCAAACAATTCATCAAACATTTTTAGTTCTCCAAATTCTTTGGGTTTTGTTTTGAGGTTAAAGATAAGAAACTTCGCAAAAAATTACAGTAATTATTTTTAGTAATTTATTGTAATTTCAAGCGTTGGATAGCTTTTTAATTGAGGTTCAACTACAAAAACAAAACGTTTTTTTCACTCAGTTCCCGAGTTCCTTTTGAAACTTACGGATTTCGTCGCGGAATCTTGCCGCTTTCTCAAATTCAAGTTTTTCAACACAAACAAACATTTCCCTTTCAAGTTCTCTGATGACTTCTTTCGGGTCAGAACTGGAAACGGTAACCGCAAAATCCTTCTGCTTCTGCGACTTGTCCTTAGAAATAAAATCTACAACCGAAGTGATTTTCCTGATTTCTTCAACCGATTTCACCACAGTTTGAGGCTTAATTCCGTGCTTTTCGTTGTAAGCATTTTGAACTTTTCGCCTTCTGTTTGTTTCGTTAATCGTTTTTGCCATTGAATCCGTTAGCTTGTCAGCGTAAAAAATTACCTTTCCAGCCGAATTTCTCGCCGCTCTTCCAACCGTTTGAAGCAAAGAACGTTCTGAACGCAAAAAACCTTCTTTATCGGCATCCAAAATTATTACAAGCGAAACTTCCGGTAAATCCAAACCTTCACGAAGCAAGTTCACACCAACAAGCACGTCAAACTCTGCCAAACGAAGCTCACGCAAAATCTCAACCCTTTGTAAAGAATGGATTTCCGAGTGCAGGTACTTAACGCGAATCCCTGCTTCTTTCAGAAAATCCGTGAGACTTTCGCTCATTTTTTTGGTCAAAGTAGTAATTAAAACTCTCTGTTTTTGCAAAACACGGATGTTGATTTCTTCAAGCAAATCGTCAATTTGTCCCTTGATTGGACGGATTTCAATTTCCGGGTCAAGCAAACCTGTCGGACGGATTACCTGTTCAACGACGATTCCGCCGCTTTTTTCAAGTTCGTAATCCGAAGGAGTTGCGGAAACGTAAATTACCTGATTAATTTTTGTTTTGAACTCCTCAAAATTTAAAGGTCTGTTGTCAAGTGCTGAAGGAATTCTAAAACCAAATTCAACAAGTGTCGTTTTCCGTGAACGGTCTCCGGCGTACATTCCGCGAATTTGCGGAAGCGTTGCGTGAGACTCATCAATAAACATCAAAAAATCTTTGGGAAAATAATCAAAAAGCGTGGAAGGAGCTTCTCCAACTTCCCTTCCATCCATAAAACGGGAATAATTTTCAACTCCCGAACAAAAACCTGTTTCACGCATCATCTCAAGGTCGTAGTTTGTTCGTGTCTCAATCCTTTGAGCTTCAATAAATTTTCCGTTGCTTTTGAAAAGCTCAACTTGTTTTTTCATTTCTTCCTCAATTTTTACAAAAGCAACTTCAAGCCTGTCTTCCGTTGTTACAAAATGTTTTGCAGGAAAAATAAAAGTTTTGTCTTTTTTCCTGATTACATCGCCTTTGAGAACATTAATTTCAGAAATTTCCTCAATTTCATCACCAAACATTGAAATTCTGACACCTGTTTCTTCGTAAGCAGGAATTATTTCAATCACGTCGCCACGAACTCTGAAAGTTCCGCGTTCAAAAGAAAGGTCGTTACGGCTGTAGTAAATTTCTACAAGCCTTTTGATTAGCTCGTTTCTGTCTGTCAAATCACCAACATTAATTTCTACAACCATTTTTTCGTACTGTTTTGGGTCTCCAAGCCCATAAATTGAGGAAACGGAAGCAACAATAATTGTGTCTCTCCGCGAAAGGATTGAACTCGTTGCACGAAGCCTTAACCTGTCAATTTCTTCGTTGATTGAAGTAACTTTTTCAATGTAAGTGTCAGTTGTTGGAACGTAGGATTCCGGCTGGTAGTAATCGTAGTAAGAAACAAAGTACTCAACGGCATTTTCCGGGAAAAAACTTTTGAACTCACCGTAAAGTTGTGCTGCAAGTGTTTTGTTGTGAGAAATTATCAGTGTTGGTTTTTGCACTTGTTCAATCACGTTAGCCATTGTGAATGTTTTTCCGCTTCCCGTAACTCCAAGCAAAGTTTGGTGTTTTTGTCCTTTTTCCAAAGCCTCTGTAAGTTCTTTAATTGCTTTAGGCTGGTCGCCTGCTGGTTTGTAGTTTGAAACTAATTTAAAATTACTCATCTTTTTACTTTCAAAAAGTTAGGTTTTATTTTTGAGAATTTAACATTATTTTTGAGTGGTAACTCAAACTAAAAAATAATCTTATCACACTGACAGGCTTGTGTCAGTTCGGGCTTTTAAA
>JADZEA010000014.1 GCA_020850775.1 bacterium
GTAAAATTTCAATGTCTTTTTTGAGTGAAGCCTCAACGTTGGCGATGTCTTTTTTCAGCGACGCTTCAATGTTTTTAGTTTCCTGTCGTAAAATTTCAATGTCTTTTTTGAGTGAAGCCTCAACGTTGGCGATGTCTTTTTTCAGCGACGCCTCAATGTTTTTAGTTTCCTGCCTCAGGATTTCAAGGTCTTTTTTTAGCGATGCTTCAAGTCGGACAGTGTCGTTTCGTAAAATTTCAGTCTCTTTTTTGGATAAATCCTCAACGTTAATGATTTTTAACTCAACGTTGGCAATCTTTAACTCAAGTTCTTTCAGGTTGCTTTTGGTCGCAAGTTCATCAAACCTGATTTCTGCTTTGAGTTCCTGACGAAATATTTTTTGCTCTTGTTCAAAACGTTGCTTAACCTCCTTTAGCTCGTTTTCAATTGCCTGATGAATTTTTATCGCTAATTCTTCGTCGTGAAGGATTGATTTTAGTTCTGTAACTTCCACAAATTTTGCCTTTTTTTGCCTGATTTTTTACAACTTAATTTAAACTCTTTACTAAAATTTGTCAACCTGCATTTTTTCAATTCGCAACTTTGATTTTCAAACTTTCTTGATTAAATTCTGCAGTTTTTTAGAAAGACTTTAGCAAAAAATGAATGTAGAATTTTTTAAAAATGAACTCAAAAACTCGCTTGTAAACGCCTTCACAAAAGCATTTCCAAACGCTGAAAAATTAGATTTTTCACTCGAAATTCCACCTGAAGAACAAAACTCAGATTTTGCCTGTCCATTTTTTATTTTTAGCAAACAACTAAAAACTTCACCAAACCAAATCGCTTCAAAAATCCTCGAAAACCTTGAAAAACCAATTTTTTTGGAGGAAGTTCTGCAAGCCGGAGCTTACTTAAATTTTAAAATTAAAACTGAAAGCCTTGCAAAAACTGTTCTAACTCAAGTCTTAACCGAAAAAGAAAATTACGGCTCTTCAGATTTTGGCAACAAAAAAAAAGTACTGATTGAGTACTCTTCACCAACTACAAACAAACCACTGCACCTTGGACACGTCAGGAATAATTTGATTGGAATTTCAGTAATCCGCATTTTGAAAATGGCAGGTTACGACGTAAAAACCATTTGCCTCTACAACGACAGAGGAATCCAAATTTGCAAATCAATGCTTGCTTACCAAAAATTTTGCCAAAATGAGAACCCAAAAACACTCGGAATTAAACCTGACCACTACGTAGGCGACCTTTACGTGAGGTTTTCAAAAGAGGAAAAAGAAAACCCAACTCTTACAAAAGAAGTTCAGGAAATGCTTCAAAAATGGGAAGCTGACGACAAAGAAACAATTGAGCTTTGGCAAAAAATGAGCAATTGGGTTTACGAAGGCTACAACCAAACTTACAAAAGAATGGGAGTTACTTTTGATTACCGGCAGTACGAAAGTGAAACTTATCTGCTCGGTAAAAAAATCTCTTACGAAGCACTTGAAAAAGGCATTTTCTTTCAAAAGGAAGACGGTTCAGTCTGGATTGACCTGACAAACGAAGGACTTGACGAAAAACTTGTTGTCCGTGGCGACGGAACTTCCGTGTACATCACTCAAGATTTTGGAAACGCGGTTGAAAGGCAAAAAAATATTGGCTTTGAAAAAATGGTTTACGTTGTCGGAAACGAACAGGATTACCACTTTCAAGCCTTGTTCAAAATCCTGAAAAAACTCGGTTACGCTTGGGCTGACGAGTGTTTTCATCTTTCTTACGGGATGGTTGAACTTCCAACTGGAAAAATGAAATCCCGCGAAGGAACTGTTGTTGACGCAGACCTTTTGATGGACGAAGTTAAGGAACTCGTGAAGGAAGGAATGCAAAAAACAGAAAAATTTTCAGAAACAGAACTTGACCAAACGGCTGAAATTATTTCACTTGGAGCAATTTCATTTTTTATTTTGAAGGTTCACCCGAACAAAAGGATACTTTTTAATCCTCAGGAATCAATTGATTTTCAGGGGATGACCGGAACTTACGTTCAGTACAGCCACACAAGGATTGTTTCAATTTTGCGAAAATTTGGAGAAAATTTACCACAGGAAGCTGATTTTTCTTTGCTGACCGAAGCGGAAGAAATTGCACTTTTGAGAACTTTGGCAAACTTTTCACAAACCGTGAAAGAAGCAGCGATTGGTTTTAACCCTTCAAAAATTGCTAACTACTCGTACACACTTGCAAAAAATTTCAGCAAGTTTTACGACAAACACTCAGTTTTAAACCTTGAGAACGAAGAACTAAAGTTTGCAAGGATTGTTTTGCTTGAAGCGGTAAAAATTACACTAAAAAATTCACTTAACTTGCTTGGAATAAAAGCACCGGAGAAAATGTAAATTGGTAAAAAGCTCAGTTATCGCACTTGGCGGAAATGCAATCACCCGTGAAGGAGAAGACGGAAGCATTACAACGCAGTTTCGTAACACAAGAACTTGTCTTGAAAGTGTTGTAAAGCTCATTGAACTTGGCAGAAACATTGTTTTTGTACACGGAAACGGACCACAAATCGGAGCAGATTTGAGACGGGTTGAGGAGGCACGAAACGTTGTTCCGACGATTCCACTTGGAGTTTTAGTCGCAGACAGTCAGGGAGGAATGGGATACATGATTGCACAAACTCTTAAAAATAAACTTCTTGAGAGAAAAATTGAAAAAGACGTTTGCACAATAATTACACAAGTTTTGTGTGATGAAAATGACCCGTCCCTGCAAAACCCGACAAAATTTATCGGAGAATTTTTGACCAAACAAGAAGCCTACGAAGCCGAAAATTTCAAAGGCTGGATTGTCAAAGAAGATCCGGGAAGAGGTTACAGAAGAGTTGTTCCTTCGCCAAAACCATTAAAAATTATTGAAAGCCGTGTGATTGAACTTTTAATTAAAAATGATGTGATGGTTATCGCTGGTGGTGGTGGCGGAATTCCTGTTTACTACGACGCAAACGGAAAACTTGAAGGAATTGACGGAGTTGTTGACAAAGACTTGACTGCTTCCCTTCTTGCAAGCCAAATAAATGCTCAGGAATTGATATTTTTAACAGGAGTTAATAAACTTTTTCTTAACTTCAGGCAGGAAAACCAGAAGCAACTTGATGTTGTTACGCTTAGTGAAGCGAAAAAATATCTTGCTCTTGGTCATTTTCCCAAGGGAAGTATGGGACCAAAAATTGAAGCTGCAATTAAATTTTTGGAAAATGGTGGTGAAAGAGCGATAATTTCATCAGTTGAAAACGTGAAAGATGGCGTTTTCAAAGATGCAGGCACAAAAATAATCAGAGATTAACTTAAAATAGGAATAACTTAAAAAAATGAAAATTCACGAATACCAGGCTAAAGAAATTCTCCGCAAGTACAACGTTCCTTTGCCTCAGGGTAAAGTTGCTTTTAGTGCTGACGAAGTTCCTGCGATTGCAGAATTTCTTGCAAGCAATGTTTTAGTTGTAAAAGCCCAAATCCACGCAGGCGGAAGAGGAAAAGGCGGCGGTGTCAAAGTCGCAAAAACCACCGAAGATGCTCAAAGACTTGCCGGCGAAATCATCGGAATGCAATTAGTAACTCACCAGACTGGTCCGGAAGGAAGGCTTGTAAAAAAGGTTTTGATTGAAGAAGGCTGCAACATTGATAAAGAATTTTATGCAGGAATTGTTTTGGACCGTTCAACTTCAAGAAACTGTTTTATGGTTTCTACTGAAGGCGGGATGGAAATTGAAAAGGTTGCCGAAGAAAATCCCGAAAAAATCATCAAGGAATTTATTGACCCGACGATTGGTTTTCAGCCGTTTCAGGCGAGAAAACTTGCTTTTGCTTTAGGGTTGGCAGACACACAGTTCAAAAATGCAATAAATTTTTTTACTGCACTGTACAAAGCCTACGAACAAACTGATGCCTCACTTTTTGAAATCAATCCGCTTGTAATCACAAAAGAAGGCGATGTAATTGCTCTTGACGCAAAAGTTAATTTTGATGACAACGCACTTTTCAGGCACAAGGATTTTCTTGAACTGAGAGACATTGATGAAGAAGACCCTTTGGAAGTTGAGGCAGGAAAATTTGGTTTGAACTACATCAGGCTTGACGGCGAAGTTGGTTGTATGGTTAACGGAGCAGGACTTGCAATGGCTACGATGGACATTATCAAGTATGCTGGAAGTTCACCTGCAAATTTTCTTGATGTTGGCGGTGGTGCAAACGTTGAAACTATTAAAAACGGGTTCAAAATTATTCTTTCAGACAAAAATGTTAGGGCGATTTTGATTAATATTTTTGGTGGAATTGTTCGTTGCGACAGAGTTGCAAACGGAGTTGTGGAAGCAGTTAGTCAGATGGACGTAAAAGTTCCTGTTGTTGTCAGGCTTGCGGGAACAAACGCA
>JADZEA010000015.1 GCA_020850775.1 bacterium
TCAACCCGAATCAAACGTTCTTCGACGGTTTGTGTTGGTTTGGTTTGCGAAAAAACGTTCAGGCTAAAAAACATTAGAAAACAAAGGCTTAAGAGTTGTTTTTTCATTGTAAAATTCCTTGTTTTTTAAAATTTAAGGTTAAAAAATACTTAAGTCAACAGCTAAAAGTAAAACTTCTAAAGTCTTTGTATTTTCAGCAGTTAAGAAAATTTTAGTAGCGATAAAATTCTGTGCAGCCTTTAGCACAAACGGGAAATTTTTTATTTTTTTGAAGGTATCTTCTGTAGGCTTTGTATTCCTCACAGTTCCAGATTTCCCCAAAAGTTTTTTGTTTGATGTTTCCTGCAACGAAATTCATTGAGTGGTAAGGTCTGACACTTCCGTCAGGAAAAATGTAAGTCGTCATCCAAACACTCATACAACGGTTTGCGTAGCTTGTTGGTTCAAACTCAAAATTTTTATAGTATCGTCTGATTTCATCATCATCAAAATTTGGATAAAAACTAACAAAAGGCTTTTTAGTCCTGCTTTGATACTTGTTTCGCATTTTTATTAAAAATTCAGGGTCAATTTTAGGTAAAGTATCACGAACAAATCCGCTCCATTCAGGTGAAGTTTTACCGTAAAGTGAACGAAAAATATTGTCGTGAGCCTCGAACTGTTCTTTGCCTAAAAACAAAAGGTGATGAAAGTTTAGGTGGTCAACTTCAAGTTCTTCAGCAATTTGGACAATTTCATCAATTTTTTCGTAGTTTTCCTCAAAAAGAGTTGTGTTTATGTGAAGAATTGGAGACTTTGTGTTGAATTCTTTTTTTAGCTTGTTGATTTTTTCAAGCCCTTTTTTTGCTCTCCCAAAAGTTCCTTTGACAGCACGGATTTCATCGTGTTGTTCTTCCGGACCGTCAAGCGAAAAAATGATTTCGTCCATTTTGTTTTTGACAATTGCTTCAGCATTTTTTTCGATAAAAACACCGTTTGTAACGATGTTTACACGCATTCCGTTAGCTTTGATGTAAGCCATAATGTCAGTCCATTGTGGGTGAAGCATTGGTTCACCACCAAACATTGTCCAGGTCGGTTTGAAATGTTTTACTTCGTCAATGAAACGTTTTGCTTCATCAAGTGAAAGCCTTTCTTTAAGTTCTTCTGTTGTAAGTTGAAATGAAGAACCATCTTCGCCCCACTGACCACACATTTTACAACGCAAGTTACAGGCAGCGGTTAAAAAAAGAGAAATTGTTTCAGGAGGAGCAGAGTATCCGTCAGCAAATTTGTAAGTGATGTAGGATTTGAACCTTCTTGTAAAGGCAGAAAAAGCGTAATTTGGTTGGGCAATGGCTTTTTTAAGCATGCTTTTTATGTTTCTGCGAGGTATCATTTTTTATTCTTCCTGTTTGTTTTGTGTGAAAAATAGCACAATCAAACTTAAAAATAAAAGGTTGGTAAGTCAATCTTTAACTTGATTGAAAGGCTCAAACAAAAAAAGCCTCTAAGTTTATTCTCAGAGGCTTTTGTTTTCAAAAATTAGCTTTAATCGTAGTAATCAAGCCCAAGGTGAGTAATCAGGTCTTCGCCTTTCATAAATCTTAGCGTGTTTTTTAGTTTCATAAGTTGAATAAAAAGGTCGTGTTCCGGATAAAGATTTGGAGCGGTCATTGGGCTTTTAAAGTAGAAAGAAAGCCATTCCTGAATTCCTTTCATTCCTGCACGGCTCGCCAAATCCATAAATAAAACCAAATCAAGCACAATTGGAGCAGCTAAAATGCTGTCTCTGCAAAGAAAATCTACTTTGATTTGCATTTTGTAACCAAGCCAGCCAAAAATATCAATGTTGTCCCAACCTTCTTTGTTATCTCCTCTTGGTGGATAGTAATTGATTGTTACTTTGTGATAAAGGTCTTTGTAAAGTTCAGGATAAAGTTCAGGTTGTAAAATTTGTTCTAAAACGCTAAGTTTTGATTCTTCCTTTGTTTTAAAAGAGCCTGGGTCGTTTAAAACTTCACCGTCACGATTTCCTAAAATGTTTGTTGAGTACCAACCGTGAACGCCAAGCATTCTCGCCTTGAATCCTGGTGCAAGAATTGTTTTCATTAAAGTTTGACCCGTTTTAAAATCTTTTCCTGCTGTTGGAACTTTGTTTTTATTTGCTAAATCCATCAAAGCAGGGATGTCAAGCGCAAGATTTGGAGCACCGTTTGCGTAAGGTACTTTTTCCATCAAAGCTGCGTAAGCATAAATCATACTTGGAGCAATGTTTGGGTCGTTTTCTTTCAAACCTTTTTCAAAATTTTCAATTGTTGAATGAACTTCGCTTGCTTTAATGAAAGTTTCAGTGCTTCCACACCAAACAATCACAATTCTGTCACAATTATTTTTTTCTTTAAAATCACGAATGTCAGTTCTTAGTTGTTCCGCTAAATCAAACTTGTTTTTTCCTGTTTTGATGTTTGGTCCGTTGATTAACTTCACGTAGTTTTGGTCAAACACTGCTTTCATTGGTCTGATTTGCTCAAGTTCATCTTTTACGGAGTAAAGCAAGTCTTTCTCCAAAACTCCTGCGTTTAAAGCTGATTCGTAACAGTTTTCTTCAAAAATATCCCAACCACCAAAAACAAGGTCATCAAGTTCTGCAAGTTCAATAAACTCTTTAATTAAAGGTGTGCGGTTATCAGTTCTTTTTCCAAGCCTGATTGTGTTCATTTGTGTAAGGCTTCCGATAGGTTTTGCAAGCCCTTTGCGAATTGATAAAACTCCTGCAATAAAAGTCGTACTAACTGCCCCTAAACCTGGTAACAAAACTCCTAACTTACCTTTTGGTTTGGAAATATTTAAACTTTCTTTAGTCAATTTATTTGTTCTCCTTAATTTTTACAAAAGCATTAAAACTCTTGTTCTTTAATTTTGTTTAGAAAATTTTCCTAAGATTTTACTTGTGAAATCTCTTCCTCCTGAACATCATCGTTTGGTGAAATCAAGGCAGGAATTTTTTTAGCAAAATAACTGATGATTGCCCAAATTATGTAAAGCAAAGCAAACGGAAAAGCAGCTCTGCTAAAGCTAAAAAATATCCAGGCGAGCAAGAAGCCTGAAACAATGCTTCCAACAAACAGACCACTCCGTAAATTTTTTGGCATTCTTGTGTTTGAGATTTTGTAGTAAGGAATGTTTGAAACCATCAAAAATGAAATCAAAACAATTATTGCATAAATCAAATAATTTGGAACGTGAATCCCATCTTGAAAAAGCACTAAACTCGCAATCACAAAAGCAGAAGCCGGAGTCGGAAGCCCTGTAAAGTAACCTTGAAGAATTGGAGCGTTTACCTGATTTGCCATTACGTTAAATCTTGCAAGACGAACCGCTCCAAGTAAAACAGGCAAAGAACTGACCGCAAGTGCTAAAAACGTGTTTTCTCCAAAAAAACGAAAGTAAATTAACAAACTTGGTGCAAGACAAAAAGAAGTCATGTCTGCAAGTGAGTCAAATTCAATTCCAAATTCGCTTTCAGTTCCAAGATGGCGGGCAAGTTTTCCGTCCAAAGCATCAAAAAACATCGCTGCTAAAATCAGCAACGAGGCTTTGTTAAAATCATCGTTAGAAGTTTCAGTATTTTGTAATTTGTGAAAATAACCATTTGCAGCAAAAATTATTGCCCAAAAACCACAAAAAAGGTTTCCAAGTGTAAAAGCATTTGGAACTAATTTTCGCGGGTCCGTTTTTTTAAGCCTTTTGTGAATTTTCACTTCAAAACTCCTAAAACTGTTTCTCCTGCAACAACTTTTTGTTTGCAAGCGACTTTAATTTCTGCGTCAACCGGAAAATAAACGTCAACCCTTGAACCAAATTTTATCAACCCAAAACGTTCACTTTGAGAAACTTTGTCGCCTTCTTTCAATCTGCAAATTATTCTTCGTGCAATCAATCCTGCAATTTGTTTAAAGACAATCGTTGTTTTTTCGTTTCTAATCCCAATGATTGTTTGTTCATTTTTTTCTGATGCCTTGTCGTCCCACGCTGCTAAAAATTCACCTTCTAAGTACTTGAAAAATTTGACTTCACCTGAAATTGGAACACGGTTAACGTGGCAATTAAAAACATTCATAAAAACACAAACAACTTTTGCCTTTCCTTTAAAAAGGTAAGGTTCTTCGGTTTCTTTGATTTCAAGAACAATTCCGTCGGCGGGTGAAATTACAGAATTAGGAATGTTTGGGTTTTTTCTTTCCGGATCTCTGAAAAACCACAAAACCCAGGCAAAAATTATCCAACACAAGATTGAAAAACCAGCCAGCAGTTCCGAACCAATAAAAGGATTCAGAAAAGTTACTGCAAACGAGAAAATCAAAACTGAAAAAATTATTGGATAGCCTTCTTTAGCCAAAATATCTCCTTTTAACTTATTCTTGACAAAATTTCTTCGTAAGCATTTTCTACTCCGCCAAGGTCCTGGCGAAACCTGTCTTTATCCAGTTTTTCATTGGTTGTTGCATCCCAAAAACGGCAGGTATCAGGTGAAATTTCATCACCAAGCCTGATGCTTTTATCTTTGCCAATTCCAAATTCAAGTTTAAAATCAACTAATTTCAAATTCCTCCTCAGGAAAAAATCTTTCAAAAGGGCATTGATTTTTAAAGTCATTTTTCTGATAATTTCAATTTCTTTAGCGTTTGCAAGTTTTTTCTCAAGGATTTCTTCAGTTGTAATAAAAGGGTCTCCCAAAGAATCGTCTTTGTAGCAAAATTCAAGAAGCGGCGAAGGGAAAACAGTTCCTTCAGCAATGTTTTCTCTTTTGCAAATGCTTCCTGCAGCGATGTTTCTGACAATTACTTCAAGTTTAAACATTTTCAGTTTGCGAATTTCCATTGCATTGTAAGAGACTTTTTTAAGAAAATGAGTTGAAATAAAATGGCTTTCAAGATATTGGTAAAGTCTTGTAGAAATTTGGTTGTTGATTACACCTTTGTTTAAAATCTGACCTTTTTTTTGACCGTTAAAAGCGGTTGCATCGTCTTTAAATTCTTGAATCAAAATGTTTTCATCTTTTGTAGAGAAAAGTTTTTTAGCTTTCCCTTCGTAAATTAAAGTTTCAATACCCAATTTTTTTATCCTTTTAAAGTTTAATTTAGCCTGAAAATTAAAATGTAAATTTAGACAAAAACTTAGTGAAGTCAAACAACTAACTTAAAGCCAAATTTTTATTCAATTTTCGCAACTGTAAAAATGTAATCAACGTGTTTCAGGCTTTTTTTCAAGTCAAAACAGGATTCAAGTTCTTCAACCGAAAGGTAAACACGGATTTCAGAATCTTTTTTGAGAACTTCCTTAAAATTTTCTTTCGTTTTCCAGACTTCCATCGCATTCTTTTGGACAAGCCTGTAAGCAATTTCTCTCAGACAACCTTTTTTGGTCAGTGCTAAAAGAACAGTTTGCGAGAAAACTAAACCATTGGTTAAGTTAATATTTTTCAACATATTTTCAGGGTAAACAAGCAAGTTTGCAACCAAAGAAATTGATTTGTTCAAAAGATAATTTGTCAAAATTGTGCTGTCCGGTAAAATTATTCTCTCCACTGAAGAATGTGAAATATCTCTTTCGTGCCATAAAGCTACGTTTTCCATTCCTGCAAGTGCATTTGTCCGTAAAATTCTTGCAAGCCCTGAAATTTGTTCGCTAACAATCGGATTTCGTTTGTGAGGCATTGCAGAAGAGCCTTTTTGACCTTTTGAAAAGAATTCTTCGGCTTCTGAAACTTCCGTTCTTTGCAAGTGCCGGATTTCAACTGCAATTTTATCAAGCGTGGTCCCAATCAAAGCTAAAGCTACTAAAAACTCTGCGTGTCTGTCCCTTTGAACAACTTGAGTTGAGACTGTTTCCGCTTTCAAACCAAGTTTTTCACAAACATAATTTTGAACGTAAGGTTCAAGGTGTTCAAAAGTTCCGACTGCACCTGAAATTTGCCCGACGGAAGCATTTTCCAAAGCGTTCTCAAGTCGTTTTTTGTTTCTTCGCATTTCTTCACACCACAAAGCGAATTTTAAACCAAACGAAGTTGGTTCAGCGTGAATTCCGTGAGACCTTCCAATGCAGGGAGTATTTTTAAATTCAATTGCTCTTTTTCGCAAGACTTCAATAAATTTTTCAATGTCTTGCAAAATTATTTCGCCTGATTGCTTCATTTGAACCGCTAAAGCTGTGTCTAAAACGTCTGAAGAAGTCATTCCGTAGTGAATGTGAACAGAATCTTCGCCAACAAATTCTGCAACATTGGTCAAAAAAGCGATAACGTCGTGTTTGACTTCTGCTTCAATTTCAAGAATTTTTTCAACGTTAAAGTTCGCTTTTTCACGAATATTTTTCACAACATTTTCAGGGATTTCACCTGCTTTAGCTCGTGCTTCGCAAGCTAAAATTTCAATTTCTAACCAAATTCTGAAACGATTTTCGTCAGACCAAATTTTTTCAAGTTCTTCGCGGGAGTAACGCTTAATCATTGTTTTTACTTTGCCTTAATTTTGTTTTAAAAAATTTAAAAGTTTCTTTTGAAGTTTCAAACTTAAAAAATAAAAAGGTTTTTTATTCAATTCCAAAAAATATTAAAATTGCTTTTGGGAGTTAGTTAAGTTAAGTTTGTCAAAATTTTAAAGAGGAAATTTATGCTTGTTTGGGATTTTGACCCAACTTTAATCAAAGTCGGTCCACTTGAAATTCGTTACTACGGAGTTTTGTTTGCAAGTGCAGTTTTGTTTGGTTTTCAGGTTTTGCGAAAGACTTTTAGGGAAAGCAACCTTAACGAAGAACTTGCTGAAACACTTTCAACTTACACAGTTGTTTCTTTGGTGATTGGAGCAAGGTTAGTTCACTGTTTGTTTTACAATCCTGAATTTTACCTGAGCAATCCCTTAGAAATTCTTTTCATTTGGAAAGGTGGAATTGCTTCTCACGGAGGAGCTTTGGGAATGCTCGTTGCTGTTTGGCTCTTTAACAAAAAAACTGGAATTGGTTTTGAAAAACTTGCGGATAAAATTGCGGTTTCAATTACTGCCGCACCGGTTTTGATTAGGCTTGGCAATTTTTTTAATTCTGAAATTGTTGGAAAAGCAACAGACGTTCCCTGGTCAGTAATTTTTCTTCGTTACGACAACATTCCCCGGCATCCTTCGCAGCTTTACGAAGCATTTTTAGGCTTTTTAGTTTTTATTGCGATGTGGAAAATTTATTGGAAAACTCACAAAGAAAAACCTGACGGCTATTTTATGTATCTTTTTATTACGCTTTATTTTACGCAAAGATTTTTAATTGAGTTTGTAAAAGAAAGCCAGACAAACATTGAACAAACTTTGCCTTTAGACATCGGTCAACTTTTAAGTTTACCATTTTGGATTTTTGGTGTTCTTATGCTTTGGAAAAGAAGCAGACAAGCAAAAAAAATAGTGTAATTTCTTGATTTGTTGCTTACTTTCACTCAAAAAACCGGGAGGAATTAAAATTGTCAAAACTAATTAAAATTTTAATTTGCTTGGCTTTTGCTTCATTGGGAAACGTATTCGCAAAGCCAAAAAATTCAATCTCTTACAATGTTGTTTTTGATTATGAAATGACTTACAATGACAATGTTTCGCTTTATTCTAAAAATAGCATTGATGATTTCAAAAGCAACCAAAACCCTTACCGCTACGGGATTTCTACTTACGATGATTTGATTTTTAGTCCAACATTAAAAATTTATGCCACACAAAAATTTAGCAAAGACTTTGAAACAAAACTCAGGCTTAAAGGAACTTTCAACCAGTTCTTTAAAAATGGCAACGAAAAAACTTACCAAAGCTATCAGCTACGTTTTTACAATTCAATTTTTAAAGAAAACAGCCTCGATTTTGGCTACAGTTTGATTCCAAAATTTTACGTCAGAGATGTTTTTGACACAGAAACACGCGAAGCCATCAACCAGTCAACAGGAAAACGTTACACAGTTGAAGAAGCGTACAGACCTTTTGAGTTTGAAAAAGAAAGCTACGACGTTTCTTTTAGCCGAAAACTTCCTTACAATCTTGAACCAACAATCACCTACAGTTTTACAAAATATTTTTACAACGAATTTTTTACGGAGTACGACACAAAAATTCACCAGGTTGGCGGAGATTTACGCTACAAAATCAATGAACTTGTGGTTGACCCTTTTTATTCTTACGAAACAAGCAATGACAAAGGTGATTTTGATTCTGACGCTTCTTACGATTCCAATACTTTCGGAGTTAATTTTGATTACAGGTTCCCAAAAGTTCCTTACCTGAAAAGAATTTCAACTGGTTACGAGCTTGAAAAAATTTACTACCAAAGCAACTTTCCGGTTGAAACTGACCCTGTTCACGCAGGGAGAAATGATTCAGTCTGGAAACTAAAATTTTCTGCCGGTTTTGAACTGAACAAACAAACAGGAATTTCTTTTGACTATCTTTTCAGGGAAAGAAGCTCAAGTTCAAAAGGCGGAGAAAACGAAAGCCAGGAACTTTCTGACGTGAAAAACTATAAAAATAATCAAATTACCTTGACTTTTAGTTACAGCTACAATTAATTTCGCACTTCAAAAATCACTTGAGTTTATTTTATGGACAATCAAAAATTAATTTCTAAAGCAGTTGAAGCAAGGAAAAAGGCTTTTGCGCCTTACTCAAAATTTCAGGTCGGAGCGGCAATCCTGACAGAAACGGGAGAAATTTTTACAGGTTCAAACGTTGAGTGTTCATCTTACGGTTTGACGGTTTGTGCTGAACGTGTGGCACTGACAAAAGCAGTTTCAGAAGGTTTTACAAAGTTTACAAAAATCGCAGTTGTTGCGGATACCAAAAAACCTTGTTCACCTTGCGGAGCTTGTCGCCAGTTTTTGAATGATTTTGGCGGAGACCTTGAAGTGATAATGGTTAACCTGAAATCAGACGCAAAAGTTAAGAAAATTTCGGAACTTTTACCTGATGCTTTTGAGGATAAAGATTTATCAAGATGAAAAAATGTATTTTAATTGGAATTGCAGGAGGAACAGGTTCAGGAAAAACCTTGGTTGCAAGAAACATTGTCAAAAAACTTGGCAGGAAAGAAGTTGTTGTTGTTGAGCAGGATTGGTACTACAAAGACCTTTCAGAAATTCCTTTGGACACAAGAAACGGGAAGAATTTTGACCACCCAAACTCAATTGATTTTGAGCTTCTTTACGAACAGGTTCTAAAACTTGTCAACGGAGAAGAAGTTGAAGCTCCGGTTTATGATTTTAAAACTCACTCAAGAAGCACAAAAACACAAAGGATTTCGGGGCATCGGATTATTATTTTAGAGGGAATTTTAGCACTTCTTGACAAACGTTTCAGGGATTTGATGGACATAAAACTTTATGTTGACACTGATTTGGATATTCGTTTTATTCGCAGGTTAAAAAGAGACATTGAAGAACGTGGCAGAAGTGCTTTTTCAGTGATTGAACAGTACGAAACTACAGTCAGACCAATGCACGAGCAGTTTGTTGAGCCGACAAAACGTTTTGCAGACGTAATAATTCCTGAAGGTGGTGAAAATCACGTTGCAATTGATTTGATAAAAACGAAAATCCAGTCACTTTTAGAAGAAGGAAAAAATTAATGAACGTAATTCAAGCTCAGGGTGTTGGTTGGATTGAGGTCGTTTGTGGTTGTATGTTTAGTGGAAAAACTGAGGAACTAATCCGAAGAATCAGGCGTGCAGAAATTGCAAAACAAAAGACAATAATTTTCAAGCCACAAATTGACAATCGTTACTCTGAAAGTGAAGTTGTTTCCCACAGCCAACAAAAAATTCAATCAATCAACGTGAAAAATGCTCAGGAAGTACTTGAACAGGCAAAAAATGCTGAAGTGATTGGAATTGACGAAGCACAGTTTTTGGGAACTGAAATCGTAGAAGTTTGCAACATTCTTGCGAATCAGGGAAAAAGAGTGATTGTTGCAGGACTTGACAAGGATTATTTAGGAGTTCCGTTTGAACCTGTTCCGCAGCTTTTGGCGATTGCCGAATACATTACAAAAACATTGGCAATTTGTACTGTTTGTGGAAATCCGGCAAGTTTTACTCAAAGGCTCATTGACTCACAGAAAAGAGTGCTTGTTGGCGCCGAAAATCTTTACGAAGCAAGATGTAGAAAATGTTTTAGACCTTAATTTAATTTTTTTAGGAGTTTAGGCTTGTATGGAAGAATCATTTAATTTTGATTTAATTATTGAAAATTTTTGTGATACCTTAAAGGACGAGTTCCCTGAAATTATCATTGAACCAACTTTTGAAAACGAAAGTGGCGAAGATGTTGTGATTGATATTTATGCACCTTCAGATTTGATAGACACAGTGGAGTTCAGAGCAAGTGAATTAGTTGATGAAATTGAGGCTTCTTACGACATTAGTTTATCTGTAGAATGCCACAACATTGACGAGTTTTAGTTAATTTCAAAAAAAAATTTTTTGAAAATCTTAATTTTTTTTATTTGGGAATTTTCTTATGGAAAAATTTCAGGGACTTTTAGGAGTTTTAGCTTTTATTGGAATTGGCTACGCAATGTCCAACAATCGCAAAGCAATTCATTGGCAAACAATTGGAGCAGGAATTTTAACGCAAATTATTTTTGCTTTGTTTGTCTTGAAAACACCTTACGGACAATCTGTTTTTGGAGCAATTGCAACTGGAGTTACAAAACTTTTAGATTTTTCAAAAGAAGGTGCAAACTTTGTTTTTGGCAGTCTTGCAACAGGAAGCCTTAGTGTCGGTGATTTATCTAAAAAGGCTGTTGAAGAGCAAAGCGTCGTAAACCTGATTAGCAGTAACTTAAATTTAGGGTTCATTTTTGCCTTTCAAATCTTACCAACAATTATTTTTGTCTCTGCTTTTATGTCTGTGCTTTACCACCTGAACATTATGCAAGTTTTAGTAAAATTAATGGCTTGGGTGATGCGAAAAATTATGAAACTTAGCGGACCGGAAAGTTTGTCTGTTGCTGCTAACACTTTCGTCGGACAAACCGAAGCTCCTTTAATCATTAAACCTTACGTTGGAAAAATGACGACTTCAGAATTAATGACACTGATGGTTGGTGGTTTTGCAACGATTGCCGGTGGAGTTTTAGCTGCTTACATTGGTTTTCTTGGCGGCGACGACCCAATCAAACGAGTTGAATTTGCAAAACACTTAATTGCCGCAAGTGTGATGTCTGCTCCTGCTGCAATTGTGATGGCAAAATTAATGATTCCTGAAACTGAAGATTACGACCCAAAAGAAAGACTTTACTTTGAAAAAAATACTACCAACGTGATTGACGCAGCAGCAAGCGGCGCCGCTGATGGATTGACTTTAGCCTTAAACGTTGCAGGAATGTTAATGGCTTTTATTGCACTTGTGGCATTTGTGAACGCTCCTTTGGGCTGGATTGGTTCGTTTGTTGGTGTTCCTGACCTTAATCTTACAAAAGTTCTTGGAATTCCGTTTTCAGTTTTTGCCTGGTTGATGGGAATTCCTTTTGGAAAAGAGTGTATTGATTTTGGCTCGCTTCTCGGAACAAAAGTCGCCGTGAACGAATTTTTAGCCTACTTAAATCTTGGTGGAATGGCTAAAGATGGATTGCTTTCTTTCCGAAGCGAACTAATCGCAACTTACGCATTGTGTGGTTTTGCAAACTTCTCTTCAATTGCAATCCAAATCGGCGGAATTGGTGGAATTGCTCCGCACAGAAAACACGACCTCGCAAAAATCGGTTTGAAAGCAATGATTGGTGGAGCTTTTGCTTCCTGGATGACTGCTTCAATCGCCGGGATAATCATTTAATTTGGAAAAATTATGGATTGGTTTAAAAGAAAACAAGAAGGAATTTTTACAACTACTAAGTCTGCAATGCCTGACGGTTTGTGGCAAAAATGCGAAAATTGTGGCGAAGTGATTTTTGCTAAAGCAATAGAAAATAGTTTGGCTACTTGTGAAAAATGTAATTTTCATTTTAGAACTGACGCAAAAGGCTACATTAATTTTTGGCTTGATGAAAATTCATTTGAAGAATTTAACCAAAACCTTAAATCAACAGACCATTTAGGTTTTGTCGATGCAAAAGGTTCTTACAAAACCAAACTTACCGAAACAATAAAAAAATCTGGTGTGAACGAAGCAGTACGAACCGGAAAAGGCAAAATTTCAAGTAGAGAAGTAATTTTTGTAGCAATGGATTTTAATTTTATGGCCGCAAGTATGGGTTCGGTTGTTGGAGAAAAAATATCAAGAGCAATTGACGAAGCAACAAAACTAAAAATACCTTTAATCGTTGTTTGTGCTTCTGGTGGAGCAAGAATGCACGAAGGAGCTTTGTCTTTGATGCAAATGGCTAAAACAAGCGCAAAACTCGCAAGGTTTTCACAAAAAGGCGGATTTTACATCGCAATTCTCACAAACCCTACAACCGGCGGAGTTTCAGCAAGTTTTGCAATGCTTGGCGACATAATTTTAGCAGAACCAAAGGCTTTGATTGGCTTTGCCGGACCAAGAGTGATAAAACAAACAATTGGAAAAGATTTACCTGATGGTTTTCAAACTTCGGAATTTTTGCTTGAACACGGATTTGTGGATAGAATTGTTCACCGTAAAGAAATGAAAAATGAAATCAAAACTTTGATTGAACTTTTAACTTGATTTTTTGTGGAAGCAAAATTAACTTCAAAACGTAATTACAAAAGTAAAACTAATTTTGAGGGAGGTGGTGTAGTGAAAAAAATTATTCTTTCTGCTATTTTATTTTTAGCAATTGGAATTGGAGTTTACGCAACATCGCTTGGAAACAAGACCGTTTGCGATTCTTCAAGTTGTCCAATTACGAAATGTCTAAAGTAAAAAAAACAGAAAGCCAGACTTGTAAAGAGCCTTTTAGCCTGAAAACTAAAAGGCTTCTTTGTTTTTAGAAAGGAAGTTTGAAACCTGCTCCACCAAGCCCAAGATTTCCCGCAATTTTTGAAACATTGTCATTACTTTTTTCTGAAGCCTTTGAAATTGCTGAATTTACAGCTGTCAAAACAAGGTCTTCAAGCAATTCAACATCGCCTGCTTCAAGAACTTCCTGGTCAATTTTGATTGATAAAATTTCTTGCTTTCCGTTTGCCTTAACTTTTACCATTCCTCCACCTGAAATTCCTTCAACAATCACGTCTGCAAGTTTTTCCTGTGCTTTGAGCATTTCTTCCTGCATTTTTTGTGCTTGTTTCAAGATTTGATTAAAATTTGGTGGGTTTGTCATTTTTTCTCCTTTTGTTAAAGTTTTTCAAGTTTTCCGCCAAAAAGGTTCAGCGCTTCTTCAATAATTGGGTCAGTTAGTTTTTTGGTATCATTTTCAGAAGTTTTTTGGGGTTCAGTAACAGCTTCTTCAACGTAAGTAAGTTTTAACCGCAAATTTTTCCCTGAAAGTTCACACAAAAAGTCTTCAATATTTTTTTTGTTTGTTTCAAACTGTTTTTTAATAAAATCACTTCTCAGGAAAATGCGCAACGTAAAAATTTGTTCTTTAAAACTCTCAAGTTCTGATTTTTGAAATTCTTGTGCTAAAATTTGAATTTCCTCACTCACTTTTTTCTTTAGCTGTTCAAGTAAATTTTCATCTTCAAAAACAATCTCTTCAGGTTTTGAAGTTTCTTTTTCGCCAGCAGGTTCGTGGTTTTCTGTTTTTACTAAAAGATTTTCATTAGGTGCAAAGGAACTGATTGAAGATTTTGGCAAATTTTCAAAATTTTTTTTTAGGTCTTGAATTCGTGAAATTAAAGCTTCAATTTCAATTCCTTTATCCATTTTTACCATTTGAACGAGTGAATTTTCAACAAAAAATCTTTGTTGTTCTGCGTGCCGAACTCCGCTTTCAAGCAAAGTCGTTTTGTCAAAAAGCCTCACAAGGTCTTTAGTAGTGAATGCCTGAGCTTCTTCAAGGTATTTTTTTCTGTAAAATTCTGAAAGCGGAACTAAGTTCGCATTCCCTAAAGAGCTGCAAACAAGCAGGTTTCTGAAGTGTTCGGTCAAGCCTTTTGCAAACTCAACGAGGTCAAAACCGCCGTTAGAAATTTTTTCAAGTGTTTTAAAAACAACGCCAATTTCTTTGCTTTTGATTGCGTAAGTGATTTCAAAAAAAGTATCCTCACTGAAAGCACCAATCGCAAGCTGTGCTTCCTCAAGTTTTACATTGTTTCCGCAGAACGCAACAACCTGGTCAAAAGTCGTTTGTGCGTCCCGCATTCCGCCGTTTGCTGTTTTTGCAATCAGGTGGAGTGAGCCTTCGTCAATTTTAATTCCTTCTTCTGTTGAGATAAAACGCAGTCTTTCAATAATTTCCTCAATTGGAATTGATTTAAAATCATAACGTTGGCAACGTGAGAGGACAGTTGGCAAAAGTTTGTGAGGCTCGGTTGTCGCAAAAATAAAAATCAGGTGCGAAGGAGGTTCTTCAAGTGTTTTTAGCAAAGCATTAAAAGCAGGTTTGCTAAGCATGTGAATTTCATCAATAATGTAAACTTTGTACTTTGAAGTAAGCGGCGGAAATTTTACACTTTCACGAAGCTCACGAACATCGTCAACGCTGTTGTTTGAAGCTCCGTCAATTTCAAAAATATCCATTCCACGTCCTGAAAATGAATTTTCACAACTTACGCACTTGTTACAAGGGTTTCCGTCGTTACGGTTTTCACAATTTACAGCTTTGGCTAAAATTCTTGCGGCAGTAGTTTTTCCAACTCCTCTCGGTCCTGAAAAAAGGTAAGCCTGAGCAATTCTGTTCGTTTCAAGTGCTTTTTTTAGTGTCGTTGTGATACTTTCCTGAGCTACAACGTCATCAAAAATTTGTGGTCGCCACTTTCGTGCAGTAACAAGGTAAGACATTTTTCCTCTAACAAAATTTACTTTTAAGGTAAGGAATTTTGCTTTAAAATTAAAATTGAAAAGTAATTAGTTTCACTCTAAAAAAATCTCCTTTCCTGAGGTTTTTTCTGCTTAACTTTAAACAAAAAAATGGAGAACTTTAGCAATGAAAAAATTTAAACTTACTTTATTAATTTTGGTGTTTGCGGGCTTGTGTTTTGCAAGTGATGAAATGCTTACTACTGCACAAGATTTTTACTTAAAAGGTAATTACCCAAAAGCAATTGAAATTTACGAAACAATCCTTAAAACTGAACCAAACAATTACACGGCACTTTGGAAACTTTCACAAGTTCAGGCGGATTTTGGCGAGTTTGCCACAAGCGAAACCGAAAAAGAAAAACTCTACGCAAAATCCGTTTCCAACGCTAAAAAATCTACCGAAGTTAACCCGAAAGGCGACGAAGGTTTTACTTACCTTGCGATTGCAAACGGAAGGTTAGGGCTTTTCAAAGGTGGTGAAGAAAAAATCAAACTTTCAAAATACGTGAAAATTTACAGTGAAAAAGCACTTGAAATCAATCCTGACAACGATTTTGCTTTGCACGTTTTGGCTCGTTGGAACAGAGAAGTTGCCAACCTTAGTTGGGTAAAAAAAATGGCTGTAAAAGTGATTTACGGCGGACTTCCTGAGGCAAGCAATGAAAAGGCAATTGAACTTTTCCAAAAAGCCATCAAAATTAATCCAAACTACAACAATCATCACATTGAATTAGGTAAAACTTACGAAGAACTTGGCAGGAAAAAAGATGCGATTAAAGAGTACGAAAAAGCCATTTCACTAACCTCACAAAGCGAAAAAGAAAAAAAATACCACAAACGTGCAGTAGAATTTCTGAAAGAAATTAAGAACTAAGCAAAACTGAAATGAGTATTTTCAAGTCCTTGGCAAATTTTTACTCACTTGTTTTTGGCGAAAAAAGAAAAGTTTACAAAGAACTTTTTTCAGAAGGAAATTACAGAACTTTTGAAAAAATCCGTGAAGTTTGCCAGAAACTTAGAAACTCACAGTTCTTTGTTCCGGAAGGAAAATCAGTTTTTGGTAAAGAGATTTTTGGTGTAAAAACAGGAGATTTTGCTTCTGAAAACAAGTTTTTAGTTACAGGATTAATCCACGGAAACGAGTTTGTTTCGGGGGAAGTTTGCCTGAAACTCGCAGAAAAATTCGCCGAAAATTATCAAAATCAAAACTTTCAAGTTTATTTTTTACCAGTTCTAAACCCTGATTCTTTCGTGGAAAACTCGCAGAAAATCATTTCAGGAAAGATTTTTGGCAGAAAAAAACGCTCAAATTCTAATGGAGTTGACCTGAACAGAAATTTTCCGCCAACACGTAAGGAGAGCAAAGCACGAACTTTTACGACAAAGATTAGTCCTGAATTTGCAGGAAAATTCCCACTTTCAGAGCCAGAAACGAAGATTTTAGCAGATTTTTGCGAAAAGGAAAATTTTAAAGCAGTTGTAAATTTGCACAGTTTTTCAAACGTTTTGCTTTTTCCAGGTTTTTATGAACCAAACAATTCAAAAATTAGTGAATTTGCAAACGAACTTACTAAAGCCTTTCCCAATGAGCCTTACAAAGCAGTTCAGGGAGCAATTTTTTGGCGGGAAACAAAGCTGAAGCGTTTGATTTTGCAGGTTTTAAGAGGCACGACAAAGATTTGCGGAACTTTTGACGATTGGCTTTACGAGAAAAAAATTCCTTCCCTGCTTTTTGAAATTTCTGCTCCTGAAAACGTTTACGAGCATATTTTTGAGTTTTTCTTTTGCGACGTTGCACTGTTCAATCCTGAACCTGAAAAATTGGATTTTCACACGGAAAATGTTTACAAACCAATTTTCACTTTTTTTGAGAAGTTTTCAGAGTAAAAACGAAGCAATCATTAAAAAAAGTCAGATTTTCACGATGAAAATTAGTTTTGTTTTCTCTTAAAATCCACGAGCCATTCAGTTAGCAAAGGTCTGCTCATCTGGTCTTTAACAACTTCGCCAAAAGTTTGGTTTGGAGACAAAGTTACCGATTTTATGTTTGAAAAAATAAAAAATGGAAAGTCTTTGTGCCAGATTTGTCTGAAAAGTCTTGCAGTCGGGTCAATTTTGTCAAGCATTAAAACCTCAAAGTAACCACTTTCAGGGTAAACATTTTTTTGTTTCAGGGTTTGGTCTAAAAGGTTTTCAAAGTCTTTTTTCTCAATTGGACGAACTTGCTGGAAAATCATTGAAGCTGTAACGCTTGAATAACCATTTGAAATGTAGGGTAAATTGTAAACTAAAGTATCTGAAAAATCTGGAGTTACAGCAAGGCTAAACTGTGGTAAGTTTGGAATTTCATCAAGTTTCATCAGGAAAGGTGAAAGCGAAGAAATCCCGACGTTGTTGGTTTCAATTTTCATCTGTCCTGAGGAATCAGGTTCAAGACGGTTCATTTGAAGGCATTGCAAAGTTTTTGCATCAAGAAAAAAAGTGTAGTTAATTTTTTCGCTTTGATTTCGGAGTTGTGGTGAATTTGTAAATTTCAGATTAATCCCAACAAGGTTAGAATCAACCACTTCTACCTTGTAAACTCTAAATCTTGACCTTGATTTGTCGCGTGTTTCCCAACCGTTAACGACTTTTCCCGTAACCCACCAATCACCATTTTCAAATTTTGGTTTAAAAGATTTTTCTTCAGCGGGAGTTGTTTTTCCCGTAAATTTTTCTTTTTCACAAGCAGCCAAAAGCAAAAACGAACAACTCAAAACAAATATTTTATTAAATAAATTTTTCATTTTTTTCTATCCTGTTTCCATTTAAAAAATCGCTGATTTCCATTATTTTTTTACCTTCAACCTGTAATTTTTTTATTGAAAGGTAACCATTTTTGCAGCAAACTAAAAGCCGTTTTTTTTCTGCCACGAGTTCGCCTGTTTCGTGAGTTCCCACAAAATTTTTTTCTTCTTTTGCAAAAAGAATTTTTAAGTTTTTACCTCTGAAATTTGTCCAGGCACAAGGTTCGGGAGAAAGCCCAAGCACAAAATTTTGTATTTCCAAAGCGTCTTTTTCCCAATTAATTTTTGTGTTTTCGCGGAAAAGTTTTGGTGCTAAACTAACTAAACTTTCGTCTTGTTTTTGCAGTTTGTAGCTTTTGTTTGCGATGAGTTTTACTGTTTGGTTTGTTAGCTCCGCTCCGATAATTTTTAGTCTTTCATAAAGTTCACCAAAAGTTTCGTATTCATAAATATTTGTTTTTTCTTGAGCAATGATGTTTCCGGTATCAACGTTTTGCTCAATGAAAAAGGTCGTAACTCCTGTTTCTTTTTCACCTTTGATGATTGCCCAGTTTATCGGTGCTGCGCCGCGAAATTTTGGCAAAAGTGAGCCGTGAAGGTTAAAAGTGCCGATTTTGGGAAGTGTAAAAATTTCAGCAGGTAAAATTCTGTAAGCAACAACAACAAAAAGTTCTGCTTCAAAACTTTTCAGTTTTTCTGCAAGTTCAGCATTATTTTTAAGTTTTTCAGGCTGTAAAATTGTAAGATTTCTTGTTAAAGCAAATTCTTTAACAGGAGAAAAAACAAGTTTTAAGCCTCTTCCTTGTGGTTTATCGGGTTGAGTAACGACAGCAAGGATTTCGTTTTTGTTTTCAAGTAGCTTTTTAAGGCTTTCAACTGCAAAATCCGTTGTCCCAAAAAAAATAATTTTCATTTCTAACAGTAAAATTTTATGGTTTCAGTGGCAAAAGTTAAAGCGTTAAAAACCTCGTTCCAATCATTTCCACGACAGTAAATAAAACCTTCACCCATGTAAGAATCGGTTTTTTTCATTCCAATTTTTGGAAAATCAATTCCACAAATCAAGTGTCCGATTTCCCTTTTTACGACATCAAACCCAACAACTTCTTTGAGTGTTTCACCAACATTCCCTTTGGCTCGCAAACAAGCTGAGCCAACATTCCATTTTCTTTGTGGTTTCAAATCAAAACGTTTGTTAAGCATTACGTTGCTCCACTCGTCAAAAAGATTAAAATCGTGTGCAAAATTATGAACGTCAATTATTGTTCCGCCTGCAGGTCTTGCTGCAATTTCTCCAACGTAAATTTTCCCGTCTTTTTGTCTTCTGAACCATTCAAGATGAATCATTGAAGTTCCAACTTTCATTGCGTCAACAACTTGTTTGCTTGTTTCACGAATGTCATCAAATTCAGGGTTATCAATGTTTTTATTAAACATACAAAGTGGTTGAATCCACGAATTTAGCATTGCGTCAAGTGGAGTTGGGTGGTAAGTTGTGATTGAGTGAAAGACTATTTTTCCATTAATCACAAAAGCATCAAAAGTTCCTTCAACTCCTTCAATAAATTCCTCAATAATTACAGGATTTTTCGGAGTAATTGCTACGGCTTTGAGAGAATTTTCAAATTGTTTGTTGTCGTAAATCAAAAAAGTATTGTTGCAACCAGCTCCAAGCAACGGCTTGAGAATGAGTGGAAAACTATTCCCAAGATTAAAATCACGCACTTCTTTTTCGCTTTCTACTTTTTTGTAGTTCGCACAAAGAATGCCATTTTCCTTAAAAATCTTTTTCATCAATGCTTTATCGCGGAATCTTTGGGCTGTTTCTTCCCCAATGCCTGAAATTCCAAATTTATCTCTAAGCCTTCCAACCAAAAGTTGCCTGCTTTCGTGAATGTTCAGCAGTGCAAAAACTTCCCTGTTTCGCGAAATTTCTACAATTGCTTTTTCAAGCTGTTCCTGGTTTGAAGCATCTTCAACTGTGAAAACTTCATTAAAAACACCAAGTTTTACGATGTAATCGTGAGAATCCTGGCACAAAGCAATTAAATTTATGTCTTTATCTTTTTTTAGTGGAGTTACAAAACGCAAAGTTGCTTCGCCAAAATGTGGAGAGTAAAAAATAACGTTTCTCATAAACTAAATCCTTTAAGTTTTTAAAAAGCCTTTAACAATAAAATTTAATATTTTCGGCAGCAAAAACAGCTGCTTCAAGAACTTGTTTGTAACTTTCGCAGCGAACAAAAAGCGAACCTTCACCAACGTAACCATCATTTTTTTCTGAACCGATTTCAGGAAGTTCAATCCCGCAAATCAGGTTTCCAAGTTTTTTCTGAACAAAATCAATTCCCGAAATTCCTAAAACTTTGTTTCCTGAGCCCTGAGCACGCAAACCGACAGAAGCAACGCTGAACTTTCGCTCGGTTTTCAGGTCAAAACGCTTGTTAACCATCACGTTTCCCCATTCTGCACGCAAATCAACATCGTGAGCGAAGTTGTGAAGGTCAAGAACCGGTCCGCCTGCAGGTCTTGCTGCGATTTCTCCAACGTAAATTTTTCCGTCTGTTTTGCGTCTGAACCACTCAAGGTGAGTAATTGAAGTGTCAAGTTTCAAGGCTTCAATCACTCGTTTTCCTGTTTGCCTGACGTCGTCAAGTTCTGTTCTGTCCATTGTTTTATCCAAAGCACAGATTGATTGTATCCAGGGGTTTTGCAAAACGTGTAAAAGTGGTGGAACGTAGTGAGTAATTGAATGAAAAGCAATTTTTCCATCAATCGTGAAAGTATCCAAAGAACCTTCTTCGCCGTCAATAAATTCTTCCAGAATCACTGAATTTTCAGGTGAGATTGTGAAAGAATTTAAGACATTTTCAAATTCATTTTCATTGTGAACAAGGTAAGTACTTTTACAACTAACACCTTTAAGTGGCTTAATTATGAAAGGAAACAAGCTTTTAGAAAGGAAGTTTCTTGCTTCATCGTTGCTTTCTGCTTTTTGGTAGTTTGCACACAGAATCCCATTTTCCTTGAATATTTTTTTCATCAAAGCCTTGTCGCGAAATTTTATTGCAGTTTCTGGTTTTATTCCGTCAATTCCAAATTTTTCACGGAGCCTGCTAATTAAAAGTTGAAAAGTTTCCTGAATGTTCAGAAGCCTGTCAATTTTTCTGCCTTGAGAAATTTTTGTGATTGCCTGTTCAAGCTGGTTTTGGTTTGTTGCTTCTTCAACGTTAAAAAACTCGTTAAAACAACGCAAATTTTTGATGTAATCGTGAGAATCCTGTCCTAAACCAATCACGTTAAAGCCTTGTGTTTGCAGAGGTCTGACAAAACGCAAGGTGTTTTCCCCAAAGTGCGGAGAGTAAAAAATAATGTTTTTCATTTTTTCCTTTTAATTTTTTTGTGAAGCAACCGCAAAATTCTTTTTTTTAAAAAGAGAAAATTTCCAGTAGTTTTTTAATCACTTCTTTTTGTGTTTGAAAACTTATAAAACCAAGTTTTTGAGTTAATCTTACTTTGTCAACAGTTCGGATTTGGTCTAAAACTATTTGACCTTGTGTACCTTGAAAATTACAAGTTACTCTTGAAGGGTAATTTTTGACACGTGTTGTCATCGGTGCAATGATTACCGTTGAAATAAATTTATTCATTTCATCCGGAGAAATTATCAGACAAGGTCTCGTTTTTTGCATTTCTTTTCCAAGCGTTGGTTCAAGATTAACAAGAAAAACATCAAACCGTTTCATTTTTTTCTTCCCAAACCCATTCTGTCTCATCCCAGGAACTTTGGTTCGTAAGTTCGTCTAACAAGTTGTCATCTTTATTTTCAGACATTTTTTTAAAGGCATTTTTCCAACCCTTTCTGTTAGTTTTTTGAGAGCGAATGACAATTTTATCCTGTTCAATTTCTAACTCAAGTTCTTTTGTTGTACCGAGTTTTTTTAAGATAACTTTAGATAATTTAATACCTTGTGAGCTATCAATTTTAATGATTTTTGTCTTCATTTTTTTCCTTTTAATTTTTTGGTGAAGCAACCGCAAAAATATCTGAACCAAAAATAAGTTTCAAACCTAAAAAAACAAACAGCTTAAAGCCAATTTTCCCAAAAAAATCCGTTCGCATTGCAAAAGGATTTCCTGAATTTTTTAGCCAAACCTTGCTTTGCAATCCACAAGAAATTAAAGCAATTTTCATACTTGGAATGCTTTGCTCGTTAATGTGCAAAAAAAGTTTGTCAGTTTCCAAATCCGGGTCTTTTTTTAGAGCCTGAAACTGCTCAACAACGGGATGAACGGGCATTTTTCCTGTTTTCAGGAGCGTAAAAATTCCGCCAAGCCAGTAACCGTAAGTTCTTGACCAAACATTTGGCGTTGAGTGAATTATTAATTTTCCATCTTTTTTGAGGACTCTGCGGGCTTCCCTGAGAATTGTGTAAAGCTCATTTTTTGAAATGTGTTCAACAACGTCAAGCAAAAAAATTTTATCAAAAGTTTTATCCGTAAAGTCTAATTTTTCAGCATTCACACAAATAAAATTAGTTCTGCTTTTAATTTCGTTTTCGTGAAGTTCACGTGTTTTTTGTGCAAAATTTATGGCACTTTCAGAGTAGTCAATTCCTGTTGAAATTGCTCCAAGGTTTGCAGTTTGGAAAACAACTTCACCTCTTCCGCAACCAATATCCAAGACTTTTTCGCCTTTTTTGATTTGTGCAAGTTCAATTGGTATTTTGGTGTAACGTGTTGTTTCCAAACCTTTTGACTTAAAATAGGAATCGGCTGTATTTTTATTCCCAACGTGTTTTGCGTAGTAAGTTTCATCGTAAAGAGATTGCAAACTTTTCGCAGTGTGTCCTTTGATAAACTTACAATAATCGCTGTAAGAATTGATTTCAATCTCGTTTCCAAATGGTTTTTCAGCCATTTTTTGCACTTTCTTTTGGAAGTGTGGAGTAGAAGTGAAAGTTTTATTTTTAAAACTTTCACTAATTTTTTTAGCAGTGGATTTTGATTGTTTCAGTTGCCCAAATCAAAGACTGGAAAACATCGTTCCAATTTTCTCCGCGGCAAAAAATCAAACCTTCACCAACGTAACTATCAACTTTTGGCGAACCAATTGTCGGAATGTGAATTCCACAAATCAAGTGTCCAAGTTCTTTTTGCACAACATCAACACCTGAAATTTCTTTGATTTCTTTTCCATCTCCCTGAGCCCGCAAACAAGCAGAACCAACGTTGTGTTTTCTGTGCAGGTAAAGGTCAAATTTTTTATTAACCATTACATTTCCCCATTCTGCGAAAAGGTCTGTGTCGTGTCCAAAATTATGAACATCAATTATTGGTCCTCCTGGCGGTCTTGCAGCAATTTCACCAACGTAAATTTTTCCATCTTTTTGCCTTCTGAACCATTCCATGTGAGTCATTGAAGTATCAAGCCCTAATGCTTTGATTGTATTTTTTCCTGTTTCAATCACGTCTTTGTGAAGTTCGTCAAGGTCTTTGTCAAACATGTAAATTGGTTGGATCCAGGCATTTTGCATCGCTTTTAAAAGCGGTGGATGATAAGTTGTCATTGAATAAAAACTTATGTTTCCATTGATTGTAAAAGTGTCAAACGAGCCTTCTTCACCCTGAATAAATTCTTCCAAAATCATTGGCGAATTCATCGTAATGTTTAGCGTGTTTAAAATATCTTCAAATTGTTCGTTGTTCCAAACTAAAAAAGTATCTTCACAACCAGCACCTTTTAGTGGCTTGATGATGAAGGGAAAACTGTTTGACAAAACAAATTCTCTCGCTTGTTCTTTGCTTTCGGCTTTTTGGTAATTTGCACACAGGATTCCGTTTTCCTTTAAAACTTGTTTCATCAATGCTTTATCACGAAATTTTTGTGCTGTTTCCGTGAGGATTCCATCAATTCCAAACTTTTCACGAATTCTGCTAATCAAAAGTTGGAAATTTTCCTGAATGTTCAGGAGCTTGTCAATTTTTCTGTTTTTAGAAATTTCAGTAATTGCCGCTTCAAGTTGATTTTGGTCTGTTGCGTCTTCAACTCTGAAAAATTCATTAAAACAGTTAAGGCTTTTTGCAAACTCGTAAGAATCTTGCCCCAAACCAATTACGTTAAAACCGTAATTTTTCAAATGCTTTACAAATTTTAAAGTATTTTCTCCAAAGTGCGGAGAGTAAAAAACAATATTTTTCATTTTTCACCTGAATTAATTTTTTCAACTACACAATTTTAAAAAAGAGAATTTAGCTAAAAATCCTGAATTTTTAGTTGGATTTTTTACAGAGCTACTTTTCGTAAGAGTGTTTCTGTTTCCCAAAGATTAGCTTTACCTTTGCCAAAAAAGTTCAAAAATATTTTTGGCATTAAATCTCGCCAGCCAACCCAAGTATGCCCGTCATTGTTTTCAAAATACTTGTAAGGAATATTTTTTCTGTAAAGTGCTTCTGCCATAATTCTGTTCACATAAATCAGGCTTTCAAAACGTCCACAAGTTATGATAGCTTTTGAGTCAATATTTTTGCTTGAAGTTGTAAATTTTTTAATAAAACTATGGATTTCAGGAAAGTTTTGATTGTACCACTCAAAGCCTTCAACATCCATAAAAAATGAACCGGATTGGCTGACAACTTTGCCAAAAACTTCGTTGTGATTTTCAAGAAGGTAAAGCGCCAAAAGTCCGCCAAAACTTGCTCCGATTGTACACACATTTTCGCGGGTGTCTAAAATTTTTGCGTGTTTTTTAGCTTCTTCAATGAGTTCGTAAGCAATGAACCTTGCGTAAACCGGATTTATTGCGTACTCAAACCGTCTGTCCTGAGGTTTCGTGAAAACTGCAATCACAGGTTCAACGCATTCTGCAGAAATCATGTTGTCAAGCACGTTTTTCATTGAAGAATAATTTAAATAATCGTAACCATCGTGAAAAATCAAAATTGGTAAAGCTGTTTCTTCCATCCCGTAAGGAGTGTAAATTTTGAATTGTCTCTCATCTTTCATTAATTTACTTTTGAAAACAACTGTTTTTAGAGAACCAACCTCTTTTTGTGAGGGAAGTTTTACAAACTCAGGTTCTTTGTAATCAAGAGTTGTCATCACTGATTTTGGACCAAAAGGAGCCGTGCAAGTATGAGAATTGTAAGGGTCTAAAATCATTTTTTCTTGTTCGCCTTTTCCTAAATCCAAAGCAAAACGATACTCAAGCCTTGATTCTGCCTGAAACTCAAAAGGATAGTAAAAAATACCTGTGTTTTTAAACTGGTAAAAAACATTATCTTCGCCGTTTGCTCCAAGCCCGCTTTCAAGGTAAACAGATTTTATTTTTCCTGTCGGGTCGTAGTAAAGAAAAGTTGTAACGTGTTTGTCTTTTAGTGGAAGTTGGTTTTCAGCAATGAAAGAGGCGATAATTTTCCCGATTTCTTCAGAACGAATTTCGCTTAGGTGGTCAACTCTTTGCAACAATTCAACAAGCAAAGGTGAAGTGTGTCTGATGATTAGATTTTGGAAATTTTTGTGTTGCCAGCTTGGGAAAAGTTCTTCACCTGCACGTTTTTTCGTTAAAGTTCCATCTTTTTGGAAAATGTAAAGGTAGTCAGTTTCACCAAAAGCGACGTATTTTTGCTCGGAAGAATTTGCCTCTTCGTCAATTTTATTTTCAATGTAAAGGTAAGCATTTTTTTCAAGTGAGAGACAAGTATGAGTGCTGAAACGGTTGGAAATATTTACAAGAACATCAGGATTTTTGAGGTTCATTTTTTGGATTGTTTCAGGAAGCAGCTGAATATTTTTAATAATTTCAAAGCCGTTGTCATAAAATTCAAGGTGTTCGGTGTTGAGCTTGGTAGCAAGATGTTCATTGTACAAAATCATTTTATCGCAAAGAATTTCTGCGCCTGCTCCGACTGTAAAAAAATTTGTTCCGCGGTTCAGTGCTTCAATGAAAGCATCCCGCAAATCAAAAAACCTCAAACGGTTCATCAAAACAGAAATGTTGCCATCAAAAATAAAAATTGAATTCGCTGTAAGTATCCGTTCAATCAAAATTTTACGTTTATTTTTGTAAACTTCATTTTCTTTAACTTTTGAGTAGTCAAAAAAATGTTCATCAATTTCATTAACGGTTCTAACCATTTTTTCATCGTAGGCAATTATGTTTTCAAGTGTGTTTTGGACTTGAGAGCAGAAAAAACCTTTTTCCATTTCATCAGGAGTTGCGAGGTTTTCTTTTTTGTCAAGGTTAAAACTCAGGATTTCGGATAAAGTAATTTTTGGGTAAAACTTACGAAGAAGCCTGATTTGTTTCCAGTAAGTTTCGTTCAAACCTTTATTTTTTGTTCTGTAAAAGATTTTAATTTTTTTAATGGTTTCTTGTTTTTCGTGATAAAGTTTGTAGAGTTCAGGGCATTTTTTCTTGAAAGTTTCAAACATATTGTAGCTTGAAAGATTTTGAATGTTTACATCGTAGCCATTTTCGTCATAGATTGAGGGAATGCCAATTTCATTAAAGACTTTTTTTATGTGTGATTCGCTAAACTCGGAAGTTCGCCACGCAGAAGTGATTAACAAAACTTTTTTATTTTTACGAACTTTTGGGTCTGAATGGTTAGAAGAGTTGAGAAGAGTTTTAAAACTTCGGATGAATTTATCGTAGTCGTCTCCGCTTCCTTTACAAATTATTTTACCTTTCATACTTTTCCGCTAATTTTTTACCTGCTATTTTTTTAAAAAAACTCCTTCAAGGCTTTTGAAAACCTTGAAGGGTTGGTTATTTTTACGAACTATCTCAAGTAGTCATCATCAATATTTGTAAGGATTTCAGCTCCCTGGTGTGTGTTAATCACGTTTGTCAGCGAACCGCGAACAAGTGTTCCAGCGTACTCACCTAAAATTATCAGGTTTCCTAAAACAATGTTTACAGTCTCAATGCTAACGTTTCCATCTTTGTAGTAAGGACATTTTATTGTTTCGTGAGGGTAGTAATCTTGAACAACCCAGGGAATTGCACGAATTTCTTCACGGGTTGGAAGTTGTTTTCCCATTGATTCCCGCCCGACAATCACTCCGTAACCGCCGTAACCTTCTGAACACTTGATGACTTTATCCATTAAATTTGCCATCACTTCGTCGTAGTTTTCATCTGTTAGAAGCATTGTGTTTGGAAAAACTTCTGAAAGTAAAGTCAGTTCTTTTTTGGTCAGCAGGTTTTTGTACTTTGTCGGGATTTCAGCGATTAATGCTTTTGAATTTCCCAAAGCGTCTGAAAAAGGCGGAACTACACACAAATCCTGGTTTTCGTAGGCAGAAGCAAGGGCTTCAAGTTCTTTTGGGTCGTGTTTAGCGATTTCCGACATCAAAAATCCTCTGAAAATCACGTCAATTTGAGTTCCGTTTTCATCGTAAACTTTTCCATCTCTGTACTGAAGTTTTACAGGGTCAACTACAACAGCGTTGTAACCTTGTTTGCGGAAGTAGTTTGCTTGAACAAAAGCGATAAAATCTTCGTGGTCTTCAGCAAAAACTCCAACTCCAATTGTTTTTGGTTTGCAGCCAAATTGTGTTTCGTAAGCGTCAACAATTGAATGAAGGCATTTTTGTTTTTGTTTGTGCCAGTTAATTTTTGACCAGTCGTCATTTTGGGTAAAGAGTTCTTTGTAAAGTTTTGTTTGGTTTCGTGCCATGCAGGAAACAGCAAAATCATTGTCCCAAATTCCGCCCGGATTTTCAGGGTTACACTCAAGAACACGTAAATTTTTGTAAGAAGGTGAGTAAATCACGTCCAAACGAACGTGTCTGATTAAACGTCCGGATTTTGGAGTAACTTTGATAAGTCTGCGTTGAAATTCACTAAAATCAAAGGTGTCTTTTCCATCGTTAAGGTCTTTGTGCCTTTGAGCAACGACTTTTTCAAAGATTTTGAAAAGAGTTTCGCTTGTGCTTTTAAAGTAATCGTATTTTTCGCCGGTAACCTGATAAAAGCCGTGAATGTGTTTTGTAAGTGGAAAAGGCGTAACCCCACTTTCCTGTAATTCTTGTTGAAGGTAATAATTGTAAGAATCAATTTCGTAACGCACTTGTGCAGGATGGTTTTTGGCATTTATTAAAGCCTGTCTAAAATCAAACATTCCTTTTCTCCTAAAATTAAAAACAAAATTTTCAATGCTAAAAAGTTAATCAATAGCTTGATAAAATCAAATTCTTTTTAAGTGTGGAACTTAATTTGTGTTTTCCAAATAATTTTACACCTTGGTTTAAGTCTGAAAATAAGCAAAATCGCTTTGAGAAGACCAAACTTCCTTTTTAAGGAAAATTTTAGTTTGAAGCTAAACAAGATTTCTCTAAAAATCCTTTATTTTTTTTCTTATTTTTAGTGAAATAATCTCAAGGGAAAAAATGGCACTTTCAAAAACTTACAATCCTTCAGAAGTTGAAGGCAAAATCTACGAGAAGTGGGAAAAATCTGGTTTTTTCAAAGGTAAAGTCAATTTAAACAAAAAACCTTACTCAATTGTCATTCCGCCTCCAAACGTTACGGGAATGCTGACGATGGGACACATTTTAAACAACACAATTCAAGATATTTTGATTCGTTTTCACAGAATGAAGGGCTACGAAACCTGTTGGGTTCCGGGAACAGACCACGCTTCAATCGCGACAGAAGCAAAAGTTACGCAAATGCTTTCAGAACAAGGAATTGATAAATTTCAAATCGGACGTGAAAAATTTCTTGAACACGCTTACGTCTGGAAAGAAAAATACGGTGGAATCATCATCAAACAGCTTCGTTCACTCGGAACTTCCTGCGATTGGGAACGCGAACGCTTCACGATGGATGAAAAATACTACCAGGCTGTGGTTGATGTTTTTGTTGACCTTTACGACGAAGGAAAAATCTACAAAGGCTTCAGAATGGTCAACTGGTGTCCTGTTTCAAAGTCTGCAATTTCTGATGAGGAAGTGATTTTTCAGGAAGTTCAGGGAAAACTTTACTACTTAAAATATCCCGTCAAAGGCTCGGATGAATTTATCACTGTTGCCACAACAAGACCTGAAACAATGCTTGGAGATACAGGAATTGCCATAAATCCTGACGATGAAAGACACAAACATTTGATTGGCAAAACTGTGGTTTTGCCGATTGTAAACAGAGAAATAAAAATTATTGCTGATTTTCACGTTCAGGCAGAATTTGGAACCGGTTTCGTTAAAGTTACTCCTGCTCACGACCCGAACGATTACGAAATTGGAAAACGGCACAATCTTGAGTTCATCAATATTTTTAACGAAGACGCAACTCTAAACTCCAACGTTCCCGAAGAATTTGTTGGATTAGAACGTTACAAAGCAAGAAAACTCGTTGTTAAAAAATTTGAAGAACTTGGTTTACTTGCAAAAATTGAAGACTACACTCACAAAGTTGGCTACTCTGAACGCGGAAAAGTTCCGATTGAACCTTACATTTCCGAGCAGTGGTTTATGAAAATGGAAGAACTCGTAAAACCAGCGATTGAAGCTGTAAAAAATGAAGAAATTCATTTTTACCCGAAACATTGGGAAAAAACCTACTTTCATTGGATGGAAAACATCAAAGACTGGTGCATTTCAAGGCAACTTTGGTGGGGACACAGAATTCCGGTTTGGACTTGCAAACAAACAAACGAAGTTAAGGCTTTCAAATTCAATCCAAACGAAAATCCGGAAACCAAAAAACAAGGAACCTGGGAACAGGATTCAGACGTTTTGGATACCTGGTCAAGTTCCTGGCTTTGGTCTTTTGCCGTTTGGGAAACGGAGGAAGAACTAAAATATTTTCACCCGACAAACGCACTTGTAACGGGACCGGACATCATTTTCTTTTGGGTTGCAAGAATGATTATCGCAGCGAAACACTTTCACAGTGAAATTCCTTTCAGAGACGTTTATTTTACGGGAATGATTTTGGATGAACAAGGGCGAAAAATGTCCAAATCGCTTGGAAATTCTCCAAATCCATTAGACGTAATCGCTGAGTACGGAGCAGACGCTTTGAGGTTTACAATCACAAGACTTTCACCACTTGGACAAAGTATTCTTTACTCAAACGAAAAATGTGAGCTTGGCAGAACTTTTGCGAACAAGATTTGGAACGCGGCACGCTTTCTTTTGATGCAGAGGGAAAAATTTGAGAACTTGCAAAGTTCTGATTTTCAACCGACAAAACTTGAGGACAGGTGGATTTTTTCAAGGCTTCACAAAACGATTAGTCAGGTTGAAAATTTTATTGGCGAGTTTAATTTTGTAGAAGCTGTAAAGTGTTGTTATGAATTCATTTGGAATGATTTTTGTGATTGGTACATTGAGATGATTAAGTCAAGGCTTTACGACGAAAATGCAGGAAAAGAAGCACTTGCACTTGCAATTGAAGTTTTTGATTCTGCGATGAAACTGCTTCATCCTTTTATGCCTTTTGTAACCGAAGAAATTTGGCAAAACATCCGCAAACGAGAAGAAACAGAGGCAATTATGGTTTCAGAGTTTCCTGTTTTTGATAAAAATTTTGTTTCTGCTGAAGTTGAAAATTCAGTTGAAACGCTGAAATCAGTGATTGCAACAATCCGAAACATTCGCGGGAATTACAAAATTCCACCTTCGCAAGCGATTGACGTGATTTTGAAAACGAATTTGCAAACACTCAGGAACAATGAAAATTACCTGAAATCGCTTGCAAAAATTAACAATCTTACTTTTGTTGAAAATGCAGCAAAAAATGAGCATTTTGCTTCGGCTTTTGCGGGAAACATTGAAGTTTTAGTTTCGCTTGAAGGTTTGATTGATTTTGAAAAGGAAAAAGAAAAAGCGAGGCAGGAGATTGAACGGCTTGAAAAACAGCTTGAAGGTGTAAAATTAAAGCTTTCAAATGAAAAATTTATAAGTTCTGCACCAGAAAATATTGTTGAAAACGAAAGGAAAAAACTTTTAGATTGGGCGGAAAAGATTGCAAAACTTAGAGTAAATTTATAAATTATTTTTTTTATGGAATTTAAAGGCAAAAAATTATCTTATTTTAAGGTATGACTTTTAAGGAGAAGTAACTTGTTGAAAAAACACACACTTTTGGTTGTTGATGACGAAGCAGATATTTTAGAGCTTGTTAAAGATGTTTTTGAAGCAGAAGGATGCTACAACGTTATTACCGCACAAAATGGAAATGAGGCTTTAGAATTGGCTGACAAGCACAAAATTAGTTTGATTTTAACAGACCAAAGAATGCCGGGAATGTTAGGAATTGAGCTTCTTGAACAAATGAAAATCAAGTATCCAAACACAATCCGAATTTTAATGACAGGAGTTGTTGATGTAAACAGTGCAATTCAGGCGATTAACAGAGGTGAAGTTTACAAATACATCATAAAACCTTGGGACATTGTTGTTTTACGAAACACAGTAAAAAGAGCGGTTGAGCATTTTGAATTGATTGAGGAAACGAAACAACTTCAGGAGGACGTTAAAAGAGCAAATCTTGAACTTGAAAAAAAAGTTAGAGAACGAACTCAAGAGCTTGAAGGTTACTTAGCAAAACTTACTGAAACAAACCATGAACTTGGTAAAGCAAACAAGAAAATCTCCGATTCTTACAGTGCTTTAGCTCAGGCTGAGAAACTTTCTTCACTTGGTTTGATGGCAGGAACAATTGCTCACGACATCAAAAATCCACTTTCAATAATTTCAGGGCAAACACAAATTCTAAAAATGACACTTCCCGAAGAAAGCCCGATGCAAAATGGTCTTAACTCAATAATGAACCAGGTTTCACGAATTACAACACTCGTTGAAAGCATCAAAAATTTTGCGAGAAAAAGCCCGGACACGCACTCACACGGAGTTAGCATTCAAGAAGTTTTGAGTGAATGTTTTATTTTGACAGGAAAACTGCTAAAAGTAAACAATGTTCAATTAACCGAAAGTTATTCTCCAAATTTACCTAAAATTTATGGTAATAAAACTAAGCTTGAACAAGTTTTTATGAACTTAATCCAAAACGCTGCTCAATCAATGGAAAGGCAAAGCGATAGTTCAATCTCAATTCGTTGCTTTGAAGAAAATGAAAACCTTGTAGTTGAAGTTACCGATTCCGGTCCCGGAATGCCGGAAGAAGTGCAAAAATCAATTTTCAATCCATTTTTTACCACAAAAGCAGAAGGGCAGGGAACAGGTTTGGGACTTGCGATTTGTGAAAAAATCATTGAAGAACACAGAGGTAAAATTAAAGTTGAAAGTAAGATAGGTTTTGGAACAAAGTTCGTAATTACAATTCCGATAGACCATTCTAAAATTATAACAGAGCAAAATACAGATTGATTTTGATTACAGATAAGATTATTTTGTTTAAAGTTTAAAAGCATTTTTATGTAAAAAAAGGTTAAAAAATTTTATGGTAAAAAATATAAAAATTCTGGTAATAGACGATGATAAAGGCATCAGGCAAATTTTACAACAGTTTTTAGAAGAACAATGTGGTTATTTTGTTGATTTAGCAAACGATGGAGCCAGCGGACTTGAATTGTTTAAAAATGGAAAGTATGATTTGTCAATTGTAGATATTAGAATGCCTGGAATGGATGGAATTGAATTTTTAGGAAAAGTTAAAATTTTTGACCCAAATGCTATCGTAATTATGATGACCGGAGTCCCAAACGGCGATTCAATGCTTGAAACAATGTTTAATGACGGCTACACTTACATTGCAAAGCCACTTTCTTTCAAACGACTTAAAAATGTAATTGAAAAAGCAATTGAAACAAGAAAGCAAAATCTTGCAAAATAAATGATTTTTTTCAACGGCAATTTTTACACGCAAAATCCTGAACTGACAAACTGTTCGGCAATCGGAACCGTTGGAAACAGAATTGTAAGCCTCGGCGACTTGCAAAAAGTACGCAACGAAATCGGCTTCCCAACTCAGGAAATAAACTTAAAAGGCAAAACTGTAATCCCTGGAATCATTGATTCGCACACGCATTTTACAGAATTTTGCCTTTCTTCGCAAAGAATAAACCTGAAAGGCATTACTTCAATTGACGAAGCACTGCAAAAAATCCAATCAAAACTTCAAACTCACAATAAAAATTTTTGGCTGACCGGCGGAGGCTGGAACCCAAACATCGTTGGAATGCCAAACAAAAATCAACTCGATAATCTTTCAAAAAATGTCCCAATTGCTTTGGAAACAAACGATTACCACACTTTGTGGTGCAATTCCAAAGCCCTTGAACTCGGTAAAATTACTAAAGAACTTGCGTTAAAAAATCCTGCCGAAATTCCACTTGATGAAAATGGCGAACTGCTCGGAATCCTTTACGAAAAAGCACGTAAACCTCTGATTGACCTTTTTTACAAACCAAAAAGCTACGACTACACAAAAATTTTCCCTGAAGGTTTTAAAACTGCACACAGTTTCGGGATTACGGGAATCCACGCTTGCGAAGGAGAACAAGAACTTGAAATTTATCAGGAACTGCTCGCCAAAAACGAACTTTTCTTGAGAATTTTTAAGATTAGCCAATTCGCAGAAATTGAAAAAAGCCCGAAATTCCTCTCCGGAAACGATTTTCTGAAAAGCGGACACGTAAAGTTTTTTTACGATGGAGCTTTATCCTCACAGACTGCAAAAATGCTTGAACCTTACGAAAACACAAAAAACTGTGGAATTGGAAACTACACTCCCGAAGAAGCTGAAAAAATGGTAAACAAGATTTTGGATTTTGGTTTTGAGCCTTGTGTTCACGCAATCGGAGACAAAGCAAACCACGAAATTACAGAGATTTATGAAAAAATTACTGCTCAAAGAAAAATCAAAAATTCACGTTTCAGGATTGAACACGCACAGCATTTAAACGAAAACCTTGTAAAACGGCTTGCAAAACTTGGAACCGTTCTTTCAATGCAACCGGTTCACATTTTGGAAGACGCAAAAACTTGCCAAAAACTGCTTGGGAAACGTTCACGCAATGCTTTTCCGTTTGGAAGTTTGTTAAAAAATGGTGCAAAAGTTTCGTTTGGTTCAGACGTTCCGATTGAGACAATCAA
>JADZEA010000016.1 GCA_020850775.1 bacterium
GAATTAAAGAGCAAAACAATTTTGCAAAAGACTTTCAGCTTAACCAAAATTTCCCAAATCCGTTCAACCCAAGCACGACGATTTCCTACACACTTGTAAAAGCTAACGACGTAAAACTTGAAGTTTTTAACGCAAAAGGCGAACTTGTCCGAACTTTGGTCAGTGAAAAACAAAACGAAGGTTCACACACTTCAAACTGGAACGGAAAAGACGAACGCAGAAACACAGTTTCGTCAGGAGTTTACTTCTACAAACTGACAGCAGGAAACTACACACAAACCAACAAGATGATTTTGCTGAAGTAGGATTTTTAGAAAACAGATTTTTTGAAAAGGGCAAGCTGAAAAGTCTGCCCTTTTTTTATTTTCACTAAGCATAAACCCCGCTAAGAAGCGTGGATTCCGCGAAAGTTTTCAGTGAAAGCCTCACAAAGAAGTGAGACACTCACACACAAACTTGTAGCGTAAACCCCGATAAAAAGTGTGGATTTTACTTTTAGTTTTTCCTAAAATTTTACCAACCTGCATTATTTTTCACTATCTTTCAAAAGCACGTTTGCCTCCAAAAATGTAACTGACGTGGCGAAGCTGTGCACGGCAGAAATTGGAGGTGTTAATTTTATTGGGTTTAAAAGGTAACGCTGCCCAATAAAGCGTGCACCTGACGTGTGGGATTCTGCGGCTTAGAGAAGCATTTTTCTGGTTTCGGGTTTTTTCTGCTCCCAAGCCTTGTCCACGCCCGCCCACACGCAGGTAACGCAAACCGTTGGGTGCTTCGCTGAAAACAAAACCATTCACAAAGAGAGGAAATCGTCATGCCAAAACAATCTTTTGCACTTGAAGCAGGTGGAGAAAAACGTCTCGAAATTTCATGGAAAGGAATGTACAAAGATGTAACCGTTTCATTAGACGGTAGTTCAATTGGTGTCATTCCAAATAAAAAAGCATTATCCGCAGGGCAAGAATTTCATTCGACTGATGGCTCTACAATAAAAGTTCAATTGGTAAGTAAATTTATGTTAACCGAATTACAAGTTCTTCGCAATGGACAACCGCTTCCTGGCTCTGCATCTGACCCGCAAACTAAAATGAAAAATGCTTACGGTAGGGTTTATTTTATTGCTGGTCTAAATCTTGTACTGGGGCTTGTTTTAGTTTTGTTCAATGTCGAATTCCTTCAGCAAATCGACATTGGTTTTGGTTCTATCTTGTTTGGCTTGGTATTTCTTGCCTTAGGATTTTTCGTTCAGCGAAAATCAACAGTGGCTCTAATTCTTGCAATTGTTATTTTTGCATTAGATGGCATTGTTGGTTTTTTCCTTGAGGCATCGCAAGGCTACAACCCTGGTGGCGGTGGAATAATCGCAAGAATTTTTTGCTTATTCCTATGGTTCAAGGTGTTGGAGCAATTAAGGCTCTTAAGTCAAAAGGTAATTGATTCCCAAAAGGTTCTGTTCGGCAAAACGCACCCAACAAAGCGTGCACCTGACGTGTGGGAGTCTGCGGCATTTTCGAGCATTTTTCTGGCTTCTGGTTTTCGGAAATAAAAAAGGGTGAACTTTTGTGTTTACCCTTTTTTTTTGTGCTTCAGTGAGCGCCTCACCAAAAAGTGAGACACTCACACAACAAACTTGTGAAGGTCTGGCTTTGCAATCAGGCTCTCACTTCTTTTTTGCGGTTACCGAGCTTGCCGAAGTGCACGCTGTTTAGTTTAGAGTTTGCCTTTTTTTAGGAGCAGAGTGTTTTGGTAAACCTGACATTTTTGTCTCCTGTTAATTTGTAAAATTTAATCAATTTTACACGTTGTTCAAAATGTCAAGTTTTACCGGTGGTTGCAGTTTTTTATGCCTTTACAAATCATCTGTTTGCATTGTTAAAGTTGCTTCACTTTTAGTTTTTTAGCTAAATAAGTTGCAATCGCAGAAGTTACTTCAACGACAAGTTCAGCTTCTAAATATTCAGGTGGTTCTCCTTCTCTTAAATGTCTGCCTTGTTCAGAAGTAAAACCCCAAATCTTTGTTACAGCTTGGTCAAGTGGTGAAGGAATTACGTCAGAATATTTTTTCATTAAGTCACCAAGTGTTGATTTTTTGTCCTCTGTAAATTCTCTCGTCACACATTCTAAGCAAGTAAGTGAATGCTGAATCGCACCTGTTATGTCAGGAGTTGGTCGCCTTGATAAATCATTAAGTGCTTCTCTTATTTCAGTTTTTGCTGTTTGTAGTTGTGCATTGTCAAGAACAGAAACTACTGTTTTAACGGCTGTTTCAAAAACTTCGTCACCACGAGTTTCAATTTGTCCATTTACAATTTCCCAACCTATCCCATTTTCTATGAAGTATTTATTTATTTTGTTGGTAAATGTTTCATTCTCTTCTGAATTTAGTTCCTTAATGATTTCTTCAATTATGTCATAAACTAAATGCCATTCGCATTTTTTTAAATGCTCTTCTACTTCCCAGTCAATGTTTGGAAATTCAGACCAATTATCACGGTTAGGCGGAATTTCTAAAACTCTTGTGGTAATTGCTCTAAGGTCAGATGGTCTTTTAAGGTCAGATGGTCTTTTATTAAGGTTATAAAATGCCATTTTAATAAAACCACGAAGTCCTTCAGGTGCGTCTTCACGAACAGTTATCTCTTTTTCCTTTAACGAGAAAAATCCTTGCCGTTTTGAAAATGTTTGTTTGTTCATCATTCGTTCTTATCCTCTTTTAATATTGCCATAATTTTTTCTGGCGAAGCACAGGATTTTTACCCCAAATCTTGATTTAACCATTTAACATCAACTTTTTTATTCTTCGTCATCATCCGTGTCCTCATAATTGAACTCA
>JADZEA010000017.1 GCA_020850775.1 bacterium
CGCCTCAACAGACGAAAACGGAAATTTTTTGGTTCCTGAACTTGATGAAAACCTTTACAAATTACAAATTTCCTACATTGGTTACAATTCAACTTTTAAAAATGACGTTCGTGTGGTTCGCGGAAAAGCAACAAACGTAACGGTTGAACTTAGCGAAGCTCTCGTAACTGCTGACGAAGTAGTCGTAACTGCAAACTACTTTGAAGAAAAAAAAGACGCTCCGGTTTCAAACTACACTTACTCGCTTGAAGAGGTAAAACGAAATCCGGGAAGCGGCGGCGATATTTTCAGAGCGATTGAAACTCTGCCTGGTGTAAGTTCGGGCGGTGGTGAGTTTTCTGCTTTTGCTGTTCGTGGCGGAAGCCCGAAAGAAAACATAATTCTTGTTGACAACATCCCTTTTGACCAGGTTTCACACCTTTCAGGCGGAAACGAAGAACAAGAAGCTCAAGGTGGAAGGTTTAGCATTTTTGCTCCTGAACTAATCGCAGAAGCAGAATTTCAGGGAGGTGGATTTTCTTCGCGTTACGGTGGAAAAAGTGCTTCTTACGTTAGTCTAAAAGTCAAAGAAGGCAACAAAGACAACTTTACACTTTCAGGTTACTACGACATTCTTGGCGGCGGAATTGATTACACCGGACCAACTTACCTTCACAAAAACACAAGTTTAATTCTCTCTGCAAGGCATTTTGATTTTGAAAGAGTGCTTGACCTTACAGGACAAAAAGACCTCGGACACCCAAGTTTTACAGATTTAATTTTTAAAACTACAACTCAAATTAATGAAAACAACAAAGTCTCCGTGCTTGGAATTTTTGCTCCCGAAAAATACGAAAGAACTCCGAAACACGTCTTCGCAAGCGACACAAAAGCAGAAACGCAACTGCAAAAACTAACAAGTGAAAAAGCACTTTTAGGAATAAGCTGGAGAGTTTTGACAGGGAAAAACAGTTTCCTTCAAAACACTTTTTACTACAAACTTAACGACGTTGAGTTTTCGCAGGGCAAACTCTTCCTGAACCAAACCAAAACCGAAACAGACACAATCATTGACAAGTTTGAAACGATTGACAAACAAACAGAACTCGGTTACAAAGCCGATTTTTCCTACGATTTTCAAAACGATTCCGAACTAAAACTTGGCTTTGAAATCAACCGGCAAAAGATGAAAAACCTCTACAAACTTGCAGCTTTGGACACACTTTTTCTTTTTGACAAAAACGACCTTCAGGACACAACAAAAAAATACCTGCTACTGAAACCCGAAAATTTTAACAGAGATTTTAATGAAACAAACTTAAATTTTTCCAACTACGCCGAACTGTCAAAAACTTTTGCCAAAAAATTAACTGTAAATCCCGGTTTACGTTACGATTACAACCAACTGACCGGAAAAAGTTACTTCTCACCACGTTTCAGCACGACTTACGAACTGACCCAAAAAACTCGTCTGAGCTTTGCAACAGGAGTTTTTTACCAAAACCCGGAAATCAAAATTTTGCTCGCTTCTGCCTCAAACAAAAAGCTAAAAAACGAAAAAGCTTACCACTTTATTTTTGGTTTCACGAACTACCTGCAAAAGGATTTGAAATTCACGGCAGAAATTTACTACAAAAAATTTGATGACCTTGTTGTACGACCAAGTCGTTCAACAGCAATTTCAACAAATCAGGGTGATGGTTGGGGAAAAGGAATTGATTTGAGCATCATCAAACAACTTGTGAACAATGTTTACGGGCAAGTCAGCTACTCGTACGCTCAAAGTAAACGCAACGACAACATCGCTGACGACGGTCAGGAAGAGTACAACTCGGATTTTAACCAGCCTCACGTTTTCAATTTTTTAGTCGGTTACCTTGTAAACAAAAATTTTTCAGTTTCAGGAAGGTGGAAGTACGCAACCGGAAGACCAAAAGACGATTTTATCGTGAATGAAAACGTTTTTAACGATGAAAACAATCTTTACTACTCAAAGGAAATCGTTTCAAACAACACGAAAAGGCTCAGTCCTTACCACACTTTGAACGTAAGAGTTGATTACAGATGGCAATTTAATCATTTTGCTTTGGTAGCTTTTCTTGACGTTCTTGATGTTTACGGAAGACTGAACGTCAGCGAAGAGAGGTTTTTGGAAAAAACGGGAAAGGTTGAAAAACAAGGGTTCAGAATCATTCCAACTGGCGGGATGAAAGTTGAGTTTTAGTTGTTCCGTTAAAAACCTGGCTTCTTAAGTTCAGTTTCTCACTAAGTTTAATTTTTCAAACCACCAAAGTTTTTAGAAAACATTGGCGGTTTTGTTAAAAATCAGACTTTTGCTTTTTTCTTAGTTTGACTTTCATTAACTTTCATAAAAAATTTAAGGAGTAAAAAATGAAAACGGTTTTAGTTCCTCTTGCTGAAGGCTTTGAAGAAATTGAAGCAATCACAGTGATTGACATTTTAAGACGCGCAGGAGCAGAAGTTGTTGTTGCAGGAGTTACAGAAAACCCGGTTACTGCCGTTCACAGGACAAAACACATTACCGATTGCTCGCTTGAAGAAGTAAAAAACGAAGATTTTGACCTTGTTTACCTTCCCGGTGGTGTTTTGGGAACAACAAATTTGCAGGAAAGTTTGCTCGTCAAAGAAATTTTGCAAAGGCACGCAAAAAATGGAAAGTTTGTTTCAGCAATCTGTGCCGCACCAAACGTTCTTGGAAGAGCCGGAATTTTAGACGGAAAGACTTTTACTTGCAATCCAAGCCAAACCGATAAAATCGTTGCCGGAAACTACGTAGAAAGCAGGCTTGAAATTGACGGGAAAATCGTTACCAGTAAATCGGCAGGAACTTCAATGGAACTCGCTTTTAAGTTGGTTGAATTGCTTTACGGGAAAGAAAAAGCAGATGAAATTAATTCAAGGGTTTTTGCAAAAATCTGAAAATCTGCAAAAACCAAGATTTTGGTTTTGTTCCTTAAAAACAAAACATTGCCGAACTAAAAAATAGTTTTGTCAAATTGATTTTAATGGCTTAAATTTAAAACAAAGTTTTAATGGAGTAATAAAAAATGGCTCTTGAAGATTTAGTTAAAACGGTGATGTCTGAACTTAAATCAATGGTCAAAACGGAAACAGTTGTTGGGCAACCTGTAAAAGCAGGCGAAACAGTAATTATTCCTGTTTCAAAAGTAACTGTTGGTTTTGGTGCTGGCGGAGGCGATGGAAAAGATGGTGCAACAAATAATTCCGGTTCCGGAAGCGGAACTGGCGGAGGTGCTTCAATTGAACCAATTGCTTTTATTGTTGTAAACCCGCAAGGAAAAGCTCAACTTCTTCCGGTAACTCAAAAAGAAATTACAATCGGAAAAATTATTGACTCAATTCCTGATATTCTCGCAAAATTTGGATTTGGCGAAAAAAACACGGAAGAAAATCCGGGTAAAAAAGACGCTAAAAATTCTGACGAAGAACCGACGTTTGTCTAAAAATTAATTGATTTTATGGATTTTAAAAGCAGGCTTTGAGTTTTCAGGTCTGCTTTTTTTGTTTGAACTATTTTTGAGGATAGAATGAAAGAATACAATTTTAAAGAAGTGGAAAAAAAATGGCAAAAAATTTGGGAAGAATCCGGCTTGCACAAAACAGATTTTTCTGAATCTAAAAACAAACTTTACGTCCTGGAAATGTTTTCCTACCCTTCCGGAAACAAACTCCACAACGGACACTGGTACAACTACGCTCCTTCCGATACTTGGGCAAGATTTAAAAAAATGCAGGGCTTCAATATTTTTCATCCGATGGGATTTGACGCTTTTGGACTTCCCGCTGAAAATTTTGCAATCAAAACCGGAGTTCATCCAAAAGACTCAACGGATAAAAACACTGTTTTTATGACTGAACAACTAAAACAAATCGGTGCAACTTACGACTGGGAAAAAACGCTCGACACTTCTAAGGAAAATTACTACAAGTGGACACAGTGGCTTTTTTTACAACTTTATAAAAAAGGTTTGGCTTACAAAGCCAATGCTCCCGTGAACTGGTGTCCTAAAGACAAAACTGTTTTGGCTAACGAGCAGGTAATTAACGGAACTTGCGAACGCTGCGGAACACAAGTTATCCGCAAAAAATTAAGCCAATGGTTTTTTAAAATCACGGATTACGCAGAAGAACTTTTGGAAGGGTTGGAAAAACTTGACTGGCCCGAAAAAACAAAAAAAATGCAGTTTGAATGGATTGGAAAATCAATCGGCTCTGAAATTGAGTTCAAAATTAAAAATTCAGACAAAACTTTTAAGGTTTTTACAACTCGCCCTGACACACTTTTGGGAGCAACTTACTGCACTTTGGCTCCTGAACACGAACTCGCAGAACAAATCACAACCCAGGAAAACCTCGCAAAAATTAAAGCCTACAAAGAAGAAGTTGTAAAATTATCCGAACTTGACAGGCTTTCAGCTTCACGTGAAAAAACGGGAGTTTTTACAGGAGCTTTTGCAATCAACCCAATCAACAACGAAGAAATTCCAATTTGGATTTCTGATTACGTTTTGGTTACGTACGGAACCGGAGCTGTAATGGCTGTCCCCGCACACGACGAAAGAGATTTTGAGTTTGCAAAAGTATTTGGTCTGCCAATCAGAAAAGTGATTTTGCAAAAAGGAACAAAAATTGAAACTGAACTTTCAGAGGCTTACACAGAAAATGGAACTCTTGTAAACTCACACGGTTTTGACGGAATGGAATCAGTTTTGGCAAAGCAAAAAATCACTGAAACACTCAAACAAAACGGCAAAGGTGAAGCAAAAATCAATTACCGTTTGAGAGATTGGTTAGTCTCAAGACAACGTTACTGGGGAAGCCCGATTCCAATTGTGAACTGCGAAAAATGTGGTGAAGTTGCAGTTTGTGAAAAGGATTTACCTGTTACTTTGCCTTACGACGTTGAATTTACACCTGACGGAGATTCGCCGCTGGCTAAACACAAAACCTTCAAAGACACAACTTGCCCAAACTGTAACGGAAAAGCAATTCGTGAAGTTGATACTTTGGACACTTTCATTTGTTCTTCCTGGTACTACTTACGTTATCCAAGTGTTGGTAACGATGAAGTTGCTTTTGACTTTGAAATTACGAAAAAATGGCTTCCTGTTGACCGTTACGTTGGTGGAGCAGAACACGCAACAAAACATTTGCTTTACGCAAGATTTGTAACAAAGGCTTTGAGGGATTTAGGATTTTTGGGTTTTGACGAGCCTTTTTTGAGCCTGACTCATCAGGGAACAATCACAGGAGCAGACGGAAGGAAAATGTCCAAAAGCCTTGGAAACGTAATTAATCCTGAACCTTACGTTGAGGAATTTGGAAGCGATGTTTTCAGAGTTTACCTGATGTTTAATTTTGCTTTTGAAGAAGGCGGTCCTTGGGAAGATTCACAAGTTAAAGCCATAAATAAATTTATAAAAAGGCTTTACAATGCCGTTCAAAACGGGATTTTAGTTTTTGAAACTCAAAACAATTTTGTTCAGACTCAAGAAGAAAAAAAGGCAGGCAGCGAACTTTACTACGTTTTGAACAACTCGCTTTCAGGAATTTGGAAAGACACGGAAAAATTTCATTTTAACACGGCAATTGCAAGAATGATGGAACTTGTGAATGAAATTTACAAGTATTTTTCGTTGCCAAAAGAAAACCAAAATCCTGCAACCGTTCGCGAAGTCATCACAAAACTTGTGCTTGCTTTTGCACCTTTTGCACCACACCTTAGCGAAGAAATGTGGCGGGATTTAGGGAACACAGACTCAATTTTTAAGGAAAGTTTTCCAAAGTACGACGAAAGTAAGTTACAAAAAGAAATGGTTGAAATTGTTTTGCAAGTGAACGGAAAAATTCGTGAAAAAATTGAAGCAGAACGGGATTTGGGGACAAAACTTGTGGAAGAAATTGCACTTTCAAACGAAAAAATCAAAACTTTTACTGACGGGAAGCAAATTTTAAAAGTTATTGTTGTTCCAAACAAACTTGTAAACATTGTTGTCAGGTAGGAATTTTTCAGAGTGAACAGCTTGCGGCTTTGGAATCAACTCTCACAAAAGAATAAAAAAACCATCCGGGATTTTAGAAAACCCTGATGGTTTTAGAATGCGTAAAAAGTTTTACTTCAAAAAATTAGTTTTTATTTTTTCAATTAAAATCCGAAAGCAACGCCTGCAAAAAGTTCAAATCTTCCGATTCCGGCAACTTTAGCAGCATCTTTTTCTTCACCAATAATTCCAACGTAACGAGGCTCAACGTAAATGCTGCAAAGTGGAATCAATGAAAATTTTGCTCCGGCAAGGGCGTTCCAAACTAAAGTATTTCCTGTATCGGAACTTCCGACTTTTGGTTCAACGGTTATAAAATCATAACCAATTCCTGCTCCACCGTAAACTTCAGCAATTCCAGGAACCGAAATTCCAACAACGAGGTTACCTGAAACGTTAATCATTGAGTAATCACCGTAATCTTTGCTTTTCTTTTCGTAAGCAACTTCCGGTCTGAAAGAAATCAGAGGCAGCATTTTTTGGTTGTAGTAGGCTCTTGCACCAAAGCCATTTCCAAGGTCTTTTCCCTGATAATTTTCGTAAGAAGGTTCGCCAAAACTGACCAAACCAATTCCTACACCAAGTTCCTGAGCTTGCACAGAAGCAAAAGTAAAGCCTAAGGCTCCGCAAGCAAGTAAAAATATTTTTTTCATAAAATCCCCCTTAAAGTTTAGTTTTGTAAGCCAAACCTGACTTACTTTGAATTTAAAGTTTTAAAAAGATAGTCAACCTCGTCTTTTGCTTTTTCAAGTTTTATTTTTTTGAGAAGAAGCAAAGCATAAAGCAGGGTAAAGGTAAGCAAACAAGTAAAAAAAGCAATTTTCATTTCAGGAGAAAGCCCTGAGTTTTCTCCACCGCCGATTACCGGAGAAGGATGTTGGGTTCTCCACCAACGAATAGAAAAATAATTTATTGGAATGGCGATGAAGCCGATTATTCCAACAACTGCAGAAAGGTTAGCTTTTTGTGAGTTGTCGGGGAGGTATTTTCTGAGCATTAAGTAACCCAGATAAATTAGCCAGGTAACCAAAGTCAGAGTAAGCCTTGCATCCCAAACCCACCAGACAAACCAAACGGGTTTTGCCCAAATCGGACCGGTAACCAGAACAATTGTCATAAAAAGTAAACCAAGTTCGGCGGCGCTTACAGCAATGATGTCTGAAATTCTGTTTTGTTTGACAAGCCCGGCAATGCTGTAAACAAAGACGACAAAAAACGATAAAAAACCAATCCAGGCAGAAGAAACGTGAAAGTAAAATATTTTTTGCACAACTCCCATAGTTTTTTCAATTGGAGCAAAAATAAAAACTAAGTAAAGTGAAACTAACATTAAAACTGAAGTCAGAACAGTCAAAACTTTTTCGAAATTTTTCATAAAAATTACCTTACAAGAAATGGTTTTTCTACAACGAAAGGGATTGTTTCGTGTTTTTCAATAATTACTTCGCCGGTTTTTATGACTTCCGGAATCATCACGGTCATCCCGACAATTGCCCAAAAAGGCTCCATAATTCTTACAATGATAAAAGTGTTTGTTCCCAAACCATGAGCCAACATTCCAAAAGTTACCGCAAAACAGCCTAAAGACAAACCCCGTAACAACCAGTCGTCGTAGTCATCACGTCTGTACACAGACCAGGCAACTTTTAAAACTGAAAATTTCAGGAACAAAAATAAAGCAAGTCCAATTACACCTGTTTCTATCAGAATTTTAAAATATTGAGCGTCAAGAAATCTCCAGCCGGTTACTCCAAAACCTAAAAGTGGGTGTTTTGGTAAATCATTCCAGACTCTTCGCCAGGAATCCACACGTTCAGAAGTAGAAGCATCAAGTGTTAAATCTCCAACTTGAGCGCGTTCTACGTCAACAATTTCTTCTGAACCGCTAAAAGTGTAATTAAATCTTTCTACAACACTTTCAGGAGCGTAGTAGGGAAAAGTCAGAATTCCTCCAAGTAAAATCATTAAAAGCAATGTTTTTTTCTTTGAAGACAAAACAAGCATTACGTACAGCACTGCAAAAGAAAACCACGAAGAACGAGACTGGCTAAAGAGTAAAGGAATAAAAAGTAAACTTGTAATTGAACTGAAAATCAGCTTGTAGGTAAAATTTGGAGAATAAATTAAAAGCGAAATTGAAACTCCAAGCATTAAAACGAGGTAGCCTCCAAGTGTGTTGGGTTCTCCGCCTTCGCCTTCAAAAGGAGCAGAAATTCTTTCGCCACTTGGGATTTGGATAATTGAAATTATGGCAACAATTACAGCAGTAAAGAAAAGTAAAGTCAAAAAGTTTCGGATTTGGTCACGCGACTTAATGTTGTTTACAATCATAAAAAAGATGACGTAGTACTGCAAATATTTAATAATGTGAAAAGTTCCTGTTGTGTAAACCACACGTTCACCAATCATTCCCAAAATTGTGGAAACTGCACACAAAGAAATGTAAATAAAAATTGGACGGTTAAGTTCGGTTCTCAAAACTAAACCTAATTCCTTTGTAATTGCCATTCTCATCAACCAGACAAAAGTAATGATTGTGATAAAAAAGTCATCAAGTCTTAAGGTTTGTCCGCTTCCGTCAGTAGCCCGTTCACCGTATTCGGGAGAAAGAAGCATTGATAAAATCAAAATATAAATTGAATATTCAGGATTTACGATTGCGAAGATTAAAATAGCAATTCCAATTGTTATCCCGATTACAATCTCTGCATCGTACTGAAGGATTGTCAGGGTTACGCCAATTCCAACACACAAAAGCCCAATATAAACAAATATTTGATGAAGGTCTTGCTGGTTTTCAGATAATTTTATAGCCATTAGCTTTTCCGATTTGGTTTGCTAAAATAATCTTTTAATTTTCTTTTTCAGAATGTTTTTTTTCTCTTCCCGGGTCAACGTGAACTATTACCTGAATAATTTTCGTATCGTAATCTTTCATTGTTTGAGAAACCTTTTCACAAACTTCGTGAGATTGTTCAACACTCATCAAAGGATTTACTTCAATGTGAATTTCTACCGCAATTTTGTTCCCAAGATAACGTAAACCTAAATCGTGTGGATTTTCAACTTCCCTGACCTTGCTCACAAGTTCATACAAATCTGAAAGATAATTTTTTGTCGGAACCGTATCCGTAATCTTTTTTATGGCGACAAAAATTATGTCAAAACCAACTTTCAAAATCATCGCTGAAATCAAAAACCCAAGGTAAGAATCAATAATTGCCCATTCGGGAATAAAATAAATTACAACCAACCCAACCAAAACTATTAAAGTCGAAAGCGAATCGCTTCTGTGGTGCCACGCACTTGCCACTAAAGTTGAGTTGTCAAGTTTTTTGGCTTTTTTCATTGTGTAACGGAAAAGCCACTCTTTAATCACAGTCGCAAAAATTGGAACTAAAATAACTGTCAGCGAAAAACTTCCAATTGTTTTCTTTTCGTAAATCGAAACCGCTGCTTCCAATCCAATCTGAATCGCTGCGTAAAGCAAAAGCGTTCCCATCGCAACTTCGCAAAGTGTTTGAATTTTTCCGTGTCCATGTGTGTGGTTTTCGTCCGGTGGAAGGTTTGCAAAATAAATTCCTAAAAAAACCACAAAATCACTCGCCAAATCTGAAAAAGAATCAAAACCATCCGAAATCAGGGCATAACTTCCCACAAAAACTCCAACACTAATCTTCAAAATTGCTAACGTTAAATTTACCGACACACCGATAAAAGTAATTTTTGCTTCTTCCCTTGAAAAAAAATTTTTAATCATCTTTTAACTTACTTACACAATCTTTTGTAATTGATTTTCTTAAAACCCTACTTAATTTTACGAAAAAAATTAAGTTAAAAAACTAAAAACTTTTATTTACTTTTCGCAGTCAGGATTTACGCAAACTTAAATCAAAAAAATTATGCTCAAAAAAACTTTCTTTTTACTCTTCTTAGCTTTTTCCATCTCACAACTTTACGCTCAAACTATTCAAAAAATTATTGTTAGTGGAAATAAAAAAACTCTCTCTAAAGTCATAACAAGAGAAATGAAACTCAAACCCGGCAGCTTTCCTGACTCAGTTTTAATCGAACTTGACAGACGAAAAATAGAATCCCTCGGGCTTTTTGACAAGGTTGAAGCAGTTTTTGTTGACAGTTCCAAAACACTAAAAATTATTGTTGACGAAAGATGGTTTGTTTGGCCTGTTCCTGAAATTTTTAACACTGAAAACAGCTTTACTTTTTCAAAATTCAAAAATATTTTTTCAAGTGTTGATGGTCTTGCAAAAGAAAAAGTTACTCTGAAACTAAGCCTGAAACACACAAATTTTCGTGGAAACAACGAAAAACTTTCTGCAAGTGTAAGTTTTGGCTACAACGCAGGTTACGAACTTGACTACCTGATTCCCTGGCTAACAGACAAAAAACTAATTTTTCACACACTTTTGTTTCGCAGAGGGCTTGAAGTTGAATCTAAAACGGACAAAAATTTTGAGCCTTTAAAAGTTGAAAGACTTGAAGTTTTTGAGCAAGGCGGGACTTTTTCGCTTGGGAAAAAATTGGGTTTTGAACACAAAATTTTTTTGGGGTTCGGATTTCGTGAAGTAAAAAAACAAAAAAATCAGCCTGAAAAAGAAATTTTTCTTTCTGAAAAAGAAAAAGACAAACTCCCTTCGCTACTTTTTTCTTACGTTTACGACACAAGAGATTTGATTTTTTATCCTCGTCAGGGAATTTTTGCAGAGACAATTTTTGAAAAAGTTGGTTTTGGCGAAACAAAAGCCAACTACCTGAAAACCTGGCTTGACACAAGGTATTTTTTACCCTTGACAGAAAATCAGGTGCTTGGTTTTCACGTGTTTGCACAAAGCTCAAAAGGTGAAATCCCAACTTACGAAAGGTTTGTTTTAGGTTCAAAATTCCTTGTCCGCGGACACTACAAAGACCAAAAAGAAGGCGAAAATTTGTTTCTGACTTCAATTGCTTACAGATTCCCGATTTTCAAAATTCGTTACTACAAAGTCCCAAGTTTTGATTTTATGGAGGAGTACACAGACAATTTTAAGTTTGGGATTAGTGGTGAGTTGTTTTTTGACGCAGGAAATTCCTGGTCTGAAAGAAAAGAATTTGATGAAATTCAAAAAGGTTTTGGCTTTGGTCTAAACTTTCACATTCCTTACCGGGAAGTTATCCGGCTTGAAGCAGCTTTTGACGAAAAATTCAAGCCTGAAATTTTGCTTGGCATTTTTGTCTCCTTCTAACTGTTTTAAAGTATTAATTGTTTTTGGAATTTTAACGCAATTTATTTAATTTCAAACAAAATCATTTTGAAAAAATCTTTATCAAATAAAGCGAGGTAATTTTATGGCAATCAAAGAATTCAGAAAAGGTCATTGTGTTGTTCTTGAACTTTCGGGAAAACTTATGGGTGGAGAAGAAACAACAGAAATCAAAGACCACGTTAAAGGTCTTATCGATATTGGAGTTACAAAAATCATTTTTAATTTACACGAAGTAAAATGGATGAACAGTTCAGGAATTGGTGCTTTAACCGGAAGCCTCAACTTGCTAAACGAAGTTGGTGGAAAGCTTGCAGTTGCAAACATCACAGACAAAATTGAAAGCCTTTTTGTAATCACACAACTTTCTAAAATTTTTAGTGTTTACAATTCTGTTGAAGAAGCCCTTGATTCTTTGCAAGAAAAAAACCATTAATTTTAAACCCGAAAAGAAATTAAAAATGAATTCAAAGCCAAAAATTGGTTC
>JADZEA010000018.1 GCA_020850775.1 bacterium
ACCTGTTGAAAATGATACTTTAGACATTTGGTCTCTGCAAAAAGGAACGGTTAGTTATGGAGAAGCAATCTACAGCATATTTTTTGATACGGGAATTGCTGAAGTTCGTGAAGACCAAAAATCAACCATCAACGAAATTGCCGAGCTAATCAAAAAATACCCGCAAAGTAAAATTCGCATTGAAGGAAACGCTGATATTCGTGCAATTGCAACGAAAGAGTTCCCAAGTAATCTTGAGCTTTCTCAATCACGTGCAAATTCTGTAAAAAATGCACTTTCTCAAAAAATTACCGAAGTTGCAGGAATAAATTTTGACGGTGTTGTCGGTTTTTCCGACATAAAACCAAAAATCTACGACGCAAAAACTCCTGAAGAATTACAGCTTAACAGAAGAGCCGATGTAATCATTGAAAAAATGAAAGTTGAAACCGACAAAGAAGTTTTGAACAAAATCAACAAGTTTGTTTACGCAGATTCGGTGGATATTTATTTTGACCACGATGAACTGATTTTAGGCGAAACTTCTAAACCAAAAGGTCTGAAAAGTTCCAGCCTTGACCCTTACCAAAACAAGGTCTTTACAAAAGCCTTTGGTTTTCCTGAATACATTATTGGTGCTTTGGACGTTTTAAAAGTTGCACTTTGGACGGGTCTTGAAAAGAAGGAATTTGAATTGACCGTTGCAACTTCCGGTGAAGTTTTTATTCCGAATGTCGGAGATGAAAAATTTTACGTCGCCGGAAAAACTCCTTCACAAGTTGAAGCTGAACTTTTGGAAACTTTGAGAGGCGTTTTGAGAAAACCAAATGTTGAAGTTGACGTGAGATTTTACAATGCCCACCAATCTTCAATACTTGGAGAAATTCGCGATACCGATGAAGATGAAACAGGTCCGGGAAGGTATGCTTTACGAGGCAGAACGACACTTTTGGATTTTATTTCTGACCACGGCGGACCAACAAAAGAAGCTGATTTAACGAAAGTTCAAATTATTCAGGAAAACGGACAATCACTTTACTACAATTTATGGCGAACAATTGCTGAAGCTGACGTTACTCAAAATCCGATGATGGATGCAGACCAAATCGTTTTTATTCCTTCGGTTACGACAAGTAGCAGGTTTGTTTTTGTCTTTGGCGAAGTAAACAATCCCGGATTAATTGAAATTAAGGAACAAAGTGGTTTGCCAATAATTGAGTGTATCGCCAAAGCAGGGAATTTCACACAATTTTCTTTAAAAGATGAAGTTAGAATCATTCGCGGAAATGTTGATAAACCTGATGTGATAACTGTTGACCTTGACAGACTTCTTACAAAAGGTGATTTTAGCCAAAATATTAAAGTTTTTGACAGAGACATTGTTTACATTTCGAGAACACGCTACACAACAACAACGGACTTTTTGTTGAGTTTGAACCCGACGCTTTCTTTGTTGCAAACAATGTTTTTAATTAACCAGGTCGTAAAAAACTAAAAGTAACAGGAAAAAATGGCTCAATACGATTTAAACCTGATAGACACTTTAAGATCTCTTGAAAAGAGATGGGAAATTATTGCTGGTTCAGTTTTAGTTATTGCACTTGCTGTTTGGTTTCTTACAGAAGATCCTGCTCCGTACTACGTTGCTTCTTCAAGCATTAAAATTACAAATTACAACACAATTACAAGTGCTGTTCTAAAAGACAATTCTTTTGTTTCCCGTAAAACGGACAACTTGCAAACTCATGCCAAAATTATGGGAAGCACCAAAATCCTCATTGACCTTGCAAAAAAAATGGGTTACATCGATAACGATAAAAACATTGAGCAAATTACGGAAGACCCGAAAGACATTGAGCAAGTCAGACGAATGAAAAAAATTATCTGGAATGAAGAAGAAACAAAAACTAACATTATTAAAATTTATGCGAAGTCTTTTGATAAAAAAGAATCTATAAAATTAGCCAATACGATGGCAGAGGTTTTCCGCGAAAATAATATTAACGATGCAAACAGACAAGCAATTGATACCCGTAAATTCATTGAAGAGCAAACAGAAATTTTCCGTGTGAAATTTGACGACCACGAAAAACAAATGAACAGTTTTATTGCTGAAAACATTAATGACATCAGTCTTGGTGAAAGCGAACTTTTTGATATTCAAAATGAACTTGCAGAAGCAAATTTTAAAATTGCCAATCTTGGTCCACAACTTCAACAACTTGAAATAAGGCTCATCGGAGGCTCAGAAGATTACATCGATTGGATTTCCGTTGATTTGGAAGACAAAAGCCTTGAGCTTCTAAACAGTGAAGTTTTGAACTTGCAGCTTAAAAAAGAGCAACTTTTAATTTACCACAAACCAGAATCGCCGGAAGTCCGGGACCTTGAGTCAAGAATAAAAACTCTTATCAGAAATATGACTAAAGAGTACAAAACCATTTATGAAAACCTTTTTAACAGAAGGGAAGAACTTTTAGGAAAACTTCAGGTTGTACCAACAAATGATGCAAACCTTGAAAAACTGAAACGGGAAACAGGTTTGCTAAAAGACACTTACGTTAAGTTTAGGAACGAACTTCAATCAGCCTACATCAGGGAAGCGGAAAAAATTATTGAAGTAACAATTCTTGAATTTGCAACTGACCCTGAGGAATTTAAAGATAAAACACGATGGCAAAAAACTTTTTTAGGTGCTTTGGCAGGTTTGATTATCGGATTTGTTTTGGCTTACCTTTTTGAAACTTTTGACACTTCAATTGACAGAATTGAAGACGTTGAAACTTACATTGGAGTTCCTGTGCTTGGAACAATTCCACACATTGATATTGAAAACACAGTTACAAAAATGCTTAACCTTCATCCCGAAGCCGAGAAAAATCCAAATCTTACTTCCTACGCCAGTTTGGTTACGCACTACGAACCAAGCTCCAGCGCTTCTGAAAGTTATCGTAAAATCCGTACAAACCTTGATTTTATCAAACTCAAAAAAGATGGTAACATTTTTATGATTACCAGTACAACTCTTGACGAAGGAAAATCAACAACTGCTTCAAACCTTGCAATTACTCTCGCACAAATGGGAAACAGAACTTTGCTTGTTTCCTGCGACTTTAGAAGACCAAATGTGTATAAAATTTTTGGAATTGAAAAAGAACCTGGTTTAACAAACGTTTTACTCGGAAACTATGCCTGGGAAGACGTAATCAAAAGAATCACAGATATTTTTATGGGCGATATGATTATGCTTGAGGAAGCTATTACAAATCCCGGACTTGATAATCTTAACATCATTACAGCAGGAAGCATTCCAACAAATCCTTCTGAACTTCTTGCTTCTAATGAAATGAGCCTCTTCCTTGAAAGAATTAAAACTGAATTTGATGTCGTTTTAATTGATGCTCCTCCTGTTCTTCCTGTTACTGACGCAGCTATTCTTGCTTCTAAAGTCGATGGAATTATTATGGTTTATCAGGTAAGCAAGGCTGCAAGAACTTCTCTAAAACGCGCCGTTAGCCACCTGCAAAGCGTAAACGGAGACATCTGGGGCGTAATCCTTAACGACGTTAAATCTGAAATTGGTCTTTTCTCCGAAGATAAAGATTATTACTCCCGCTACTACACAGAAATGACTCCTGAAGATGACACAGTGTTAGGTCTGTTCAAGTTCAAAGCTAAAGAATTTGGCAGCAACCTGAAAGCCAAGTATTCCGGAGATAATATTTTTTCCCGCACTTCGGACAAAGTTTTTGGCTTGTTAGACAAAGTTTTCAGCCCTTTACCTTCTAAAAAGAAAAAGGAAGATTACGAAGACTAAAAATTTGCCAAAGATTAATTAATGTTGCAACAATTTTTAAATTGGTTTACAGGAAGTATTCCGGGTGGAATTATTCTGTTTTTAATTCCACTTTTGCTCATTTGGTTACTTGTTTACTTTCTCGTAAAGATGGAATCACTTGACAAACTTACTCTAATCCTTTCCGGTTTAATCGCAACTTTCATTTGGTTTTTCAATTTTTATAGTTTACGGCAAAATTATCTACCCATTCCCGACCCAAAACGAATTTTAGTTTTTCCTTTTACAGACGTAAAAAACGATTCTGACTTTGTTGCTTACGCTTTTTGGGACAAACTGACACAAAACTTAAACACAAAAACCGATAAAAACTGGATTGCCTACAAAACGGAATGGGTTAGCGATTCCTTTGATTTTAAACAGTTTGGCTCCACTGCTTACCTAAAAAATTACGCAAAAAAAGTTGACGCTGATTTGATTGTTTACGGAATTTTAGTTCCGGATTCTTCCGGGCTTGTTGGCGAACTGATTGTGGAAACCTTGCAGGAAGAAGAAAAGTTGGCAGTTAAGTTTGAACCTTTTATCCTGAGCAGCAAAAATTTCAGCGAAACCGCCGAAAAATTTTCGGAAAAAATTATCACTCAGGCAAAAATTGAAAACCAAAATCCAAAATACAACGACTCAATTAATGAATTTTATAAAATTACTTTACCACAAGAAGAATTTTATCAGGCAAAATTTCTTTTTTTCCAAAAACATTTTGAACAGGCACGAAAATCTTGCAGGCAATTTTTAGAAAAATATCCGGATTTTCCGCCTGCTTTGATTTTGCTTGGTGAAATCAACCTGGCTCTGACGCATCAAAACATCCGCGAAGATCTCAGAGGAATGGATAATTTTTATTCAGAAGGACGCAAAATTCTTGTTAAACTGAACCAAAAAATCCCGAAATCGCTTGAGTACTGGTTTTTTAAAGTAAAATTTCACGCTACCTACAAAGAGTGGCAAACGGTTGAAGAGTACTTAAAAATGCTTCTTAAAGAAGACCAGACAAACGCTGATTTTTACAGAATTCTCTACTCACTTTCGTCTGAAAGATGGCAAAATTTTAAAGAAGTTTTTGGAAAAATTCGTGAAGCAACTCAAATCCTTGACAGAATGGTTACTCTGAACCCTTGCTCAGTAAACTACAGACTGCTTTACTCGGATTACTACCTTGAGAAAAAAATCCTTGACGAGTTCAGCACAAGCCTGAACAAAGGCGAAAAATATCTCGTACAAGCCGATGAACTCAACCCAAACCACATCCCGGCTTTGATGAAACGCGGAAGGTTTTACCTGCTTAAAAAGGAACTTGGAAAAGCACTTGAATTTTACCACAGAGTTGTAACACTTGACCCAAACCACACTGAAGCCTACTACAATCTTGGTGTTGCGTGCTACAGAAACGGACAAACCAAAGAAGCCGAAAAGTTCTTTCTAAAAGCAATTCAGGTAAACAATCATCTTGATTCTCATTTTTACCTTGCTTCAATCTACTACCAAAAAAATGAGAAAGAAAAGGCTCTAAAATTAATTAATAAAAGAATTACGCTAAGTCCCGGACCTTCTGACAAGTTTATTGAAAATGCAAGAGATTTAAAAATACTGATTTTAAAAGACGACACAAAGGAAGTAAAAACAGAACTTCCAGAAGTAAAGTAATTTTCAGTTTAAACCAAAAAACTTTTAATCATTGCTTCAAAAATTTTCTTTCCGTCAGAATTTCCAAGTGTTTTGTCAGAACAGCGTTCCGGGTGAGGCATCATTCCTAAAATATTTCCATTTTTATTTATAATTCCTGCGATGTTGTTAATTGAGCCGTTTGGATTTGATTCACTTGTAATTTCTCCGTCTTTGTTGCAGTAACGAAAAACAATTTGTCCATTGTCTTCAAGCCGTTTAACCGTATCTTGCGGAGCAAAAAAATTACCTTCTCCGTGAGCAATCGGAACTTGTAAAACTTCGCTTTTTTCTAAGCCCTGAGAGAATTTTGTTTTATTGTTTTGGACTGAAAGAAAAATATTTTTGCAGGCAAACCTTCTGTTTTGGTTTCGTGTCAAAACTCCTTCAAGAAGTCCTGCTTCTGTCAAAATTTGGAAGCCATTGCAAATTCCAAGAACAATTCCGCCTTTGTTTGCAAAATTTACTACTTCATTCATTATCGGAGAAAATCTCGCAATCGCTCCACAACGTAAGTAATCACCGTACGAAAATCCACCCGGAACAATGATTGCGTCAACATTTTGCAAGTCGTGGTCTTTGTGCCACAAAGAAACAACTTCTTGTTTTACCACGTTTTCAAGAGTGTAAAAACTATCGTGGTCACAGTTAGAACCAGGAAAAACAATAACTCCAAACTTCATTTTAGACTCCAATTTTTTTACTGCCAAACAAACCTTAAAGGTTTGGAACTCGTAGAAATTTACTTAATTTTTTCAGGTTTTTAGTTTAGAAAATTTTTTGTTTCAAGTTTAATGGTCAGCAAAGGTTTTTTCAATCCTTGATAATTTCCCTGCCAATGCTTGTTAAAAGTGCTTTTGCTTTTTGTAATGTTTCAAAATATTCGCTTTCCGGGTCAGAATCCGCAACAATTCCCGCTCCAACCTGAAACTCAAGCTCTTCTCCAAAAATCACAAAAGTCCTGATTACAATGTTTAAATCAAGGTTTCCATCAAAATTTAAAAAACCAATTGAACCTGCGTAAAGTCCTCGCTGTAAAGTTTCAAGTTCTTCAATAATTTCCAAACAACGGACTTTTGGACAACCTGTAAGAGTGCCACCAGGAAACATTGCCCGTAAAAGCTCTAAAAAATTCAAGTCCGGGAACAATTTTCCAACAACGTTTGAAACAATGTGTTTTACGTGAGAATAATTTTCCACAACCATAAATTCATCAACTTTTACGCTTCCAAACTCACAAATTCTACCTAAATCATTCCGTTCAAGGTCAACAAGCATTGTGTGTTCAGCTCGCTCTTTTTCGTTTAAAAGTAACTTTTCTGTTAGTTTGTTGTCTTCTTTTTTAGAAAATCCGCGTTTTCGTGTTCCACCAATCGGACGTGTTTGGGCAAAACCATCTTCAACTAAAAGCAATCTTTCAGGCGAAGAACTGACAACGGTAAAATTTTTTAGATTTACAAAGCAACAAAAAGGCGAAGGATTAATTTTATTCAGGCTTTTAAACAACGAAAAAGCGTTTCCTTCAAACTTTGCCTGAAATTTTTGGCTAATGTTTACCTGGTAAACGTCTCCTTCAAAAATGTAGTTCTTGATTTTTGAAACTATTTCTTCAAACTGCCTTTTAGTAAAATTACTTTTTGG
>JADZEA010000019.1 GCA_020850775.1 bacterium
CAGTACAGATTTTTTAATTGACGACTCAAATTTTGAACCGATTGACATTGAGTTTGAAGAATTTATTGCCGATTCCACAAGTTTTTACTTTCCTGACACAATGGACGGACAAGGCAAAGGCGGTTATCTTTTTATTGGCGATTTTGCAGGCTACAAAACCGCAAGTTTAATCAAGTTTAATCCGATTACAACTCTTAGCCAAGACACAATTTTTGTTGATTCAGTAGTTTTTGAGTTTTACGCTGACAAACTTTACTACCGAAAGAATGCTTACCAACCCCTTCCTGAACCGACTAATTTTACGTTTACTTTGCTGGAATACTTGAATGATTCCTGGCGTGAAAGCACAGTTGAATGGAAAGACTTAAACCTTGCGGACAACAATCTGAACTTTTTGCAACAGTACGAAATGACAACTGAAAATGACTCAATTATTTTTATTGGAGATTCAACTTACACCGGAACAGATTCATCAAAAGTTAATTACACAACACGGGTAAAAAAATTCAGGTTCAAATTTTACCAAATCCTGATTGATAAAATTGTAAAAGCAAGTGGTGGTGATACGCTTTCATTTTTACTAAACACGAGAGAAAACACTTCCAACTTTACAAGGGGAATTATTTCAGCTGAAAATTCAACTTTACAAGACAGCTTAGGTTTAACAGAAACAACCAAGTACACAAATTTTGGACTTCCTGCACTGAAAGTTTTTTACCACACAACAAACACGCAAAACGATTCTTTGGTTGTACTTTCATCCGACGATGCCTTTGTAGTTTCCGCACCAAAGGATTTTGAAAATAAAAATCATTTTTGGGCTGTAAACGGTTCGCCGGAAATTGTTACAACTTCAAGTGTTTACTTTGATTTGGCAAAAAGTCTTGATGGCTCGCCAATTAGCAAAACTGCAAGCATTGTAAAAGCCGAAATGACTTTGACACTTGATGAAAAACTTAGCCAAAGGTTTTACTACAATCCGGACGAAACGACCACAGAAACAAGTGCAAGAGGGATTCTCTCAATTTTTAAAACCGACGCTGAAGATTCAACAAAAACAATAAAATTGGCAGGTGCCGTGTACCCTGAAGTTAGTTCAAATGATTCTCCACAAATTACTTTCAAATATCAGGGAGGCTCTGCAAGTGATTTCGCGAATTTGCTTCAAACGAATCTTGGAAACACGAAAGCCAAGATTTTGTTTCGTAATCCTTCAGACGAAAACGACCTTTCAAGGTATGCTTTTTACGGTGTTTCGGATGAAGTTCCACTTGAAAAACGTCCAAAAATCAAGTTGTTTTTTGTGAAACAGCCAAAATCCAATTTTGAGTAGAAAAAAATTGCAGGCGTGAAAAACTGATTTGGGTTGACGAAGTAAATTCTAAAAGTTTTTACTGTGAAAACAAGTTCAGCAACTGTAAATTGAAATTAAAAACTTTACTTAGGCTAATTTTTGGAAGCGTTAAAAATACAAAAAAGTGAACCCGAAACCACAGTTGAAAGAATTGAGTTTTTACGGCACAAGGAAGTTGTTCTCTTTCAGGGGAATGCTTTGAATGAGAATCTTTTTGAGGATGAATTTATTGATTTGATTGTTACTTCTCCTCCTTACAACGTTGGGATTGAATACAATTCAAACGACGACGGATTGACTTATGGGCAATATTTAGAATTTTCAAGAAAATGGATTGAAAACTGTTTTAAATGGAGTAAGACACAGGCAAGGTTTCTTCTGAACGTTCCTTTGGACAAAAACAAAGGCGGACAAAAAAGTGTCGGGGCTGACTTCACAAAAATTGTTCAGGAAGTTGGTTGGAAATACCACTCAACGATCATTTGGAATGAAGGAAATATTTCACGCAGAACTGCCTGGGGTTCCTGGCTTTCGGCTTCTGCTCCTTACGTGATTGCTCCTGTTGAATTGATTTTGGTGCTTTACAAAGATGACTGGAAAAAAACTAACGGCACAAAAATTTCAACGATAAAAAAAGAAGAATTTATGGAATGGACAAACGGAGTTTGGACTTTTAACGGAGAAAGTAAAAAGCGAATCGGACATCCGGCTCCTTTTCCAAGAGAATTACCTCACAGGGCAATTAAACTTTTCAGTTACGAAAATGACCTGGTTTTTGACCCGTTTGCCGGAAGTGGTACAACTTTGATTGAGGCTTCCAACAACAGAAGAAGAGGAATTGGTTTAGAGCTTGACCCAAATTACTGCAAGTTAGCAAAAAACAGAATTTTGAAAGAAACAAAAGAATTTTGTGCAGACGTTCTGGAAGTTTTTGAAAAAAATGATGTTAACGGACACATTGAATGGAAAAGATAGGAGGTTTCTCAGTAGCTAACCAAGAAACCCTCACACTACTTCATCAAAACCATCTTTTTGGTCTTGTGAAAACTGCCACTTTCCAAACGGTAAAAATAAATTCCTGACGAAACTTGCTTTCCATTTTTATCCGTACCGTTCCAAAGGATTGAGCCTTCGTTTTCAGTAAGCTCAAACTCACGGACAACTTCACTCAAGACGTTAAAAATCAATAGTTTTCCCATTGGGCTTTTGTTTCCTGTCTCCTTAATTTTGTAATCAATTTTTGTGCTTGGATTGAATGGATTTGGATAGTTTTGGAAGAGTCTGAAGTGCAATTTTTGCATTTCCGGATTTTCAGTTGAAATGGTAACAACTTTTTCAAAA
>JADZEA010000020.1 GCA_020850775.1 bacterium
TACATTTAAGACCAAATGATTTTATGTTTTGGGAATTGATTAAATGGTCAAAAAATAAAAATTTTAAAAAAATAAATTTAGGCAAAACAGAAATTGACGCTGAGGGATTAATCCGCTTTAAAAGAAGTTTGGGAGCTGATTCAAAATTATTAAATTATTATGAATACCCAAAACCACAACAAAAAAATCCCCAAGACATTTCTTTAATTAAAAAATTGTCTCCTATAATTCAAAAAACTCCAATTTCTATTCTGAGGTTTCTCGGAAACACAATCTACAAATATTTCGGATAAAAATGAAAGTTCTTTTTGTTAGTGCTGGGATTGGTATTGAAAATAAACCTTCTCCATTTATTCTTTCACAAGGAGAATCTCTTAAAAATTAAGGCATTGACCTCAAATATTTTTTCTATCCGGGCGGTTCAATTAAAAATTACCTGAAAGCAATACCGCAGCTCCGAAAAGAAATTAATGAGTTCAAACCTGACGTTCTTCACGCTCATTACTCCTTTTCTGGATTTGTTACTAAATTTCAATTTAAAGTTCCTGTTGTTCTCTCTCTAATGGGAAGTGACGTTTATTCAGACAAGATTGTAGAGAAATTCATTTTAAAGTTTGCTGTTACTTTTGTTGATAAATTAATTGTTAAGTCACATAAAATTGCCTGTAAGATAAAAAAAAGTGTTTCTTTAATCCCAAACGGAGTTGATTTGAAAATCTTCAACCTGATTGAAAAATGTAAAGCACGTGAAAATTGTGGACTTGAAAAGGATAAAGTTTATTTTTTATTTGCCGCAAATCCGGAAAGGGAAGAGAAAAATTTTGCTTTGGCTGAGATTTTGGTGAATAAAATTAAAGAAAAAATTTCCAATGCTGAATTGATTGTAGTGCATAAAAAAACACAAAAAGAATTGAACGAATTTTATAATGCTGCAGATTTTTTGTTACTGACTTCAAATCACGAAGGCTCACCAAATGTTGTCAAAGAAGCACTTGCTACTAACCTGCCTGTAATTTCAACCGATGTCGGCGATGTTTCTGAACGGTTTGAAGGAGTTACAAACACTTACATTCTTTCCGGTAACCTTGAAAATGATGTTTCCAAAATTTTATCAATGGTTAAAAATTATTCACGAAATAATGGCAGAGAGATGTTAACTGACCTTGAAATTTCCAAAGTAGCCAAAAGAATAATTAAAGTTTATGAGGAAGTACTGAAAAAATGAAAAAAATAGCAATGGTTGCCTACACAGATTATGTTTCAGACGCAAGGTGCAAGTACGAAGCGGAAGCATTAGCAAGTAATGGCGATTTGGTTGATTTTTTTTCTATTTTGAATAACGAGTCTCAGGAAAGTTTTGAGCAAATAAATGGTGTAAATATTTATCGCCTAAAAATAGTAAGGTATTTTGGTGGTAACAAATTCAATTATTTGCTTAGCTATTTAACTTTCTTCTTTAAAATCTTTTTTAAAATGTCATTTTTTCATTTTGAAAAAGATTATGATTGTGTTCATATCAATAATATTCCTGACTTTTTAGTTTTTTCATCTTTAATTCCTAAAATCTCCGGAAGTAAAATTATTCTGGATTTGCACGATTCTATGCCAAATACTTTTACTGCAAAATTTGATGTCACAAAAGAACATTGGTTAATTCGCCTAATTACCTTTCAAACTGTTTTGTGTTGTAAGTTTGCAGACTTAGTGATTACCGTTCATGAGCCGATTAAAGAAGAATTTGTTAGTTATGGAATTCCAGCCCAAAAAATCAGATGCATTCTCAATTGTGCGACTCAGGAAGTATTTCACTACCTTCCCAAAACAAGAACGGATGATTCATTCCAACTCATCTATCACGGTGCAATTGCTGAAAGACTTGGAATAGATTTATTGGCAATTGCTGTAAAAAAATTATCGGTTAAAATCCCAAAGTTAAAATTAATTGTTTATGGGGGAGGCGAGTTTGTTGAAGATTTTTCACAGATGATAAAAGAATTGGAAATTGAAAATTTTGTTGAGTTTCACCCTGGATACATTCCTTATGAAAAATTACCACCAATTATCGCAGAAGCTGATTTAGGAATTGTACCAACTAAAGAAGAAAAAGGTAGTGAACTCATGCTTCCTGTAAAGTTACTCGAATATGCAGCAATGCGTAAAGCAATTGTTTGTTCGAAAATTTATACTGTTACAAAGTATTTTGACGATAAAATGATTTTATTTTTTGAGCCACAAAATTCAGATGATTTGGCAGAAAAAATTCTTTATCTCTATGAAAATAGTGATGAACGGGAAAAATATTCATTTGGAGTTCAAAAATTCAATGAGGAATACAGTGGTGAAAAAGAAAAGGAAAAATATAGGCAAATGGTTTATGAATTAATTGGAAAATAATTAAATAACTTTCAAAAATTCTAAATAAATGGCATTTAAATGAAAAATTATAAACTTTATAAAAATGTATCTCTTGGTAAAAATGTTGTAATTGAAGACTTTACAATTATAGGGATTCCACCCAAAGGATTTGAAGATGGTGAATTGGAAACAATCATCGGAGACAACGCTTGTATCCGTTCTCACACCGTAATTTATGCAGGGAATAAAATTGGTAAAAACTTCCAGACCGGTAACAAAGCCAACATCCGGGAACTAAATGAAATTGGCGATAATGTTAGCATTGGGACACTCTCTGTCATTGAACATCACATTAAAATTGAAGACGGAGTAAGAATTCACTCACAGGTTTTTGTTCCGGAGTTTTCTATTCTTAAAAAAAATTGCTGGTTAGGTCCAAATGTTGTAATTACAAATGCAAAATACCCTCAGTCACCAAATGTTAAAAATGAACTGTTTGGTGCAACAATAGATGAATCAGCTAAAATAGGAGCTAATTCAACACTACTTCCAGGAGTAAACATAGGTAAAAATGCTCTTGTTGGAGCAGGTAGCGTAGTGACCAGGAGTGTAGCTGAAAATATTGTAGTGGCTGGAAACCCTGCTAAACAGATTAATAAAATGTCAAACCTACCTTACAAGGAATAAAAGATTAATGAAAAATATTAAATTCGGAATTATTGGTTATGGAAGCATCGGAAAGCGTCATCACCAAAGAATTGATGAAACTGAAGGTGCTGAACTTGTTGCAATTTGTGATAATAAAACAGAAGTAATCAATTCTGTTGAAAAACAAGTCTTTAAAACAACAAACTATCAGGAGCTTTTAGACAGGGAAGAAATTGATGTCATTTGTGTAACTTCTCCAAATGGGTTGCATTACCAAATGACTGTTGACGCACTAAAAAAAGGCAAAAATGTCGTTTGTGAGAAACCAATGGCTCTTTCTGTTTTAAATTGTAATGAAATGATTATGACTTCTCAAAGAACTAACAAAAGGCTTTTTGTTGTCAAACAAAATCGTTTTAATCCGCCAATTAAAAAACTTAAAGAACTGCTTGATAATGGGGTTCTTGGTAAAACTTTTATGGTTGTTGTGAACTGCTTCTGGAACAGAAATGAAAATTATTATAAAAATTCTGATTGGAAAGGAACACTTGACTTAGACGGTGGAACACTTTTCACACAATTTAGCCATTTTATAGACTTGCTTTACTATCTTTGTGGAGATGTAATTTCTGTTCAGGCTTTAGGTAGAAATTATGACCATACAACAACTATTGATTTTGAAGATACAGGTGTTGTTTCTTTTGAACTTGCAAACGAAGCTATCGGAACTTTTAATTACACAACTTGTTCTCACCAAAAAAATATGGAAGGTTCAATCACAATTTTTGCCAAAAACGGAACAATTAAAGTTGGTGGCCAGTACTTAAACACACTTGATTATTACAACATTAAAGACACTGTTATTGAAGAACTTGAGCAAGGAAATCCATCAAATGACTACGGGTTTTATCAGGGTTCAATGTCTAATCACGATAAAGTTATTCAAAATGTAGTAAAAACTTTGCGAGGTGAAGAAATTATTGCAACAAGTGCTTTTGAAGGAATGAAAACAGTGCAAATGATTGAAGCAATCTATGAATCAATGAGAATTAACAAAAAAGTTTACATCAGGTAGTTATGAAATTATTGTTCTTTTTAAAAATTTGGAAATTGGATTTATCTTGAAAAATGATTTTGAAGCTAATTTAAAAAATAATACCGCATTAAATTAAAACCATAAAAACAATTGAAACTGAAACTAATTTTCAGTTTCAAAACCCACAA
>JADZEA010000021.1 GCA_020850775.1 bacterium
AAACTTTGAAGTTTTTTATTTTAAAATAACCCGAACTAAGATGGATTCCTGCCTTAACAGGAATGACCGTTTCAGGTTGTGAGTTCTTGGTGAGGTTCTCACTGAAAGTCTTGCGGAATCCACGCTTCTTGGCGGGGCTTACGCTAAATCAAAAAAATCCCGTTAATCCTTAAATCCCAAAAATCCGTGTTCAGACAAAAGTTCTGCTTTCAGAACAACCAGCGTGAATTCCGCTAAGAAGCGTAAAACCCGCAAAATTTAGACTTCGCAGGAATGACCGCTTGAAGAAGTGAGAGCCTGACTGCAAGTCAGACCCTCACGTTTAAGTTGTGAGTGTCTCACTTTTTGGTGAGGCTCTCACTGAAACTTTCGCGGAATCCACGCTTCTTAGCGGGGTTTACGCTGAAAAAAATCCCGTTAATCCTTAAATCCCAAAAATCCGTGTTTAGACAAACAGCGTGAATTCCGCTAAAAAGCGTAAAACCCGCTAAAAAAAACTTGCGGAAAAAAGTTGCGGAATCCACGCTTCTTGGCTGGGTTTACGCTTAGTGAAAACACAAAAAAAAGGGCAAACCTTTCAGCTTGCCCTTTAAAAATTCTGTTTTTCTAAAAATTCTACTTCAGCAAAATCATCTTGTTCGTTTTTGTCAGGTTGCCTGCTTCAAGCCTGTAAAAATAAATTCCGCTTGCCACTTGTTTACCGCGTTCGTTTGTTCCGTTCCAGGTTAGAAAGTAGTTTCCAGCGTTTACCTCTTTGCTCAAAAGTGTTTTCACTGTTTGCCCGAGAGTGTTGTAAACGCTAAGTTTTACAAAAGATTTTTCGGGAACTGAAAACTCAATTTTTGTAGCCGGATTAAACGGATTTGGGTAGTTTTGCGAAAGTGAAAATTCTGTCGGAAGTGGTAAGTTTTTGTTTTCTTCAAGGCTTGTCCAGGTTTTGTTTGAGACAAAAATTCTTGCACTTGAAGCCGGAATCGTGTAAGAATTAATCGTGTTTCCGCCTGTTGTCTGAACTTGCGTGTCAGTGATGAATTCGTACCAGGTTCCCGGATTTTGTGTCGTGATGTTAATCGTTTGGTCAAGGTTTGTCATGTTTGCAGCAATCGTAAAATTTCCGTCAGCAGCGTTTCTGTGGTAAACAATCGTGTTTTGAGTTGTGCTTTGCGAAACGGTGTTCAGGTAGTTTGTGCGAAGTGCAGAGTAGTTGTTTCTTAGCCACATTAATCTTTTGTAGTAAGTGTGCAGGTCGTTTCCGGTTGGTTCTGTGAGTTTGTTCCAGTGAAGCGGGTTCGGGTCAATCGTTCTTTCTGTTTCTTCGCCAAATTCCTGTCCGTGGTAAAGCATCGGAATTCCTGCTGAAGTGAAAAGAATCGCTGCTCCAAGTTTGGATTTTTTTACTGCTGTAACGTAGTTCAAAGCAGGGTTTGTTTGTGCTTCGTAAATTATTCTTTGCTCGTCGTGGCTTTCCGTGTAATTAACAACTTCTGTAAAAACCTGAAAGCCATCTGTTGCGTAGTGAATCGCTCCTGCCAAAGCTCCAATGTTCGGGTAGTTACTTCCTTCAAAAGCTCCCTGACGAAGTTGGGCTTTTAACCTGTCGTGAAAAGTATCGTGCCAGGTAGAAGTAGCTTCCGTTTGTAAAATCAGGTTCGTTTCCTGTGGCAGGTGTTCACAAATTTGGTAAGCCGTTGAATCGTAATCGTGAAGCTGTTTTGTAAAGTAGCTAACTCCAAAAATATCATAACCTTGCCAGCCAATACCTTGTGTGTAATCGTAACGGAAACCGTCAACGTGGTAAACGTCAAGCCAATCTTTTAAAGTGCGTACAACCATTGATTTTGTTGCCTCACTTGTAAAATCAAAATCGGGAAATCCCCACGGATTTGATTCGGCGTGAAGGTAAGGGTTTGTTGCAAAATCACCTCCGTAAATTTGGTAAAAAGGCGAAGAACCATCGCAGTGGTTGAAAACTAAGTCAACAATCACTGAAATCCCTTTTGAGTGTGCTGCGTTTACGAGGTTTTTAAAATCGTTTGGAGTTCCGTAAGAACTTTCAGGAGCAAGGTAAAAAGCAGGATTGTAACCCCAGGAAATTCCACCGGGAAATTCGTAAGGTGGCATCAGTTCAATCGCTGTGATTCCAAGACTGTCAAGGTAACCTAACTTTGCGGTGATTCCTGCAAAGTCTTTTGTCGCTGAAAAATCACCCGTGTGAAGTTCGTAAATCGTTAAATCCGAAAGCGGAGGTCTCTGAAAGTTTGCGTCTGTCCAGTTAAAAGGCGTTGCATTCATCGTGAAAACTGTTTTTGCCTGTGAGTAATCACCGGTTTCGTTTCCTTGTGCGTCTTTCCACTCAACATCGTACGAAAAAGGGTCGCCAACTGATTTTGTTCCTTCAATTTTGTACTGATACTGGTAAGTTCCTGCCGAAAGCGGAATCGTTTTCCACCAAAAACCCTGAACGTCGTCAAAATTCATCACGTGAGCGTTTGCGTCCCAACTGTTAAAAGTTCCGACAAGCGAGACAAACGCTTTGCCCGGAGCATTCAAAAGGAAAGTTGCAGTTCCGTTTCCGTTGTCTGTCGCACCAAGTTTTACGTTTGGAGCAGGAGCAACCAAAAAAGAAGGAACTTTCCAAACCTTTTTCGGGTCAAAAGTAACTCTTCCCGCTGAGTTTGTGGCGTAACCAACAATTTGAATTTCTCCGACCTGTTGCGTTTGTGTTACCCAGTTGTAGCTGTAAGGTGAAGCACCTGAAAAAGTTGTTTTCATAATTCCATTTGCCCAAAACTGGCAGGTTGTGTGTCCTGAAGCCGTAAGGTTTACAACTTGATTGATGGTGTCAATCGTTGCTCCGTTTTGCAGGTTTGTAATGTTTACGACAGCGTCGCCTGATTTTGGCGTAAAATCCAGAAAAATGTGGTAATCCTGAGAGTTGTTGTTGTCCCAGGTTCCGTCTTGCCACTTTATCGCAAAATCAACAGTTTCAACAACCTGATTCGGAAGTTTGAAAGGTTTGAGCGTTGCGACGTAGTCGCCGTTTGGTTGCAAAACGAGTTGTGTTTGTATCGCAATTCCGACAATTGTAGAAAGTGGTGGAACGTAAGCAGGAAAAGGAGCCGTCCAGTTGTTTCCTTTTGCGTTTACGCCCCAGTGAATTACTCCGCCTTGTGTTGCATTTTTAATAATAATTTTCAAAGTATCGTTTGGATTTACCGTCGCAGGTAACCACTCAACATTTGGGTAAAATCCACCACTAAGCGAAATTTTCCAGTTTGCGTTTGGTCCGACGCTCAAATCGTGTGCCCAGTTTGTTCCTGTTGTCGTTGGTGTTCCGTCGTTAAAAACAAAGTTGATTTCACTTACTGCAGAGTTTGTCTGAATTTGGATTTGCCAGACACTTCCGTTTAAAATCATTGGGCTTCTGAGTGCTGCTCCGTTTTGAAACGAAACAGAACCAGCAGGCCAAATCGTGTTTGATGGCAGTAAAAAGCCGTTGATTCCCCAGTGTAAAATTACAGAAGTTGAATTTGCGGGCATTTGTGAATTTTGTGAAGGGTCAAAAGTCAGTGTAATTAAATCTCCGGGTAAAGGATTTGTTGGAGTGTAACTTACGCCTGCCTGACCAAAAATAATTGTTGAAGTAAGAAGAATTACAAACACCGTGAGTAAGTTTTTCATTTTTTTGCCTTTGTTTGGTTTAAGAAAAACCTTCAGGTTAAAAAAGAAACCTGAAGGTTTGAAAAAGTAGAGTTTTTAGTTAGCAGATTTTACAACGTAGTAAAATTTCGTTCCTGAACTCGCCGCTCCAACGTCTGTGTAAGTGTTGGTTGCACCGAGTGTTGTCAGCAAGTTTGTTAAGTCATCCGGAGTAAAGTTTGGCTCGTCGCTTCTGTAAATTTTGTAGCTCGTAGCGTTTGTGTCAAGGTTCCAGGTTAAAACTACGTCGGAGTTTGCCTCGCTGATTGAAACGGAAACTGCTGCTAAAGGTGGTAAAATATCGTTCCAGTAAACAGCGGGTAAATTTTGAGTAGTTCCTGAGTCGTCAATCGTCAGTTGCCTGTTAGAAACTGATTCCCATTGGATTCCGCTTCCGTCGTCGTAAGTGAATTTGTACTCTTTGTTTTTGTTTGTGCAAACCGGGAAAGAATAAATTCCGCCGTAAGTTGAGCCGCTAATCAAATTTAGTTGCAAACCTGTTCCGCTCCAACTTAAGAAATTTCCTGTTACGTAAACACTTGTAAAACCTGTTACCTGACTCATGTCAACCTGAAAGAAAACATCAACCGCCTGAGTTGTGTTGTTTGCCGGAGTTGCGTTGTTGAAGTAAACAGTTGGTAAAACTTGTGTCGGGTTCGTGTCGTTAATGTTTAAAACACGGTTGCTGCTGAGTGCGTCTTCCCATTGAGTCGTTCCGCCTGTTGCCTGGTAGATAAATTTGTACTCTTGTTGCGGGTTCACTCCTGAAGCAAAATTGTGAGTTCCCGTCCAAATTTTGTCGTTGTCCGGGTCAGAAAGCGAAACTGCTCCTGCTCCTGTATCCCAACCGGTAAAACTTCCCGTTGCTTTGACAAAATTGTAAGAACTGATTGCACAAAAAGCACTCATGTCCACTGAAAAGGTTACGTCAACTGCTTGTCCTGTTGCCTGAGTTACGTTGTAAGTTCCGGGATTTACATCCGTCATCGGTCCAAAACCGTTCTGGTCGTTTCCGTAACAGTCCGTAAAATCAGTTGAATCAAAAACTCTGACGTAAAATTCCACTGCGATGACTCCACTCAAAGCCGAAGAAGGAATTGAAGCTGAAAATTCATCGTTTCCTCCTCCTCCTGCGTCGCCAAAGTAAGGCATTGCAATTGAAGTGTAGGTCGTTGTTCCTGCTTCCCGGTAAAAAAGATTACAGGAAAGATTTGCTCCCGCACCCGGAGAAGTTGTTGTTCCGGCTTTCCAAACCTGAAAGTAAACCGTGATTGGTGAATTGCTTGCGTGAGTGCTTCCGCTGTTTGGCCAGTTTCCACCACACCAACCAACCGCAGCACCGGCAACGTTAACTGAACCTGCAGCTAAAATTCCTGCAAGTACGCCAGTTTTTAAAAGTGTTTTCATCGCTTTTTTCCTTTAGTTAATTTTAAAAAAAATTGCTTACTTTTTCCGTCAAACTAATTTAAAAACAATTTTTCAATTTTCCACTTTTATTTTGAGCCAAACCAGACTTTTCAGCCGCTTAAACTTAATTTTTTTAAGGCTGTTACTTTTACTTGCCGATTGTGTAGCCTGCTGTTGCCGTCGCGTGGTTTTTTCCAAGCTGAACAAGCCACCTGTTCAGTTCAACAAAATCCTTTGTCTCAAAAAAAAGAAACTCGCCCTGTTTCTTTGCAAGTTTTGAAGCGAAGGGAAATTTTACCTTGCTTGCAACTGCAAACAAAAATTCATTCGTTAAGTTGTCTTGTGGTAAACTCGTTTTCAGGCTCAAACCAACTTCCCTCAAAATTTTATCCGGAAACTCAAAACTGTTTTCTGCCTTTAGAAAATTTTCAGTTACCAAACCGTTTGGAAAAATCACAAAAATCCCGTCTTCCGTAAAATTAAAAACCGTAACAAAGCAATCAAAACCCGACCAAACTTTGAAGCTCAGTTCTTCGTTTTCGCTGAAAGTTTCTTTGTTCAGGTCAAGCCTCAGTTTCAGGTTTTCGTCGGTTTCCAGCTTTTCCACGTTTGCACGGATTTTTACAGTGCAGGTCAGGATTTGTTTGTTACCAACTTCAGGAAAATTAATGCTTTCACTGATGATTTTTTCTTCTGTGATTAAGCCGCGTGTTTCGGTTTTCGTCAGTTCTGAGTAAACTTGTGCCAGAAAATCTTTTGTTTCACTTTTGCCGGAAACACTCGTGTTCTCAATTTTTATCCCGAAAGCCTTTCGGATTGCTTCGTTTCGTGCTTCTTCAAGTGCTTTTTGTTTTAGTTGTTCTGCTGTCAGGTTTGAAGCAGAGTAACTTCCTTCGCTCTCTACCTCTTTCCCAAAAACCAAACACGCAAAAAAACAAAAAATTAAAACTAATGCTTTCATTTTTTCCTTTTCCTTTCTACTTGTAAACCACAAAAACTTTTTCCTTGTCCGTTCCCTGCAAAACAGGAACCTGTTCAATTCCGTTCAGCTTCCTCGCAAAGTACGGAACTCCTTCGCTCTCGTCTGTTACAAAACCGAAAATCTCGTCAAAAGTCAGTTTGCCGTCTCTGTTTTTATCGCCGTTTCCGTTGTGGATTGATTTCAGGAAAAAATAAGTGAAAAGCCCGTGCTTTTTTTCTTCAAACCAGCTTGAAACCTGACTGCCCGAACTTGAACTTAAAACCACTCCGTTTTTTAGTTTGAAAACCGAACTCTCAAAACTCAAAACAAGCGGACTGATGTTTTCAAAAATGTTCGCACCGCTAAAACAAGCGTCCAAAACAACTGTAACACTTTTTGCAGGCAGCTTGCTGAGGTTTTCGTAAAAAACATCCAAACTGTAGCCTTGAATTTCAACGTAACCCGGGTCGCACTCAACAGGAACAAAAAAACCTTTTCTTTCTTTCAGGCTTGGCGCTCCGTGTCCGCTGTAAAAAATAAAAACATCCGATTTCTGTGGCTTCAGGTTGTTGTAAAGTTTGCCCTTAAAACTTTCCTTGCTCCCAAAGTAAAGTTCAAAATCGCTTTTCCTTGCGTCTTTTACGAAAAAAATGTTTCCTTCTTTGAAACCCAAACTTTCAATCAGGTAACGCCTGACACTGTTTGCGTCGTTTTGTGCAAAAGTTACAGGCTTCGCTTTTTCGTAGTTTGTGTTCCCGATGACAACCGCAAAGGCATCGCTGTTTTCCGTTTTTGTCTTTGGAAGGTTCAAATCCACGTCTGCCGTAAGTTCGGGAAGTGTTTTAAAATCAATGTTTTTAACTTGTTCGGTTTTTTGGATTTTGATGTCTTTTGTAGCAAAAGTTACCTGATTCAGTTCTAAACCCAAACTCTTGCTGAAACCAAACCTGCCTTTTTCTTCCGTAACTTTCAGCGAAACAGGAAGGCTTGTTCCTTCAAACTTTTTGTTCACCGTGAAAGAAAATTTTACTTCACGGAACTCGCCTGCAGGAATTTTTCCAAGTGTGAAAACAGGTTTTTCACTCAGCAAAAAAACGTTCGGGTTTGAAAGAAGAACTTCAGTTTTGACACTTGCAGCGTCTCCGAAACCTTTGTTCTGAACAATCGCCGTAACTTCAATCACTTCAGCAGGTTCAATCTTGTAGTTCCCGTTTCCGCCTTCTTCGGAAATCCCGACTTTTGCAAGAACAAGCTCCGGCGGGTCAAAGGCTTTTGTGTTAAAACTGAAGTTAAAACTTTCAGGCGGGAAACCGTTTG
>JADZEA010000022.1 GCA_020850775.1 bacterium
AAGTTGACGCTTGTACACGGTTGTTATTGGAAAAAGTGTTCATTTTGCGATGTAACTTTAGATTACATTGGAAGATACGAGCTTTCGCCGATAAAAATTTTAGTGGATAGAATTGAAAAAATTGTTAGAGAAACAAAGCAAACAGGTTTTCATTTTGTTGACGAAGCTGCACCGCCGAACTTGTTGAAAGAGCTTGCAATTGAGTTAATCAAACGGAAAATTGCGATTTCCTGGTGGACAAACATTCGTTTTGAAAAATCTTTCAGTGATGATTTGTGTTTTTTGCTTGCAAAAAGTGGTTGCATTGCTGTTTCCGGAGGGCTTGAAGTTGCTTCGGACAGGCTTTTGGAAAAGATGAAAAAAGGCGTAACGGTTGAGCAGGTTGCAAGTGTTACAAATGCTTTTACAAACGCAGGAATTATGGTTCACGCTTACCTGATGTTTGGTTTTCCAACTCAAACGGAACAAGAAACGATAGATTCACTTGAACGTGTCAGGCAACTTTTTGAAGCAGGAATCATTCATTCAGGTTTTTGGCATAGATTTTCGTTAACGGCTCACAGTCCGATTGCTAAAAATCCGGAAGAGTTTGAAGTGAAAATTATCGGACCCAAAAAAGGCACTTTTGCCTGGAATGATTTAGTTCACGAAGACGCAAAAGGTTGTAAACACGGGTTTTACGCGAAAGGTTTGGAGAAAGCAATTTTTAATTTTATGCACGGAATCGGATTTGACAAAGAGCTTGATTTTTGGTTTGATTTTAAAGTTCCAAAACCCAAAGTTCAAAAAAATTTAGTTCAAAAATCACTTTTACAACTGCAAAAAACCGATTTGGAAAAGTTCCAAAGTAAGGTTTTGTGGCTTGGTAACCTGCCTGAAATTGAGTTTTATTTTGTTGAAACGAAGAGAAAAAAAATGACAAAAGCAAAGCTCACTTTTTTTGAGCGGGCAGAGGATTTTCAGCTGAAAGTTAGCGAAGAAGTTGGGAAGTGGCTTTTAGAAATTTTGGCAGAAGCAGTTCCTGAAAGCGAAAAGTTTTTGAGTCTCAAGGATTTAAGTGAGACTTTTCCAAATAATTTTACAGAGTTTTTGGCAAGCGAAACCTGGGAAATTTTACGGGAAAAAGGTTTGGTTTTAGTTTAGTTTGTGAAAGCAATTCCAAGAGCAAAACTGTTGTAAGAAAGTGTGTTTTTTCCTTGTAAAGTTTTCGCAAAATCAAAGTTGAGTTGTAAATTTTGCGGAAGTTTGTGGATTACTCCAATTGTCCAGCGCAAAAAATTTCCATTTTTGGCAGAGTTTGTTTCTGTGTTTGTTTGTTTGATTTTTTCAGTGCTAAGAACTCCGTCCAAAGAATTTTTTAAAATAGTTTCTCTAAAGACAAAACCAAGTTCAAAACTGTAAACAAATTCATCTTCAGAATCTTTGGCATTTTTGAATTTGTAACCAAAATCATCAGTAAAATAAACAGGTAAGGGATAAAGTGAAGTTCCGCTTTGAATTTTCAGCAAGTTAGAAAATTTACTGTTTCCAATTGGTGGATTATCTTTTTTATCGTAAAAGAGAGGCAAAAAAGCATCGTTTTGAATTGCAAAAACCGTTTGTTTCAGAGAAAAAAAATTGTAACGTAACCCCAAAATCAAATCGCTGAAACCGTTTGTGGTGTGATTGAAACTTTCATTTGAACTTGTGTTAACTCCTTTTGAACCAATGTTTTTAGCTGAAAAATTTGAGACAAAAGTTAGTTTTTCAATTAGTCCGTACTCAAGGTAGTAAGCAAAACTAAAATCGCTGAACTCTCCTTTTGAAATTCCAAAACCTGAAGCATAATTTTGTTCTTTTCCGTTGGAATGAAATTCTCTTTTGGTTGAGAAGAAGTTCAAGCTGAATTTTTGATAATATTTTCCTTTTTTTTGTGTCCAGGCACCGGCAAAAACATTTAAGTTTAAAGCAAAAATCAGGCTTAAAATGGCAAAAAACATAAATTTTTCCTTAATTTTTTAAGGCAAAACGAAAATATTCCGAATTTATTCCTAAGGTCTGAAAACAATGTTTTCTTTGATAAAAGTAAGTGTTTTGTTTTTGAATGAAAGTTATTTAACTTGTAAAAAGGAAATTAGCAGTTGGAAATAATCGTAAACTGTAGATTTTACAAGACTTTTTGAGAAGGAAACTTGATGAAACTTGATGACTTTCGCTTACTACTTCGTGGAAAAGAATTTGTTCCAATAATTATTGGTGGAATGGGTGTAAATATTTCAACTGCCAAACTTGCTTTAGAATCTGCAAGATTAGGTGGAATTGGACACATTTCAGATGCAGAAGTAAACGCAGTTGCTGACCAACGTTTTGGTACCTCTTTTGTTTCAAATAAAAAAGCAAAATATTCTTCAAGCCAAAATAATCGTAACAAAGCAGAAGTTCAATTTGACCTTGAAGAACTCGCAGAAGCACAAAAAATGCACGTTTCCAAAACGATGGAAGAGAAAAAAGGGACAGGTGCAATTTTTCTTAATTGCATGGAAAAGCTCACGATGAACAATCCTTTAGGGACGCTGAAAACCCGCTTGTCTGCTGCAATGGAAGCCGGAATTGACGGAATTACTTTGAGTGCGGGGCTTCATCTCAGAAGTTTTGAACTTGTGCAAGACAATCCTCGTTTTTATGACACTTTGTTTGGAATAATTGTTTCTTCTGTTCAAGCTTTAAAAATTTTTCTGCAAAGGGCAAGTCGTGTTGGACGTTTACCGGATTACATTGTTGTTGAAGGACCACTTGCTGGCGGACACTTAGGTTTTAACATTAAAGATTGGCGGGAATTCAATTTAAAAACAATCACAAATGAAGTTTTGCAATTCCTGAAAAATCAGGATTTACAAATTCCTGTTGTGCCTGCCGGTGGAGTTTTCACAGGAACAGATGCAGTTGAATTTTTGCAAAGTGGAGCTTCAGCAGTTCAGGTTGCAACAAGGTTTACAGTAACAAAAGAATCAGGGCTTCCTGATTACGTTAAGCAAAGATATTTTCAGGCATCTGAAGAAGATGTTGTTGTAAACACAGTTTCTCCAACAGGTTATCCGATGCGAATGCTAAAGCAATCTCCTGTCTTGAAAAAAAGCGTTAAACCAAATTGTGAGGGTTTAGGCTATCTTTTAGATTCTAAAGGTGATTGTTCTTATCTTGCTGCTTATCACGATGAACTTGAAAAGGGAGCAAATGAAAAAATTTCAATTATGGAAAAAGTTTGTTTGTGTACCGGAATGTTTGCTTTTCGTTGTTGGACTTGTGGACACTACGTTTATCGTTTAAAAGATACAACAAATAAACTTCTTGACGGAACTTACCAACTTCTGACAGCTGAACACGTTTTTAAAGATTATCAGTTTAGCGAAGACCACAAAATCAGACTTCCCGAATTAGAGTTAGAATTTGCTTAGAAATAAAAAAGCCGTTTGTTTATTTTCAAACGGCTTTAATTTTTTATACGAGAGGAGAGACTCGAACTCTCACAGCTTTTCAGCCACTACCACCTCAAAGTAGCGTGTCTACCGATTCCACCACTCTCGCAAAAATAAATTTTTACTTTCCTTCACCAGGTGCTTCTGCCGGTTGGTCAGTGCTTTGTGTTGTGCCAAGGTTTTCTTGCAGAACACTGTCAGTTGTCTCAATTCTTGAAGTTGAGCTAAGAAAAGCTAAAGTAAGGCTTGTAACTAAAAACAATCCTGCAAGAATCATTGTAGATTTTTGTAAAAAATTTACTGCTTCCCTTCCTCTGAAAGCTCCGCCGTCACCAATTCCACCAAAAGCAGCAGAACCAGAAAGTCCGTCTCCTTTACTTGATTGCATTAAAATTACTGCCATCAAAAGTAAACAAGTAATTACGTGAATTACTAAAACAAATTTTTCCATCTAAAATACCTAAAAAAAGTTTAACTAAACTAAGGCTTCAAAGGTAACTTTATTTAATTTTTGTGTCAAGAAAAAATTGTTTTAGTTTATAAGTTTAAGTATTACTTTCAGAGGCAAAAATTACTACTGTTTTTCCTTTTTGAGAAATTCTAATGGATACTGTCTTACCAATTGCTTTGATAAAAATTAACATTTTTTGGTTACCGGTTGCTGGTTTTTTTATTGGTTTTGCAACGGGAATGTTTGGTGTCGGTGGTGGAATTATTGCTGTTCCTGCGATGCTTTCGCTTGGAATTGCTCCTTTTATTGCTGTTGCCAATTCTATTGCACAAGCTATCGGAACAACTTTTTCAGGTGCTTTAACACAGTACAAAAAAGGAAACTTAAACCTGAAAATTGCTTTTTACTTGATTGTAAGCGGGCTTTTAGGTGGTTACTTTGGTGTAAAACTTGTAGGTTTTCTTGAAAAATCGGGTGATTTTGATAAATTTTTTGACTATGTTTTTTACTCATTTTTACTCTACACGGGAATTAGCTTAGTTCTTACTAATTTTAAGAAGGTACACTTAAAACCAAAAAAGGACTCTAAACTCAAAGCATTTTTCAAAAAACTTCCTTACCAAATTGTTGATGCAAAAACAAACGATACAATTCCAACTTTCATCGTTTGTTTGCTTGGTTTTTTTACAGGAATTCTTTCCTCAATTGCTGGTCTTGGAGGTGGAATCGTTATTGTTCCAATTCTTTCCTTCTTTTTCCCAAAAAATTTTAATTTAGCCTCTGCTGCCTCTCTTGCTTACATTGGCGTTGTGTGTTCAATCATTACTTTTTTTAATGTTTCAGACAATCAAAATGTTGATATTTTTATACTTACCTTGCTTTTGTCCGGAAGTGTTGCCGGTGCACAGCTTGGAGTTTTAGCGGGGGAAAAACTTGGTCCAAGATTACAAAAACTCACTTTTGGTTTTTTAATTTTGATTGAGTTTAGCAGAAAAATTTTGAAAACGTACAAGATTCTTGATTTTGGCAACGGCAAAAAAACAACTGAAGTGCTTAGCACTTCGGATTTTAGTTTTACGGTTTCAAATTTTGCACACGAACAAAAAATCTTTTACTTTGTCTTGATAATTTTTATAAGCATTTTTTTTGGTTTGGCTGGCAAAACTATTTTTACTAAAAAGCAAAAATGAAATTCCCTGCAATAAATTTTTTACTTCCGTTTGTTTTGGGAATTGTTTTGCAAACTTTCCTTGACTTGGCATTTATTCCATTAATAATTTGTTTTTTTATTTGTTTTGTTCTGTCGTTTTCACTTGAAAAACTTGCTAATCTTTTTTTGATTTTTACAATTTTTTTGTTTGGAGCTTTACTTCTTCAAAATGCAAAACAACCTTTAACCAAAAATCACATCGCAAATTTTTTAGACACAAACACAAAATTAGTTTTGCAAGCGGAAGTTGTTTCGTGTTCACAAGACTACGCAAAAGGGAAAAAATTTGAAATTTTAGCCCAAAAACTCAAACTTGGTGCAAAAGAAATTGAAGTTTCAGGTAAACTTTTGCTTTCACTAAAAGATTTTCCAAACAAAAATATGATTGATTACGGCGATAAAATTGAGTTTGAAGCAAAACTTTTTTCTCCAAAAGACAAACGAAATCCCGGTGAATTTGACTACAAAACTTATCTTGAAAACAGAAAAATTTATGGGACAGCAACTCTCTACCAAACAAAACAACTAAAAATCCTTTCTCGTGAAGGGGGAAATTTTTGGTGGAAAGATGTTGTTTACCCAACCCGCAAAGTTATTAAAAATATTTTTGAGGATTACGCTTCAAAAGAAACAGCAGGAATTTTGATTGGAATGTTTCTTGGCGATAAAACGGAACTTTCACAACAAATTAAAGAGGATTTTGCAAACTCGGGAATTGTTCACTTGCTCGCTGTGAGTGGTTTAAACGTTGGTTTTATTGCTTTTTTATTGTTTACCTTGCTTTCATTTTTCAGAGTAAAAGGCTTTGCCGGTTTTGTAATTTTGACTTTTTGCCTCGTGCTTTATTGTTTTTTAACAGACTTAACTGCTTCAGTTTTACGTGCTTCACTAATGCTTTTTTTATTTTTGCTTTCAAAACAAGCAGAGCGAAAAACTGACGGTTTGAACACACTTGCTTTAGCTGCGATTTTGATTTTAATTTTTGACCCCTTGCAACTTTACGACGTCGGTTTCCAGCTTTCTTTTGGTGCGATGTCAGGGATTTTAGCACTTCAGCCAATAATTTTTACAGAGTTTACTCAAAAATTTCCAGTCTTACTTACTGAAACCAAACTTGGAAAATCTTTAAACTGGATTGTTCAACTTGGGCTTGCTTCCTTCACTGCTTCGCTTGGAACACTTCC
>JADZEA010000023.1 GCA_020850775.1 bacterium
TCTTCTGTTTTGGGTTGTAAAATTGCGTTTAAAAAACTAATCAAAATTTCTTTGCTTTCAAGACTTCCAAAAATTTTCTTGAACGCAAAGTCCGTTTTTGGATTGATAAATTGCATCTTTTTATCCTTTTGCTTTACCAACTAAAGGTAAACGAAAATACGCTTTTTCCATAAAACTTTTAAAAACCTACTTCATTTTCATCGGGTTCTTCCTGTTCGTTTGATTTTTTCGCTCTTTTTTTCATTTCGCCCCGTTGTTTGACTTTTGCTTTTGGGTCGTTATCGTGAGGATTTTGCATCGCGTTATCGGAAAAAACTTTGTCTTTGTTCCTGAAAAGCCCAAATTCGCCCAAAAACATCAGTTCTTCTTTTCCGGTTGGACCGTTACGCTGTTTTCCAATGATGATTTCCGAAAGCCCTTTGATTGCTGTTTCGCTGTTGTAGTACTCGTCTCTGTGCAAAAACATCACAACGTCTGCGTCCTGTTCAATCGCTCCGGATTCCCGCAAGTCTGAAAGCAGCGGCGTTTTGTCTGTTCTGTTTTCAACTGCACGGCTAAGCTGCGAAAGTGCAACGACAGGAATGTCTAATTCTTTTGCAAGCCCTTTCAGTGAACGACTAATCGCTGAAATTTCATTTTGTCGGTTTTCGGATTTCGGTCCATTAATCAGTTGCAGGTAATCAATAAAAAGCACTCCAACGTTGTAACGCATTTTCATCTGCCGTGCTTTTGAGCGAAGTTCAAGAATGTCAAGTCCCGGCGTGTCGTCAATCAAAAAACTAAGTTTGGCAAGTTTTTCAGATTTTTCGCCCAATTTTTGCCACTCTTCACCAAAAAGTTTTCCGTCTCTCAGTTTACCTTGCTGGATTTGTGTTTCCATCGCCAAAAGCCTCAGAATTAGTTGCTGAGTTGCCATTTCAAGGCTAAAAAAACCAACTGAAACGCCATTTTTTGCTGCGTTCAGTGCAAAATTTAACGCTAAAGCCGTTTTTCCCATTGAAGGTCTTGCCGCAAGAATCACAAGGTCAGATTTTTGGAAACCGGAAAGTTTTTTGTCAAGTTCCGTAAAACCAGTTGAAACTCCTGTAACTGATTCACCACGTTTGCTGAACATTTGAATTTGGTGGATTACTTTGTCAAGCTCTTCTTCAATTTTCATAAAAGGTTTTGAACTTTTTTGTTCGGCAATTTCAAAAATCTTTGATTCCGCAAAGTTTAAAAGGTCTTTAGCCGTTTCTTTGCCTTCGTAACCTTCTCTTGCGATGATTGTTCCAGCAGTGATTAACCTTCTTAAAACTGATTTTTCAAAGACAATTTTTGCGTGTGCGCGAACGTTTGCGGCGCTTGAAACCTGTTTTGTCAGTTCGTTCAGGTAAGAAACTCCACCGATGTTTTCAAGTTCGTTCCGTGTGTTCAGTTCTTCCATCAAAGTGATTGCGTCAACGGGTTTTCCTTCGCTGCTCAGGTGAAGAATTGCGCTGTAAATTTTTTGGTGAGTGTCTTTGTAAAAAATCCCACTGTCGCTTGAAACGATGTCTGTTACTTCACCAATTGAATCAGAATCAAGAAGCATCGCTCCGAGAACGCCCATTTCTGCTTCAAGGTTTTGTGGCGGAACTTTGTCAAAAGAAATTTTTTCCTCAATTTTTGTTTTTGTTTTTGTTTTCATAGTTTTCAGCTTAGCTAATCCTTAAGTTTTCAATAATTTATCGTAAAGTTTTTTTAGTTCCTGAACGTCTTCCCAGGTTGGTCTTTTCCAGTTTGGGTTTCGCAGAAGAGCTGCAGGATGAAACGTAACCATCAATGCTTTTCCGTGGTAAGTGTGAACCTTTCCGCGTAAACCTGAAAGCGTTTCGTTAGTTTTCAGTAAAGTTTGTCCGGCGATTCTTCCCAAAGCTAAAATTATTTTTGGGTTGATTAAATCAATCTGTTTTTTCAGGTAAGGCTCGCACTTTTCAACTTCGGAAGGCAAAGGGTCACGGTTGTTTGGTGGACGGCATTTTAAAATGTTTGCGATGAAAACCTCCTCACGCTGGATTTGAATTGCAGCCAAAATTTTATCCAAAAGTTGTCCTGAACGCCCTACAAAAGGCTTTCCCTGTAAATCTTCATCGGCACCGGGTGCTTCACCGATGAGCATTAATTTTGCGTTTGGGTTTCCCGAACCAAAAACAAAGTTCGTTCGTGTCTGGCAAAGCGAACATTTTGTGCACTCGTAAATTTGTTCGTAAAAACCTTGCAAACTTGCAACATTTTCAGAACCACTACTTTTTTCAGTTAAAATATTTTGTTCTCCCCGCAGCAAAGTTTGTGTTGTTTGAATTTTTTCAGGTTCAGTTTTTTTAGGAATTTCAATCAAAATTTTACTGTTTTTTTCTGTTTCTGCAAGCTGTTTAAAGTAGCTTTCGCACTCGTTTAATGTTTCAAAAATTTCTTTGTGGATTGTCATTTTTCTTAGAAAACTTACTTGGTTTTAATTTAAATTTAAGTGTAAAACTAAAAGTTTAAAAGGTAAAAAAATGGTAAAAGCAAAGTTTATCCCGTTTGTAAATTTTTGTGAACAAACACTTGAGGAAATGCAAACTAACGCAAAAAACTTCAATGAAAAAATGCAAAAGAGACGAACAATTCGTGATTTTTCGGCTGAAGAAGTTCCACTTGAAGTTATTGAAAATTGCCTTGAGACCGCAGGAACAGCTCCAAACGGAGCTAACAAACAACCTTGGCATTTTGTTGTTGTCGGGGACAAAAAAATCAAGTCAACCATTCGGCAAGAAGCAGAAAAAGAAGAGCGGGAATTTTATGAAAAACGAGCAACAAAAGAATGGTTAGAAGCACTTGAGCCTTTAGGAACGGATTCTAACAAGCCTTTTTTAGAAACTGCTCCTTACTTGATTGCGATTTTTGATAAAAAATACAATGTCCTGCCAAACGGAACAAAATCAAAAAATTACTACTCAAGTGAGTCAGTTGGAATTGCAACGGGAATTTTGATTGCAGCAATTCACAACGCAGGACTTGTTTCGTTGACACACACTCCAAGTCCGATGGGATTTTTGAACAAAATTTTAAACAGACCAATCAATGAAAAGCCGTTTTTACTACTTGTAGTTGGGTTTCCTGAAAAAAACGCAGTTGTTCCAGACATAAAAAGGAAAAGTTTGGCAGAGATTTCAACTTTTTTGTAAAAGCAATATTTTCTACTCATTTTTTCTTAGCAAAAGCCAAAGGAAAAAAGGTCCTCCAATAATTGCCGTAACAATTCCGACAGGAAGTTCTGTTTGTGAAATCAGGCTTCTGCCAAAAGTATCGCAGGCAAGTAAAAAAATTCCGCCGGAAAAAGCAGAAAAGATTAGCAGCTTCGCAACGTTTTCGCCAACCAAAAGCCTGCAAACGTGAGGAACAACCAAGCCAACAAAACCAATCGGTCCGGCAAGTGCGACGACTCCGCCAACAAGCACGGAAGCAGTTACAACTAAAAGGTTTTGCAATTTTTCAACGTTCACGCCTCTGCTTTTTGCAAGTTCCTCACCGATTAGCAAAACATTCATTTCTTTTGACTTCCACAAAAAAACTGCTACAGCCGGGAAAGTTACACAAGCTAAAAAAATTGGTTTTTCAAAACCGATAACTACGAGATTTCCCATTAACCAGCGAATTATTAAAAAGACTTCTGTTGGATTTGAAAAGTATTGAAAAACTAAGATTAATGCTCCGAAAAAGAAATTTAGAGCGACGCCTGAAAGCAGGATTGTTTTAGCGTCAAATTGTTTAGAGATTTTGAGAATAATTTTTATGCAGGCTAAAATCAGCAAAGCACCTAAAAAAGCCAAAAATGTCGTTGTGAAACTGCCAAAAAATGAAATGGAAGAAAAAAATTTGATTGAAAGGATTGCTCCCAAAGCTGCTCCGCCTGAAATTCCGAGAGTGTACGGAGTTGCAAGCGGATTTCTGAAAACTGTCTGAAAAACAAGCCCGGAAACCGAAAGTGCAGTTCCGGCAAGCAAGGCAAAAAATATTCGCGGAAGCCGTAAGTTTAGAAGTATGAAATTGCCTTCTGTTGTTTGTAAAAGCGATTTCAGGTTAAAATCACTGCTTCCCAAAAAAGGCGAAAGCAACAAAACAACCAGAGCAAAAATTAGTAGAAGTTGTTTGTAATTTTTGTTCATTAAACTTTTCTTACTACTAAAGCATAAAGTTTTTTAGTATCTGAAAATTTATTCATAAATTAATGCAAGCAAAGTTTCACCAACGGCAAAAAGTCCTTGAGCAGAACAATTTTCAGGAGTGTCTTTGAGAGTGTGCCAGTGTGGGTAATCTAAATCAATAATGTCAATTACAGGAATACCTTTTTTCAGGAATGGAAGGTGGTCGTCAATCAGCATTCCAATTCTTTCGTCTGAAAATTCAGTGTAACCTAATTTTTTAGCTTTTTGCCAAACTTTGTAAACGATGTCAGCAGCAAAATAAGATGAATGACCTTCAATTTTGTATTCGGGATTTTTATCGGCAATCAAATCCAAAAGTATTCCATAAGCAGGAGATTCAATCAACATATTTTTTGAAAAGTATTCGGAACCAAGACAGTACTTATCGGCTCTTCCTTCTTCGCCCCAATCTTCACCGTCAAAAAAAATAATGTCAATTCCATAGTTTTTTAACGGATGTTTTGAAATATAATTTGCAATTTCCAAAAGTGCGGCAACTCCTGAAGCTCCATCATTTGCTCCGGTTACGGGTTTTTGCGAAGGAGGATTTTCCTTGTCTGCGAAAGGTCGCGAATCCCAATGGGCACAAAGCATAATTCTTGTTTTTTGTTCGCCAAAAGAAGCTACAATGTTTGTCAGGTTCAGGACTTGTTTTCTTTCTAAATCATTGTAAGTGAATTTTTGTTCTTTAACTTTTGGAGTGAATTTTTTCAGTTCACTTACCAGAAAATTTTTACACTTTTCGTGAGCTTCCGTGTTTGGAACTCTCGCTCCAAAATCACATTGAATTTTTATGTAATTTAGCGCATTTTTTGCATCAAAACCCATCTGAGCGTTTGCAAACGAGAAGCAAAGTAAAACAAACAAAACTACAAGTGATTTTTTCATAGAAATTAACCTTTAATTTTTATTGTGTTTTCACCATCAATTTTTAGCGTTTTTACGGAACTGTCAACGTCTTCTTTCAGAAGGTAGCCAATTGCAAACGGATTTTTCTGTAAAAATTCCTTTACCTTTTCAGAGTTAAGGCATTTAACAAGCGGAAAAGGGTTCCCTTTTGAGAGAGTTTCAAGCCAGATACTTTCAAAAGCAATTGTTTTTTTTTTAACAATTTCTTTTAAAAAACAAGCCTTTGTAAAACTTGAATCAGGCAAATCTGTTGCTGAAATTCTTTGACCTTTGGGCCAAAAATTCATTTTTCCAAGATAAATATTGCTGATTTCATCAAGTTTTAAGTCTGTGTAAGGATTTTCTTTAGAAACCACAATTACAAGTTCTTGTGAAAAAGCACTTTGAAAAGCTAAAAGTAAGGATAGTAAAATTATTTTTTTCATTTTTTTCCCTTAAAGTAAGAGGTTAAGTTTTCGTTAAAACCCGTAAGCAATTTCCATTCTGAAAGTTTCGTAGTGTTGTTTTTTTACGTCTAAATTGTAAATTGTTGTGCTTGAATCAAGTTTGAAAGAAACTTTTGAGTTTGGTTTGTAAGAAACACCAAAAGTATGTTTGTTGACCTTTCCGTCATCGGAATTACCTGCAAAATTATCGCCACCAAACTTAGTTTCTGAGATTGTTTCAGGGTTTTCGTAGTATTCGTAGTTGTAGTAAGGGATGAACTGACCTAATTTTTTTGTTTCCCAGGTGTAGTAAATTTTTGTAAACCAGGTTCTGACTTTGTACTTTGCGTCTAAGTTGTAAGTCGTTGGAATTTCACCGGTTGCAAGGTTTTTAGCAAAAAAACGAACTTCCTGAAAAGGGTTCAGAGCCGCTTCCGTGTCAAGATTTTTAAGTTGTTCTTTGTCTCGTTTCCCTTTGTGGTTTGCTTTCCACCAAGAGGCTTGAACTGTAAAATTCCAATAGTCAGCTTGAACGTAACCTCCCCAAACAAAGAATTTTTCTTTTTCCATCCAGGTTGGGACAGAACCTTTCGGAGCGCCTTCACCAACTTTCAGGCTTGAGCCTTTTTTTTCGTTAGTTCTGTAAAAAGAGTAACCAGTTTTAAAAATGCCATAAAATTCATTTGAAACATCCCAGCCGTAAGCTAAAAAAGTTCCGTCTGACTGTTCACCGGAATCAAAACTGATTGAGTAACGAAAGTTGTTACGTTCCAGATTTCCTGTTCCGTGAAAAAGTAAAGTTGTGGTTCTTGGAACTAAAAGGTGATTTTCGTTCAGTTCTTCCGGTGGTGAAATTCCGATGTAAGTTGGCGAAGAATCAAGAGTTTCGTTAAAAAGCCCAAAAGGACGGTAAATTTTTCCTGCACTAAATTTGAATTTTTCATTCAAGGCAAACTCGCCCCAATAATTTCTTAATTCCACTTTTTCGTTGTTGTCTGCTGAAAGATGCCCAAATGCTTTGAAGTTGTTTCCAATCGGACTTTGGAAAAGCAGGTGGAAATTTGAATTTTTCCAGTTTGAGGTAGAATTTTGTTTGATTACGCTGATTGAATCAACTTGAGAAGGAATTTTTATGGAGCCTAAATCTTGATAGTTTACAGAAAGGTAACCATAAAAATTAGTTTTGTCGGGTTCATTTTTAGTTTCGGCAGAAACTGAAAGTGTCAGGTTAAAAGCAAAAATTGTCGTGTAAAGGTAAGTAGTTCTCAATTTTTTAAATCCTTCTTAATTTTAATTTGGCATTCAATTTGAAGTTTTGGTAAATTTAGCAAAAAGTTAAAGAAATTAACTTAAAAAAATAAGGCACTAAAATTAATTTTGATTAAAACACTTGTTGAAAACATTGAAAATTAGATTAAATTAAATTGCTTCAAAGATTTAGAAGCTATTTCAGATGCCAAAAACGGCACAAAAACCTTTTGGAGGAAAAGACAAATGAAAAAAGTACACAGATTTTTTGCATTGGCAACAATGTTTTTAGTAACAAATGCTTACGCACAGTTTGACATTCGTTTTTTTGTAGATAAAACAAATCAGGCAAACATTGTTCAGGCAAACAATGTTACCAACGCAGCTGCCTGGGGAAATTTTAACGGAGATTTGTTCCTTGATTTGTTTGTCGTGAACAATCTCGCACCTAACGAACTTTACATCAATAATGGTGGAACTGACTTTACAGAATCTGCAATTAACTGGGGAATTAACCTGACTTCAACAAGTAAAGGAGTTTGTGTTGGTGATTTTAACAATGATGGTTTTGACGACGTTTATCTTTTGATGGACAACAATTTCAACCGTCTTTACATTAATTCAAATGGTTCTAATTTTATTGATGTAACTTCAAGTTCAGGAATAAATTACATTGGAGCAAGCCGTTCCGCTGTTACTGCGGATTTTAATAAAGACGGGCTTTTGGACATTTACCTTGTTGTTTTTGACGGACAAAACAAACTTTACATCAACAACGGAAACAACACGTTTTCCAACGAAACAAACTTAAGCGGACTTGGAGACATTGGTGGCGGAGTTTCTGCTTCTGTCGGAGACGTAAACAATGACGGTTGGATGGACATTTTTCTTTGTAACGCAACTTCAGCAACAAACAACGCAGGCAAACTGTTTGAAAACAATGGAAACGGAACTTTTACTGACATCACTGTAGTTTCAGGGCTTGCTGCTTCATCGGTTGAGAATGTTTTTGGTGCTTCATTTTTTGATTACGATTCTGACGGAGATTTAGACCTTTACCTCTCAAGGCAAAGTTTCAATATTTTTTACCAAAATAATTTTCCAACTTTTACAGAAATTACAGGAACAACAGCAACCGGAAATTCCGGAATTAGCAAAGGTGGAAATGTTTTGGATTACGATTCCAATGGTTTCCCTGATATTTTAGTCGGGAACGAAGGTGGTTGGAGCAGAATTTACAAAAACCCTGCTATTCTTAGTGCTTTTCCTGATAAAACATTAGACCTTTTTGATGGAGTTCCACCAATTTACAATGTTTTAGGAACTGCAATTGCCGATTACAACAACGACGGAAAGTTAGACCTTTTTATTGCAAACGACGGGCAAAACAAACTTTACCAAAACAAGTGTAACGCAAACCAGGGAGCAGACGACCCTTTGATTGAGTTTTGTTTTGATGACCATTGGTTAGAGGTTGTTACAAAAGGCGGAATTTCAAACAAAAATGGAATTGGTGCAAAAATCACAGCTTACACAACAATTGGAACAACTGTTGTTGAAAATGTTTTTACTGAAGTTAGTAGCAATGGACCAAGTGCTTCAAAAAATACAAGCCGTGCATTTTTAGGTTTAGGACCTTCCACGATTGTTGATTCTTTGATTGTGAAATGGCCTTTAGGAAAGAAAACAGTTCTTTTTGGAGTTCCTGCAGACCAGGTTTTAGTTGTTGAAGAAGGTGGAAAAGATGTTGGAGTAATTCAAATTCTTTCACCACTTGAACCACCGGATTCAAGTTACTATGCGGGAAGTTACGTTCAGCTTCAGTGTCTTGTAAAAAATTTTTCGCAAACTCCTGAAACTTTTGCTGTTTTTTGCTTGATTGATTCTTCGGGAACGATTACTTACAACGGGCTTCAAATCGTCAATAGTTTACTTTCACAAGGAACGCAACAAGTAACTTTTACTCCTCCCTGGCATCCAATTTCGCCTTGTGATTCGGGAACTTATTCAATTACTTTTACGACTTACCTGAACGGAGACATTAATCCAAACAACGATTCAATGACAAGTGAACCTGCAATTATCGGATTTTCAGGTTTTACGAATGTTACGGGAGAAGCTTTTATTGCAGGTCAACCAAGTTGGGATACACAAGGTGCTTGTTGGGGAGATATTGATAACGACGGTGACGAAGACCTTTACATTGTAAATTCCAATGCTGCAAATGCACTTTTTCAAAATAATGGAGACGGGACTTTTAGCAACAACACAGCTTACTACGGAATTGGTGATGGCGGAAATGGTTGGGGAGCAGCGTTTTTAGATTTTGACAACGACGGTTGGCTGGATATTTACGTCGCAAACAGCGGAAACAACGTTCTTTACCACAATCTTCTCGGGCAAACTCCTCCGCCAATCGGACCAAAATTCGTAAACATCACAACACAGGCAAACGCAAATTCATCAAGCAGTTCACGTGCAATTACTTGCAATGATTTTGATAATGATGGATTTGTGGATATTTACATCGCAAACGAAGTCGCTGACAATGTTTTGCTTCACAACAACGGGGACTCAACTTTCACAAACATTGCAAACTCTTCAAACACTTTTCAAAGACCTTACGGACACGCGTGTTCTTCAAGTGATTTTAATAATGACAGTTTTACAGACATGTACATCGGGCACGATGCAGGACAACAAAATGTTCTTTACTTTAACAACGGGAACAATACTTTCCAAGACATCGCTGCTTCTTATGGTTGCAACAACTCTGAAAGCTGGGACATCTCATTTTTTGATTACAACAACGATGGCTGGATGGATATTTATGCGACAAGTACAAACTACGTTGGAGCTGCTTTTGCCAACATTCTTTACAAAAACAACTTTGGAAACTTCTACCAAAACGTAACAATTCAAGCAAACCTGACCGGTGGAGTTAGCCAAAGTTGGGAAGCTGCTCCTGCTGATTACGACAACGACGCGTGGCAGGATATTTTTGTTGTTGACCAGGCGAGTCCGGCTGTTCTTTTTTACAACAACGCAAGAGACAACATCACAAACAATGTTCCAATAACTTTTACGGAAATAGGTTCGCTCATCGGAATTGCTACAAATATTTCGACAGGAAAAAGTGTTACCTGGGCTGATTACGATAAAGACGGAGACCTTGACGCTTACATTGGCAGCTCTTCAGCAAACACACTTTACAGAAACGACCTTTGCCTTGGTGGAAGAAATTTTATTCGTTTCAAACTCACAGGAGTTGAAAGCAATGCAGCAGCACTTGGAACAAGATTGAAACTCTACACTCCAAGCGGAATGCAAATCCGGGACATTGATCCGGGTTCGGGACGTTCTCAAAGCAGTTTGATTGCTCATTTTGGGCTTTACCACGAAAATTTTATTGACAGCCTTGTGATTGAGTGGCATAGTGGAATTCATCAGGTTATTAACGGAAACCTTTTAAATATTGGTGAAGTCAATTACATTACTGAATCCGATTGCATTCCCGACGTGATTGTTAACCCGATTGCTTTGGATTATGGTTTTGTTCCTGTTGGAGAGATTGATTCTTTAATTTTAACAATCTACAACAACAACCTTGAATGTTTTCTAAGCATTAGCGACATCGCTGCTCCGTTTCCCTGGAATGCAATTTGGTTCCCTGACCAAAGTAAATTACCAATGGCAATTTGGCCAGATGGACAAGATTCAATAAAAATTTACTACAACAGTCTTTTTTCAACGGCAATTTCTTCTGAACTTAAAATCAAAAGCAACGCTCCGGATATTTTGGTACCACTTTTTGCAAATGGTGCGGGAGCAGTTGTTGACGATAAAAAACTGCCTTTAAACTATTCTTTAAGCCAAAATTATCCAAACCCTTTTAATCCTGAAACAAAAATTGAGTTTTCTTTGCCAAAAGCAGGAAGTGTAAAAATTACAGTTTTTGATGTTCTCGGACGCGAAGTGAAAACATTACTTTCACAAAAAGAAGTGAAAGCAGGTGGGCATTTTGTAGTTTGGAATGGAAAAAACACACAAAATGAACAAGTCGCAAGCGGAGTTTATTTTTACAGGCTTGAAGCAGGGGATTTTACAGAAACTAAGAAAATGGTTTTACTGAAGTAATTTTACTTTTATGGAATTTATGTTTAACTTTTTTAAAATTTTAAGGTGAAAAAATGGGAGCACCAAAAGTTTGTAAAACTTGTTACATTTGAAAATACTATGCGGCAAGAGTTAAATATTTAAACAAGTTAGGTGCAACTCTTTTTGCGACGGTGCAACTTTCAAACCTGACTGAAACTGAAAGACTGTTTAAAATTTAAAGTGATTCGCAGTGAATTTTGACGGTTAAAAAAGTAACTTTTAAGAACATAAATTTAAAAACTAAAATGCTGACAAAAGAGATAATAAGAAGTCTGAAAAATAACGGCAACGGAGCTATTGGAAACCTTGTAAAAAACTATCGGGACAGCGGTTCTTTGACTTTCATTCTTGAAAATTTAGGACAACTACCGAAAGACTTTGACGGAAGTTTCCTGCCTGACTTGCTTGGTCATAAAAACCCGACAGTAAAACTTTGGACTGTAAAGACAATCGGAAAATTAGGTAACGAAGAATTTTTGTCCATTCTTAAACAAACTGCCCTTAATGACAGCGACACAAATGTAAGACGTGAAGCGGTATCATCAATCGGACGAATGAGAACTAAAAAAGGGCAAAATATCCTGACAGAAATTCTGCAAGATAATGACCCAAAAATAGTTTGTCAGGCTATTCGCGGACTACTTGTTTTCAAAGGCGACAGAAAAGTTGATGACAGTTTAAAACCTTTGCTAAATCATGAAAATGAAATGGTGCGGACTGTTATTTACAAAGAGTATTTCGCAGAACAGAAAGACAAGAACGCACAACTACACACCGAGAGTTACAGTTACCTGAAAAATGTTGTAGTTAATGCCGGCACGATTGAAGCAATGAAATTACTCAAAGACGAGAGCATTCACTTGACATTCACTTCACCGCCTTACTACAACGCAAGAGATTATTCAATTTACCCAAGCTACAAAGCATACTTGGAATTTCTTGCGGACGTTTTCAGAGAAGTTCACCGCATAACAAAAGAAGGACGTTTTCTTATAGTTAACACTTCGCCAATTATCATTCCAAGAATAAGTCGTTCACACAGCAGTAAACGCTATCCTATTCCTTTTGACATTCACCCTTACTTAATGGAAATGGGTTGGGATTTTATTGACGACATTGTTTGGATGAAACCAGAAGCAAGTGTAAAAAATCGCATTGGTGGTTTTCAGCAACACAGAAAACCGCTTGGTTACAAACCTAATTCAGTAACTGAGTATTTAATGGTTTACAGAAAATCGACTGAAAAACTTTTGGATTGGAACATTCGCCAGTATGAATGGCAGACCGTTTGGGACAGCAAAGTTCCAGAAGGTTACGAAACCACAAATGTTTGGAAAATTGACCCTTGTTTCGATAAAGTTCATTCTGCAGTGTTCCCGGTTGAGCTTTGCAAAAGAGTTATTCAATACTACTCATACAAGGGTGACTTGGTTTTTGACCCATTTGGAGGTAGCGGCACAGTGGGAAAAACTGCAAAAAGTTTAGGTCGTTATTTTTTCCTGACAGAGAAAGATGAAACATACTTTGATTACATGAAGTCAAAAAAATCAAATGAAATATTTGACACAATAGAAACAAAATTTTTAGTCCTTCAAGAATTTGAGAAAACAATAAAATGACATTAACAGAACAAGTCGCAAAAAATATTATTCATAAACTTTTAAAAGGGGGTGATTATAGAATTGAAGTAATAACTCTCATAAATGCGGAGTTCTTGCAATTTGCAATAGAATTTTTTAAGAAAATTATTGATGCAAAACTTCAAAGTAAAGACATTACAGTTGATTGGTATAAAGAAGCATTTCTTAATCCCAAACTTCCAGCAAAAGAAATTGCAATCAACTCAGGATTGAATAAGAAAACCATTCATAACATGTTCAATTCCTCAACTAAAGAAATTATCATAGATGCGGCAAATGAACATTATGATGTTCTTTATGAGAGTATTAAAAACTTAGTTGAAACAGAACACGAACTTGAGTTGACACTAACAATAAAATTTAAAGGTGTTGCTGTTGATTTGAATGTGAGTGAAAGTTTGATAGTAATAAACACACTCGCAGTAAAACGGGCAGAACTTCGTGGTGGACTTTGGAGCACAGCTGGTAAACGGGTTGAAAACCCATTAATGAAAACGCTTTGCAAACTATATTCTGTTGATGAAAGCAACTACAAAGCAAAATTTAAAAAAGACAATGCCAAAGGATTTGACAGAGAAATTGATTTCTACTTACTGAAAGACGGCAAAGAATATTTGTGTGAAGTAAAATTAATGGGTAGTGGAAACCCTGAAAGTGCTGATGCCGTAATTGCTCGTTCAACCAATGTATTTGTTGCAGACAAACTTTCAATCCAAAACAAAAATCAACTTGACTACTTGGGAATTAACTGGGTTGAAATGAGAAGTGAAAATGGATTTAAACGTTTTAAACTTGCATTAGAAAACTTAGGAATTCCTCACAAAGATTTATCTGGAAATTTTGATGAGAACCTGGAAATAATTTTTAATGAGATTTTTGCCTGATTATTTTGTGATACATTTTGTTTTGCCAAAACCGCACAAAAACCCAAAGGGAAAACTACTGATTTTTAATATCTTGAGTGAAGTAGTTTGTGAGTTTGAACTCAAAAAAGCAAACGGTTTTGTTGAATGGAACGGAACAAATGAAATGGGAAATCCGGTTTCAAGCGGTGTTTATTTTTACAAACTTGAAGCAGAAGATTTTACAGAAACTAAGAAAATGGTTTTACTGAAATAGAACTAACTTTGATTTTAATAATTTTTAACCCTGACAAAAGTAAGATTTTATCAGGGTTTTTTTATTTATCAAGTGTTTGATTAATCCAGTTCAGGTAATTTTCACTGATGTACTCCGGAGTAATCACAACAATTTCAGGAATTTCGTAAGGGTGAATTTCTGCAAGCCTTTTCAGTGTTTTTTCAAGCATTTTGTCCGAAGTTTTGATGAGTAATTGTTTTTCTTCTTCAACTTGAATTTCACCTTTCCAGACGTATCGGCTTCGCATTCCTGAAATGGAACTCACACAGGCCGCCAAACCTTCTTTAAGTAGTTTTAAAGCAATTTCGTGGCTGTCTTTTGTTTTGCAGGTAGTTAAAATTATTTTCATAACTTTTCCTTAAATTTTTTCAGGCAAAAATTAATCAAAAGTTTGACAAGTTCCTAAATTTTTTTATTTTCATTTTGTTTTTATTAAACGAAGGCTAAAATTTGAAAGACATTGACATTTTTGAGGAAATCGTCAGAGTTCGCAAAAGCGGAATTCCTGCGGCTTTAGCAACAATTGTTGACACAAAAGGCTCAACTCCCGGGAAAGTTCAGGCAAGAATGATTGTTAAACTTGACGGAACTTTTATCGGGACTGTTGGTGGAGGTTGTGTTGAAGCGGAGGTTTGGCAAGCAGCAAAAGACGTAATTTTAACTGACAAAGCAAGAACTGTCAGTTTTCTTTTGAACGATGAAAACATTGAAAGTGGTTTAATTTGTGGTGGAAAAGTTAAAATTCTGATTGAACCGCTAACAAAACCATCACTTTTTATTTTTGGAGCAGGGCACGTTGGTTTTTGTCTTTACAAAATCGCAAAAATGATTGATTTTAATGTTTTTATTGTTGATGACAGAAAGCAGTTTGCAAACAAGTCAAGGTTTTTGGAAGCGGATGGAATTTTTGTTGAGAACTTTGAGACCATTTTTGACAAGTTGCCAATTAATGCAAATTCGTACCTTGTTGTTGTAACACGCGGGCACAAGTTTGATGAAACGGCACTTTTAGGTTGTTGCAGAACAAAGGCGAAGTACATCGGAATGATTGGAAGCAGAAAAAAAATCAGGACAATTTTTACGGAACTCCGTGAAAAAGGGATTTCTCAGGAAGTTTTGGACAGAGTTCACGCTCCAATCGGGCTTGACATTGGTTCGCAATCAGTTGAAGAAATTGCGATAAGCATTGGAGCAGAATTAATAAAAATCAGGCGGGAATTTTTTGTAAGGAATAAAAATGAAAAAGAAAGTTAAGCCTTACTTTGAGCTTGGAAACCAACTTTTTATTCCAAACGTTGGTTGGTCAGAAGTGATTGGGATTGATGAAGAAAAAGAGGAAGTAAAGTTACAGCGTGGTGTAAATTGGTTTATTAAGTCTTTTACAGGAATTGGTTACGCCGGAGAAGAAGTTTTTTGGGAAGTTTACCCGCCAAAAAAGAAAAGTTTGCTTGAAAGATTATTTTCTAAGTGATTTTTATAGGCTTCAGAGATAAAAAAACAAAAAATTAAATTAGCAAAACTTCTTTAAAAACAATGGTTTTTCGCAAATTTAAAGTTAGAGTAAGAGAAAAGATATTTTTTAGAATGTTGCTTTAAAAATGCAAATTATTTATATTTTGCTTTCCTTTAAAAAGAAGGTTAAAAAGCGGAATTAATCTAATTTAATTTTAAACAGGAGAAATAATGGCTAAACCACAAAAAGATGAAGCTCACATTTGGTTTGGGCGAAGAGACATTTTTTCAAAGATTGGCTGGGGTTCTTTTTTTGCATTTTTTGGAATAATGCTTGGAGGCTCACTACGTTTTATGTTTCCGAGAGTGCTTTTTGAACCATCAACAACCTTTAAAGCTGGCTTACCAAATGATTACACAATTGGAACCGTAAGTGAAAAGTTCCAAAAAGAGCAAAGAGTTTGGATAATCAGGAATGAAGATGGATTTTACGCTCTTTCTGCAATTTGTACACACTTGGGTTGCACTCCGAGATGGCTACAAGTTGAAGACAAGTTTAAGTGTCCCTGCCACGGAAGTGGATTTTACAGGTCAGGAGTAAATTTTGAAGGTCCTGCACCTCGTCCACTTGAAAGATTAAAAATTACAAAAGCAGACGACGGACAAATTCTCATTGATAAAAGTATAAAATTTCTTTGGGAAAAAGAGCAATGGGATAAACCAGGTGCATTTTTAAAGGCTTAAAAAATAATTAAAGGTATTTGTTTATGTTCAATTTTTCTAAAGTAACAAAATCGCAGGTTTGGGAATCTGTTTTCAGGCATCCTTACGAGGATACCAACCGAAACAGAATGCTTCAAATTTTGGATAATGTTTTCCTTCATCTTCATCCGACTAAAATTCCGCGATACGCAACTGATGTTGGTTTTACCTGGGGAATGGGTGGAATTACATTTTTGCTTTTTCTTGTTTTGACTGTTACAGGTGTTTTATTAATGTTTTACTACAGACCGACAGCCGAATTCGCCTACGACGACATGAACTACTTACAACACGATGTCCCTTTTGGACTGTTTATGAGAAACATGCACCGCTGGGCTGCTCACTTAATGGTAATTACAGTTTGGTTACACATGTTTCGTGTTTTTATGACTGGTTCTTACAAACCACCAAGAGAATTTAACTGGGGAATCGGCGTAATCTTACTGACTCTTACCCTTTTGTTAAGTTTTACCGGTTACCTTTTACCTTGGGACCAACTTGCAATTTGGGCGGTTACTGTCGGAACAAACATGGCTCGCGCAACTCCAATACTTGGGCACGAAGGACCTTTGGGACCAGAACTTGGAATGCGTGCCGATAATGATGTCAGGTTTGCACTTCTTGGTGGAACTGTCGTCGGACCTGCTGCTTTGATGAGATTTTATGTCCTTCACGTGATTTTCCTGCCAATTGCAATTTCAGTTTTTATTGCTGTGCATTTTTGGCGTGTAAGAAAAGATGGCGGAATCTCTGGTCCAAGACCTTCTGATAAAAAAAAGTAATTTAAACTTAAAATTTACGGAACTGTAAAATGGAACATTTTTTAGAACAAGTAAAAAAACCAGACAATATTCCAATTGTTGGTTTGATTTTCTTGATTATTTTTTACACTGTTTGGGCATTCAAACAAGCTTTTGCCAACGACAAATCTGAAGTTACCCGCGAAATGGCAAACTCTGAAAAAGTCCAAACCTGGCCAAATCTTGTCAAAGTAGAGTTTGTTGCTGCGATTGTTGTAATGCTGCTTCTCACTGTTTGGTCGATTGCAATTGATGCTCCTTTGGAAGAACCTGCAAACCCTTCCAAAACTCCGAACCCTTCCAAAGCTCCCTGGTATTTTTTAGGTTTGCAAGAACTGCTCGTTTACTTTGACCCCTGGATTGCAGGAGTTGTTTTACCTTCAATAATTATTATCGGCTTAATGGCAATTCCTTACATAGATTTTAATGAAAAGGGAAATGGTTACTACACTTACAAAGAAAGAAAACTTGCGATTTGGACTTTCTGTTTCGGGTTTTTAGTCCTTTGGATTACGTTAATCATTTCAGGAACTTTCCTGAGAGGTCCGGGTTGGAACTGGTTTGCTCCCTGGAATGAATGGGATACTCACAAAGTTGTTGCTCTTACAAACGTGGATTTATCAGAACTTTTTAGAATCAGAGACTACACAACAGCAAGTATTTTTGGTGGAATTGTTACTTTGGGATACTTTGGAATTGGAACTGTTTTGCCACTGAAATGGTTCGGGAAAAAACAACCTGAACTCCTGAAAACAATGGGAATGGTTAGATACTTTACAATTTCTTCGCTTTACCTGATGATGTTTGGTGTAGTTATCAAAATCATCCTGAGAGTAACGCTAAACATTAAGTACATCTGGGTAACACCATGGTTTAATATTTAAAATTTAAGGAAAAAAAGCTATGTCTGAAATTCCAGAACAAAAATCTAACGAAAAAAGTGTAGGAACCTGGTTCCTGATTTTCAGCGGTTTGCTGGGTTTGTTTACCGCAGGAGCAGTTTACGATGAAACTTTCACAAGAAGACCCTGGAAACACTACCAGGAGGAATTTAAAACTGTAAAACTTCAGGAACTTGACAAGCAACTTCAAGCTGCCAAATCTGAAGCGGATTCAACCCAAATTGCTGAACTTGATAAAAAAATTCAGGAAGAAAGTAAAAAATTAGACGCTCCTGAATTTAAAACTCTTGGTGAAAAAATTAAAAATCTTAACTACGAACTTGCTGACTTAGAAACAAAAAGCAAGTTTGAAAAAGCTAACTCTGACGAGTACTACTATTTTTTCAAACACGCACTTCAAGAAGGGCACGACGGAAGTGCTTACGAGCAAAAACTTCGTGAAACAGAAAAAATCATTGAAGAACTAAACCCTCAAATTCAGGCTAAAAAAGATGAAATTGCTCAAGCAATGCTTCCAATTGACGAAATCAATAAAAACATCAAAGCACTTCAAAATGAAAAAAATGTCCTTGAAGAAAAAATTATTGCAATTCAGGAAAAAATTGAAGCTGCTTCGCACCTTGGAGTTGAAATTAAGCAATTTGTTCTTGCTGACTACACAAAAGGTAATTTTAGTGATTACTTGCCAAAAGTTGAACGTTGCCAAACTTGCCACGCAGGAATTAATGACCCTGTAATGGCTGAAGTTACTCAACAACCTTTTGGTTTTCACAAAGACCAGCACGAACTTTTGAAAAAACACAACATTGAAAAACTTGGTTGTACGACTTGCCACGCAGGACAAGGAATTGCTTTAACTGAACACGACGCTCACGAAGGCGACCACCACTGGCTTTTTCCAATGCTTGAAACAATCCAGGATCCTTACACAAGAGCCAACACAGACTCAACTAAAATCACAAAGCACGATTACACTCAAAGTTCCTGCTTCAAGTGCCACAAAACTGCTAATTATCTTCCGGGTGCTGAAGTAATGCTTACAGGTAAAAAACTCGTGATGGATTTAGGCTGTAACGGTTGCCATGCTTTGCCTTTGGAGGAAAAACTCGTCAAAAACGGTCCTCCGCTAAATGCAATTGCTAAAAAAACTAACCCGGAATGGATTGCAACCTGGCTAAAAAACCCAAGAGATTTTTATCCAAACACAAGAATGCCTGATTTTCACTTGACTGACGAAGAAACTGAAAGCATCACCGCATTTTTGATGGATTTGGATAAAACATCGGATTACAAACCTGTTACCGGATTTGTGAGCGGCTCTGCTTCAAACGGAAAAAAACTCGTTGAAGAAATCGGTTGCCAAGCCTGCCACACTGTAGGCGATAAGTTTCCTGTTTCAAACAGACTTAAAGAAGGAAATGGCTTTGGTCCGGATTTAAACAAAGTTGGAACAAAAGTCAATGCAACCTGGCTTTACGACTGGTTGAAAAACCCTAAAAATTATCACGTAGAATCAAGAATGCCAAGCCTTAGACTTTCTGATTCTGAGCTTCAGGACGTTACAACTTACTTGCTGACTTTGAAAGACACAAACTACAAACCAACAGTTACTCTTTCAAGTCTTGAAGACGCAGCAAAAATTGAAGCAGGCAGGAAAAATATTCTGAAGTACGGTTGTTACGGTTGCCACAACATTAATGGAACTGAAAATGAAGGTAACATTTCTGTAAGCCTTGCAGACATCGCAAGAAAGACAACGGAAGAACTTGATTTTGGTGACAGACTTCAGGTTGAAAACCCAAACAAAATTGAAAAAACCTGGCAAGACTGGATTTTTCACAAAATCAAAGAACCTCGTGATTACACAACTGAAAGAATTAAAAGTGTAATGCCAAGTTTTGGGCTTAGTGACGAAGAAGCACACGCTTTGACAGTTTTGATGAAAGGTTGGATTCTTGATTTCCAAAATCAGGAGTACGCTGAACACCTTACTCCTGAAAAAAAAGGTTTTTACGAAGGGCAAAATTTTATCAGACAAAGAAATTGTGTCGGTTGCCATCTGTTTGAAGGTGAAGTTGGCGGTTTGATTTATTCTCACTACGAAAATCCGGACGAAGCTCCGCCAAAACTTATGGGACAAGGCGATAAAACGCAAGAAGACTGGCTCACAAACCTTCTGAACAATGTTTCTCCGATTCGTCCCTGGTTAAAAATCAGAATGCCAAGTTTTGGTTTCAATAACGAGCAGGTTACAACTGTTCACAAATATTTTCAGGGTGCAGTTGGTAAGGAAGTCGGGCAAACTTACTTTGCAGATTTTAAGCCAAACCCTGAAAACCTGAAAGCAGGTGAAGAACTTTTTAATATTGCTCAGTGCACAAAATGCCACTTGGTTAACGGAGTTGCAGGAAAAAGCCTTGACCCTTCAAGCCTTGCTCCGGATCTTGGAAAAGCAAAAACACGTTTGAAACCTGATTGGATTGTTGACTGGCTGAAAGATCCGCAGGCAATCACTCCGGGAACAAAAATGCCCGGATTTTTCTACTACGATGAGTCAACAGGTGAACGTTACCCGCTTACACAGGAACACTTTGAGGGAAACGCAGACAAACAAATTATCGCAATTCGTGATTACGTTGTTTCGCTTTCTAAGTAAAAACTTTGTTTCTTTTAAACTTAAAAAACCTTCAGGTTAAGAGCTTGAAGGTTTTTTTGTTTTGAGGCAGTAAAATTTTTTTAAAACAAGTCTTTAAAGAGCAGGATTTTATCATTTTTTTCTTTTGGCTTGCAGGCAACAGAAAGCATTTCTTCCGAAGGGAAGGGTTTGAGCATTTCTAAAAAATTGGTTTCTTTCAGGGAGTTGTCCAACCAAAAATTCTCCTTTTCCGGTGGTAAAATCACAGGCATTCGCGTGTGAATTTCGGAAACTAACCCGTTAGCTTCTGTTGTAATGATTGTGAAGGTTCTGATTGTTTCGCCGTTTTCATTTTTCCAGACATCCCAAAGTCCCGCAAAAGCAAAAGTTTTTCCCGTTTTCAGTGTGATTAGCATCGGGATTTTACCGTTTGGAGTTTGTTTCCACTCGTAGAAACCATCAGCCAGAACGAGGCAACGTTGTTTTTTCAAGGCACTGCGAAAACTTGGTTTTTCGGTAATTGTTTCTGCACGGGCATTAATCATTTTATTTCCGTGTGAAGAATCTTTTGACCAACAGGGAATTAATCCCCAACGAAAAAGCTGAATTTCTCTTTTGTCAGTGTTTGGCAAAACCGGTAATTTTTGGTTTGGAGTTGCGTTGTAGTGAGCGGAAAAATCATCTTTAAAGAACGCACTAAAACGTTTTTCAAGTTCTTTCGCTTCTGTAAAAATTGAGTATCTTCCACACATTTTTTTTAAAACCTTTTCTTTTAAACTTTTTGAGCAAAAATATCTTAAATTTAACCTTCAAAAATCACAGGGGAAAATGATGTTTTTAGTTTTTTTACTTTTGTTTACAAGTTCTCTTTTCGCACAAACAAGCAAGGAGGATACTTCACAAGTTTATGAATCTGAACACAATCTTTTACTTGAGTTTCCACAAAAAATCTGGGACGCCGGAGTTTACCCAATCGGGAAATTTTTCATTTGGGAAGAAAAATACGCAATTCACACAAGGATTTACGATTTCTTTACTTTTCACAAACATCAAATCGGAATTTTTCCTTTCCTGACAATCGGTGGAGAAACCGGAACAGCTTTTGGCGGAACCGCTTTCTGGCGAAATTTTAGCGGAAAAGACAACAGTTTGAACGGGCTTTTCACACTTGCAAACAAAAAAAATTACACCGGAAAAGCTGCTTTTTCCAATCCTGAACTTTTGGGGTCAAAATTTTTGCTTGAAACAGACTTCTTTTACCAAAAAACAGAAAACGACTTTAATTACACAAGCGGGTTTTTTCACTACAAAGGCTACGAAGAGGTTAGCTTTGCTGAAAAGCAGTTGCAAACTGATTTTGAACTTGCCTGGCGAAACCAAAACCATTTTTTCACAACTTACCTTCCGGAAACGAGAATTTCGCTTGTCGGAGGCTACAAAACTTTCAGGGCAGACCTTCCGCAAAACCA
>JADZEA010000024.1 GCA_020850775.1 bacterium
GAAAAACCACTTATTGAATTTTCTAACTTTATCACTTTCTGTGTTAGAAAAGTACAAAAAAATTTACTATTTTAAAGTTGTAAGTTTGAAAGGAACTGAAAATGGCTCTGAAAAAATGTAAAGAATGTGGAAAAGACGTTAGCACAAAGGCTTTGGCTTGTCCTAATTGCGGAAACCCAATAAAAAATAAAACTTATGCGATTTCGTGTTCTTTTGCCGTGATAATTTTTTTAGTCGTACTTTGGGTTGCAAAGGAAGTGCTTTTTGCTTTTAGCGAAGTAAGAATTTTTGGCAGAAAAATTAATTTGAAGTAAAATTGCCAACGAACTTTGTTTGCTGAAAAAGTTACTTCAAAGAATCCTTAAAATTAATTCCAAGTTTCCCCAAAATTTTTTGTGCAGAAAAAACTCCCCAAAAATTTGCTTCCTCAAAAATGGAAATTCCACTTAAATCCGAATGTGCAAGGTAAATTTTTCCTAAAGGTTCACTAAGTTTTAAAACCTCGTCGTTCCAGATAAAATTCACTTTTGGACGAACCATTCCGTGCCCAAGAACCATTAAATCAATGTTTGTAACAAGTTTTTCAATTCCACCGTGAGCCTTTTTCAAGTCGTCTAAAATCAATGTTTTCCAATCTTCCCAACTTTTTTCATTTACAAAATTCCGTTCTGTTTTTGAACTTTTACAAAATGGAAAGTAGTAAGTCAACACGCTTGGAACGGCTTCATTCCTCTTTTTTTGATGAGTTGCAATCACGTAACCAAGCGAATCGCTTTCAAAAATCACATTGTCCCAACAAGGTTTTACACCCTCGTTTTGTGGGATTTCCGTAACTGTCAGGTTTGCAACTAACCACGAAGAGTAATCAAAATTATCAAAAGCTGTTTTTTCTCCAAACTCTTTAGAAAAGTATTTCAGCATAAATTTTGGTAAAGCTAAAACTGCAAAATCGCTTTCAACCTCACAAACTTCGTGATTTTCAGTGTTCAAAAATTTTAGCAAAACCTTGTTTTCTGTTTGTTTGATTTCAAAAAGAAGGTGTTGAGTTTGTATTTTTCCTTCAAGCAGTGTGGTAAAATTTTGGGTTAACCAACCGTTACCTTCTTGCCAGGTTAGTTGTTCGCCAAGTTTTCCGTAACCATTTTTGCCTGTTCGTGAAACAAAGTAATGAATTCCTGCCCAGGCAGACACGTTTTCAATCGTTCCGCCGTAATCATCCCGCATTCCGTAGTTTACAAACCACGTTAAAAGTTTTGAGTTCAAGCCTTTTGATTTTAGAAAATCACTCATTGAAATTTTATCAAGTTCAAAAAATTCAGGAGAACTAAGCCTGAGAGGAATTGCAAAACCTTTTCTCCCTTCTTTGTCTCTGAAATTTTTGTAAGTTTCGCAAATTTTAGTAAAATCAAGGTATTGCTTCAAGTCTTCTTTTGTGGCAATTGAATAAGGAAAAAGTCCTTCCTGCCAGGTTCCGTTCACAAAAATCCGTTCTTCAGGTTTTCGTGTCAAAAAATCCTTTCGGTAAACTGGAATTCCTTCAACTGTGTAAGAATTAATTGCTCCAAAATCTTCTAAAACTTCAAGAACAGCTTTGGATTCTTCAGTCGGAACCGGCAAGTAGTGAGCAGCCCAGGGGAATTTTGAGATTTTGTTTTCGCCAAAAGAGGAGTTTCCACCTGCATTTTTTTCAAGCTCAAAAATCAAAAAATCGCTGAACCCGGTTTTTTTAAATTTCCAGCCTGCAGAAAGCCCTGAGATTCCGCCGCCAACGATTGCAACAGAAGTTTTTATTTTTTTTGAAGGGATTTTTTGAGCAATTCCACTTCGTAAAAGATGCCCGAAATTTTTTGAAGTGCCAACAATTTTGCCTGAAATTTTTGGAGTTTGTTTGCTAAAAAAATCTAAAGGTAACTGAGTTGCCAAAAGAGAGTAAAAGGAGGTTTTGAAAAAGCTGCGACGAAGCATTATTTTCTCATTCCACGGGTAAATTTAACGATTGCCCAAATTTCATTTTCAGTGAGTTTTCCAATGTAAGAAGGCATTTTACCTTTTCCATTTTCAATAATTTCAAAAATGTAATCATCAGAAACACTGTCTTGCCAATCTTTTTCGCTAAGTTTTTTTGCGAACGGAAAAATTGGTTCACCTGTTGCGGAATGGCAACGGCTGCAATTTCTTCCAAAAATTTGTTCGGCTGTAACGTTTTTAGCTAAAATAATTTCTTTTTCAATGGCAAAGTTGCGGATTTTTCTTCGCACAATTTTTTCAATGTTTTCTTCTTTAAACTCAAACAATTTGAAGTGTTCAGGTTCAGTTTTCAAATAATTGAACAATTCCAAGTTGCTTTTACTTCTTTGCCAGATTAGGGAAGCGAAGTCAACTGAAGATTTTTTTGTTGGTTTTCCATCTGGCGAATGGCAGGAAGTGCAAGAATTTTCATAGGTAATTTTGGGGGAATCTGCGTAAAGGCAAATGCTTGAAACCAACAAAAAACCTAAAAAGACGATTGTTTTGTAAGCAAGTTTTAACATTGTTTTCTTTATTTTTTCTTTTAAAATAAACCTGAAGGTTGTGGAAATCAAAGAAAATTTTTGTTTAAAATAACAGATAAATTAAAACTTTAGTTTGAGCCGAAAAATTTTTTCAACTCTGAAAAATTCGCAATTTCTAAGTCTGCAACGGAATTTTCTATAATTTTACCTTTTGGGTTGTAGAAAACAGTTTGCATTCCAAAGTTTTTTCCACCAATGATGTCTGCATTGTAGTTATCGCCAACATAAATTGCTTCGTTTGGCAAAATATTTAAAGATTTTGTCGCAGTTTCAAAAATCAAGGGATGAGGTTTCATTTTTCCAACATTTTCAGAACAAATCACAGTTTGAAAATATTTTTTCAGACCCGTTTTCTCAAGTTTTTGAACCTGGATTTCGCCAAAACCGTTTGTAATGATTCCAAGTGGAAACTGATTTTTAAAGTGTTCAAGAATTTCAACCGTTCCTTCTGAAAGGGAAAAATTTCGCGAGTAAATTTCAATGTAATTATCGCTGATTTCCATTGATTTTTCAGAGTTTAAGTTTAGTTCTTCAAGCGTGTCTTTGATTCTGTGAAGCCGCAGGTATGTTTTTGTAATCTTTTCTTGTGTAATCAATTCCCAAAGTTTTGAATTGTGTTTAACGTAAGTTTCGTGATAATTTTCAAAACTTACTCCGTTAAAAATTGGTTTGTAAAGTCTGAAAATTTCCTTTTGTGCTTGAAGCTCCGCAAAAGAATGGTCAAGCAAAGTATCGTCAAGGTCAAAAAAAATTGCTTTTATTTTCAAGGTTTTTTTAACTTTCAATTAAATTTTTTAGCTACAAAAATCAGTTCACCGGGATTTTTAGAACCAAAAGTGTTTTTGGTGCAGCCAGCAAAAACATTTACGTTTTCAAAACCGCAACGAGCCAAAAAATGCTCAAACTCAAACTTGAAAAAATGCCGCATTTTAACTCCTTTGGATTTTACGGAAGAAACGCAAAAAAAAATAAAAATCAAAGAAAGAAGACTAACTGAAAAGGCACAAAAGAATTACCGGTTTGGGGAAGAGAGGTCTTTTACAGGCTTTTAAATTTCTTTTCTTAATTCTTAATTTTTAATTCCGGATTTTCTTTTTATCTTTAGACAAACTTTTTACGGATTAAAGTGAGAAATTTTTTTTATCTGACATTTTTGATTTTGGCTTTTCCCTTAGCTGTTTTTTCTCAGGAGAACACAAATCTTGATATTTTTAGAAGGCTTTTTGTGGAAACAACGCTTGAAACGGAGACTTTCCTGCCAAAGTCAGTTAACTTTTCAATTAAACCTTTTGAAGGTGAAGGAGTTTTTAAGCAAATTATTTCGGAAACTCTGAAAGGAAAAGTTGTAAGTTTTGCAGACACAACCAAACAGGAGGCTTTACTAAACTTAAAAGTTGAAATTACAAGGTGTTCAGTAATTTACACAACAGTTTCAAGCCTTTTCCAAAAATCAGAAAGTGTGAAGCGTAATTTTGTTTTTGAAGTAATTTTTTTTGGCGACGGGCAAAGCAAAGTTGTTCAAAAAACTTTTTCAGACGTTGTACGGGTAAAATCCATTTCAGACTTGGAAAACGATGTTTTCAATTTTACAAAATCAAAAGTTCCACAAACAACTCCATTTTTCAGGAAAATTCTTGACCCAATTTTAGTTGGTGGAGCAACAGCAAGTGCAATAATTTTGCTTTTTATGATTCGCAAATAATTTTAGAGGTTTTAATGAAAATATTTTTGTTGTTAGTTTTGTCTTTTAGCCTTTTTTCTTGCAGTGGAAAAGCTAAAAAGGGTTCCTTAACTTCTCAGGAAAGTTTTGATTTAGCTTTTTCCTACTACAAAAAAGGTAAGTACGAAAAAGCCATTCAGGAATTCACGATTGTTAGTTTAAACTTTGCAGGTTCAAACATTGCTGACGACGCACAATTTTACCTTGCAGAATGCTATTTTGAGACAAAACAATACCTGCTTGCGGAATCCGAGTACAAAAGGTTAACTTACGACTATCCAAACAGCGAATTTATCGACGATGCAGAGTACAAAGTTGCACTTTCACTTTACCTTTTAGCACCAAAAAATACGGGTCTTGACATTACAGACCTTGAAAAAGCAATGGTAAAGTTTCAGGAGTTTTTGGAATCTTATCCGCAAAGTTCCCTTGTTCCTGAAATTGAAAAAAAAATCAGGGAGTGCCGTTACAAACTGTCTAAAAAAATGTTTGAAAATGGTGAAACTTACAGAAAAATGGGACTTTACGAAAGTGCTTTGGTGTACTACGATTTTGTGCTGAAAAATTATTACGACACAGAACTTGCCGATGATTCACAGTACAGAAAAGGCTACTCTTTGCTTAAAGACAAAAAATATGCAGAAGCAAAAAAGGAACTTGAAATTTTTCTTGAAAAGTATAAAAACAGTGTTTTCACCGATGAAGCAAAACAAAAGCTAAACCAAACAAACAAAGAACTTGCAAAGGAAATTTTAAGGTAGGGTTTTTAAACGGATTTTAACTTTTGCAAAACAACTTTTGCGATTGCAAGCGAAGACGTGAGTCCCGGTGATTCAATTCCAATCAAGTTTACAAGATTTGGTAAGTTTTTCCCGCTTTCTTCGTTAATCACAAAATCCGGTGAACCTTCGTAAAATGCAAGTTTTGGGCGAATTCCTGACATCTCAGGGCTTAAATCCTCAATTTCTACAAAAGGTAAGAATGACTTTACAGCTTCGTAAAATGCTTGTTTTTTGTTTGGGCTAATTGAATAATTTTCAGCTTTTGAAATAAATTCAACGTCTGGACCAAGACGCATTTCCCCACCAAGCGAAAGTGTAACGTGAACTCCAAGACCCTTAAAATCTTTTTTTACAACGGGATAAATTAAACGGTTAACAAGTTTGTTTTTTCCGTTTTGAACGCTAAAATAATCACCTTTACAAAAGGCTAAAGTGTAATTTGCTTCCTCAATTCCGCAAAGTTTTGCAATTTCATCAGAGTAAAGTCCCGCACTGTTCACTAAAATTTTTGTAGTAAAGCTAAACTCTTCGCTTGTGTGTTCGCGGACAATGACTCTGTAACCGCCAGATTTTTTTTCAATTCCAACCACTTTGGTTCGCAAAACAAGTTCTGCACCGGAAGAAGTCAACAAGGCTTGAGTGTACGAATGCGAATCAACAATTCCTGTGTTTGGTGAGAAAATCGCAGAAGTTACGTTGATGTTTGGCTCAAGTTTTTTTGCTTCAACTTGAGTTAGAAACCTAAGTTCAGCTCCGTTTTTTGTACCTTTTTTGAAAATTTCTTCAAGCAAAATTTCCTCGCTGTTTCCGTTTGCAACGATTAATTTTGTAGTTCTTTTGTGTGGAACGCCTTTCTTTTCACAAAAATCATAAATCAAAGCATTCCCTTCCACACAAAGTTTAGCCTTGAGAGAGTTTTCAGCGTAGTAAATTCCTGCGTGAATTACTTCACTGTTTCGGCTTGAAATCCCTTTGCAAATTCCGTCTTCTTTTTCAATGACAAGAATTGAAGCGTAATTTTTTGAAAGTTCGTAAGCAATCGCACAACCAACAGCTCCTGCTCCAATTATCGTAACTTCGTAATCCATTTTTTCCTTTTTAAACTAAAAGTTTTTTACTCAAATTTTGCCAGTCTTTTGGACCTTTACGAAACCAGCTTACTCTAAAAAACTCAACATTTTGGCTTTTGGCGGCTTCCAAATCGTCTTTTGTGTCGCCAACGTAAAGAGTTTCTTCGGGCAAAACTTTAAAGTGTTCAAGAATTTTTTGCAAGCCTTCACTGTTTGGTTTTTGCTTTTTCACGTCTTCGGAAAAAATCAGAAAGTCAAAGTATGTTTCAAGGCAAAAATGTTTGAGCAAAAAGTTCCCGCTAATTTTGTCTCTTGCCGAAAAAATTGCAAGTTTAATTTTTTGTTTTGATAAATTTTCTGAAAGTTCTCTCACACCTTCAGGAACCCAAAAATTTTGAACGTTCTCAAGGTAAAATTTTGTGAGTTTCTCAAGGCATTTTTCAACTTCCTGAGGGTTTTTCAAAAAATATTCACAAAAAAGTTTGTCCGTTGAAGACGGAGCTAAAACCGTTTCAAAGTATTCAATTTCTCTTCCAAGCGGCTCTTTCAGAAGTTCCCGCCAAAGTAAAACGTAGTCAATTTTACTCAAAATCAAAGTGTCGTCAAGGTCAAAAACAACAAGTTTCAACAAGTTTCTCCTTGTTTTTCAAGTGAAAAATTGATTTTAAAAGTTCCGTCAGGCAAGGTCAGACAACTGTCAAAAAGTATTGTTCCAATTTCAGAAGTTTCGTTTACGTGAGTTCCGTAACAAACTTCTTTTCCAAGGTTTTCAATTTCAACAATTCTGTTCGGACCTGTTTCGCAAGACGGATCCATTCCTTTAATTTTTCCTTCAACAGTGCATTTTGTCCCGAAGTAAGTTTCAATTTTTAAATTTTTGGAAACAAATCCGTTAGCTTTTTCAAGCATTAAGTCAATTTCTTTTTGTGAAATCTTTTCAGCCAGAAAAAGTGAAAACCATTCAGGAAAAACTTTGTGAAGGACTGTTTTTTTGAATTTGTTTGGAACAAGGCAGGACAAAAGGTGTGAAGCAGAATGCTGTTTCATCAAAAAATAACGAAAATCCCAATCAATTTCACAAAAAACAATTGCATCATTTTCAACCCGTTCTTTTGTAACGTGAAGAACTGCTCCTTCAATTTTTACGACTTCTGTAACTTCAAAACCATTGATTAAGCCTTTGTCGTAAGGTTGTTGGTTTGTTTGTGGGTGAAAAAAAGTTTGGTCAAGCAAGTAAGCAAAATAGTTTTCTTTCTGAAAAACCTGTAAAATTTCTGCTCTGAACTCTGTCCAATAAGAATTTGTAAGAAAAAGCTGTGGTGTTTGTGTTGCCAATTTCAGGACTTTCAACTAATAAATTTTAGCCGAAAATTTAATGATTTTAGTAAATTAAACCAACAGTTTTAAGGCTAAAAAATAAAGTGAGAGGAAAGAGTTGGAAAAATGAAAATTTTGCTTTTTGGTGGAACTTACAACCCGATTCACGTCGGACACATTCTTTCAGCGAATTCACTTTACGAAATCCTGAAACCTGACAAAGTGATTTTCCTTGTCAGTGCAAACCCTCCGCACAAAAAAACAGTTTCTTTTGAAACAAGGTTTGAAATGGTCAGGCTTGCACTAAAAAATTTCCCAAACTTTGAGGCTTCAGACCTTGAAAACAGGCTTGAAGGTGTTTCCTACACTTACAAAACTTTGGAAGAACTGCACAAAATCTACCCAAACTCAAAGTTTTTTTTTGCGGTTGGTGAAGACAATGTTTTGACTTTTGAAAAGTGGAAAAACCCGGAAAGGATTTGTGAGCTTGCTGAAATCGTCGTTTTAGAAAGGAAACTGAACCTTAAAACGAGTTTCAAAACCTACAAAACACGTTTTGTGGAAGTTTCTTCAACGGAAATCCGAAAAAGAATAAAAGAAGGTTTGCCAATTTCTTACCTTGTTCCCGAAGCGGTAGAAAATTTTATTAAAATCCACAAACTTTACAAAGACTGAAAAATGTACGAAATCGGGATTTCACTAATTTTTGTTCTTGTAACGCTTTTCCTTTCTAAAACACAGAAACTTGGAATTGAAAAAGAACTGTTTACCGGGACTTTGCGGACTTTTGCTCAGTTAATGCTTGTTGGTTACGTTTTGAACTTCATTTTTGGGCAAGAAAACCCGTTTTACACAACGGGAATTTTATTTTTAATGGTAACTACCGGAAGTTTGACTTGTGCAAAACGAGGCAAAGGTTTTAAAAATGCGTGGCTTGTTGCGTTTTTTTCGATTTTTATCGGAACGTTTTGCACGCTTGGAGTGATGATTTTTGCTCAGGCTTTGGAGTTCACGCCAAAAATTGTGATTCCAGTCGGTGGAATGGTCATCGGTCAGGCGACAAAATCCTGTTCACTTTCCTTTGACAGGATGAAAGCTGAGTTCCGTAACCAAAAAACTTACATTGAAGCAGCGACAGCACTCGGTTTGAAGCCGGTTCAGTTCAGCGAATTTTTAATTCCTGCTTCGTTTAAGGCTTCGGTTCTTCCAATGCTTGACACATTAAAAATTGTTGGAATTATTCAACTTCCGGGAGCGATGACAGGAATGATTATCGCTGGTGCAGAGCCTTTTGAAGCGGTAAAATTTCAGATTTTAATAATGTACCTGTTGCTTGGAGCAGCGAGTTTCCCAAACCTGATTTTAACTTTTGTCTGCTGTGTTACTTACTTTGACGAAAATTTCAGGAAACTGACAAAAGAGTGAGAAACTGGCTTTTAGTTTCTCACTAATTTTTCACTTTAACAGCACCATTTTTTTCGTTTCGGAGAAGCCGTTTTCAGTTTCAAGCCTGTAAAAATAAATTCCCGACGAAACTTGTTTTCCACTGAAATCCGTTCCGTTCCAAACGACAGAACCGCTTTTTTTCTCAAGCAAAAATTCACGAACTTTTTCTCCCTTCGCGTTGAAAATCAACAACTTACCAGCCTTGTTTGGCAGTTCGTAAACGATTGTTGTGTTTGGGTTGAACGGGTTTGGAAAGTTCTGACTTAACCTGAAATTTTTTGTTTTGTTCGTGTTTTCGCTCAAACCAGTTGGCAAAACTTCAACTTTTACGGTGTCAAAAGCGACGAAAGTGTTTGAACTGACTTCAAGAACAAAGGTCAAAAACTCACCAACAAGACCGCTGTTGAGGAAGCTGCAAAGTGGCTGAGTTGGTGTCTGAAGTGTTACCGAAGTACCGGAAACTTGTGTCCAGAGAAAGCTCAAAGTGTCTCCATCAATGTCGTAAGATTTTGTTCCGTCTAAAGTTACGAGGCTGTCAACAAAACCTGAAAAGTCTTCGCCGGCGTTTGCTATCGGGTCGTTGTCGAAGCCTGTTGCACTTCCCCAAACAATCATCGTTGCACCGGAACCGTAGTAAGGCAAGTCGTAGCC